>DATKWS010000189.1:0-14923 GCA_035529435.1 Patescibacteria group bacterium
CTGCGGGCGTACGGGCTGACCTTCACCGAGATCGTCGACGCCGTCAGGGATGCCAATATAAAGTCGACCGGCGGCAAGATCAAGGGAGAGGAGGAAGAGCTCCTCATCCGCGCCGATGTCAAGGGATACCACGCGGATGAGCTGGCCAACCACGTGCTGCGTTCGAGCCCTGATGGGGCGGTCGTCCGCCTCGGTGATGTCGCCGTCCTGCGGGACCGGTGGGCCGAGGACCCGAACCGGATCTACTACAACGGCAAGCGCTCCGTCAGGGTCTCCGTGGACAACACCAACGAGGAGGATCTCTTCTTAATCACCGGGGCCGTCAAGGAGTACGCCGAGGAATTCAATGCGACACACGAGGACGCACAGTGCATCATCTTCCGCGATGGATCGGAGATCATCAATGACCGGGTCGACATCCTCGTCACCAACGGCATTCTGGGGATCATTCTCGTCGTTCTCTTTCTCGGCCTGTCGTTGAATCCGAACATCTCGTTCTGGGTCGCGATCGGCATTCCGATCTCCTTCGCCGGGATGTTGATGGTCGCTCCATTCTACGGGCTCACGATCAACGTGATGTCGCTGATGGCGATGATCCTGATAATCGGCATCCTCGTCGACGACGGGATCGTGATCGCCGAGAGCATCTACCAGCACCACGAGAAGGGGGAGAAGCCTATCCCTGCGGCGATAAACGGGACGATCGAGGTGCTCCCGTCGGTCATCGCATCGGTGCTGACCACGGTCGTGATCTTCGCCACGTTTCTCTTTCTCGAGGGGGGCCTGGGGGATCAGAGCCGCGACCTCGCCTTTGTCGTCGTGGCGACCCTTCTCGTCTCGCTGGTCGAGGCGACGTTCGTGCTGCCGGCGCACATAGCCCACTCGAAGGCCCTGTGCCGGCGCACGAAGAGTGCTCTCGAGCGGCGCTCCGAGCAGGTGCTCGGATGGATACGCGACCGGTTCTATGCGCCCATCCTGCGTTTTTCCATAAAAACCCCCGCGGTCTCGATCGCCGTCGTGGCCGCCATTTTTATCGCGACGATCGGTGCGGTTCGGGGCGGCGTCATCAAGGCCACATTCTTCCCGTACATAGAGGGACGCTCCGTCTCCATCAGCCTGTCCCTGCCGGCGGGGACGCCGGAAGCGATCACCGACAGCCTGACGCTCTATATCGAGCAGAAGGTCATAGAGGTCAACGAGCGATACCGCCGCGAGTTTGGGGGCAAGGAGCTCGTCATCGGCATCTACCGCCGTATCGGTCCGGGAACGAACGTGGGGAGTGTCTACGCCAACCTTATCGGCAGCGAGCAGCGTGAATGGTCCAACATGGAAGCGGCCAACGAATTCCGTAAGGCCACGGGAGAGATACCCGAGGCGGAGGAACTCTCGTTCGCCGGAAGTCACCGGTGGGGAATGCCCGTCACCGTCGCGCTCAAGAGCAACAACTTCGAGCAGCTGCGGGGCGCCACCGATATGCTCAAGGACGAACTACGCAAGATGGACCAGCTCAAGGATGTGAACGACGACGACCCGCCGGGGCTCCGCGAGGTGAAGGTAGATCTCAAGGAGAAGGCGTTCGCCCTCGGCCTCACGACGTCGGACGTCGTCAACCAGGTGCGGATGGGTTTCTTCGGGGGGCAGGCACAGCGCATCCTCCGCGGGATCGACGAGATCAAGATATGGGTACGGTATGATCTCACGGATCGATCCTCGCTCACCAAGCTCGAGGACATGCGTATACGGACGCCCGATGGCGGCACCTATCCCTTGAGCGAGATCGCAGGGCTCAAGATCGAGCGCGGCGTGATGTCGATCAGCCATATCGACGGGCAGCGGGTGATCAGTGTCGTCGCCGATGTGGTGGACACGAAGGCCTCGGTACCCGCCATACTGGCGGACATCGGCGCCAATGTGATGCCGGCCGTCCAGGATCGCTATCCCGAGGTCCGCTACTCGTTCGAGGGTGAGAGTTATGAAAACCAGAAGACGATGAACGCGATGAAAAAGATCATTCCCTCGATACTGATACTGATGTTCCTGATCATCGCCGTGACGTTCCGCTCGTTCGGGCAGGCGGTGCTGGTATTTCTCCTGATCCCCTTCAGTCTCGTGGGGGTGCTCTGGGGACATTTCATCCAGGGGTATATCCTGAGCATGCTCTCCCTGTTCGGCGCCATCGCGCTCATGGGGATCGTCGTCAACGACTCGCTCGTGATGGTGAGCGCGTTCAATCGTCGCCTCAAGGACGGCCTGAAATTCGAGAACGCCATGGAGGATGCGGCCATCTCCCGCTTCCGGCCGGTGTTGCTGACATCGCTGACGACGATCGCCGGGCTCGGCCCCCTCGTGTTCGAACGGAGCCGCCAGGCACAGTTCCTCTCGCCGATGGCGATCTCGATCGCCTACGGATTGCTCTTCGGCACGATACTCACCCTGGTGATGCTGCCCTCGATGCTCGTGGCCTTGAACCGGCTCAAGATCTTCCTCTTCGGTCTGGTCAGGGGAGAGCGGCTGAGCCCCGAAGCCGTCGAGTCGGCCGTCCGCGAGGAGATATTTGTTCGGCGGGAAAGCGACTCCAATTCAACCAGCGACGAAGGATGTAGATAATGCGGTGTATCGTTCTCTGTCTCTGTGCAGTGTTTTGCTCCGCCGGGATCGCGGCCGCGCAGGACCTCCTGACCTTCGAGGAAGCCGTTGCACTCGCCCTCAGGCATAATCCGCGCATCGCCGTGGCGCGCAACAGTGCCGAGATCGCGGGCAACAACGTCCATATCGGCAACGCGGGCCTTTTGCCGCGTGTCGATCTCACCGGTTCGGCAGCCTACCAGAACACCGACCCGCCGGCCGGTCCTGAAAGTGATATGACGATGACGAACGCCGAGCTGAGCGCTTCCTACACGCTGTTCGACGGTCTCGGCAATGTCTTTCGATACAAACGGCTCGCCTCCGAGGGGCGGCAGGGCAGGCTCGAGGCGCGCAACCAGATCGAGTCCACCCTCCTCTCGGTGAGCGCCGCGTACTACGACGCCGCGGCGGCCTTCGAGAACCTCCGTATAGCGCGCAGGCTGCTCGAGATCTCGCGGGATCGAATGGAACGGGCACGGAAGCGGGAAAGCTTCGGCCAGGCGGGAACGATCGATGTCCTCGCCGCGCGTGTCGATTTCAACAGCGACACCGTCACGGTGGTCCGGGCGGAATTCAACTGGGCGGAGGCGAAGCGCAATCTCAACGTGCTGCTCGATCGTGACATCTCGACCGAATTCACGATCGAGCCGGCGATCACCTTCTCCGATATCGAATCGCTCGCCGCTATGCGCGAGGAGGCGCTCGAACGGAACGCTTCGTACCGCTCGAGCATCGAGTCGCTGGAACAGGCCCGGTTGAGCCGCAACATAACGCGCTCGGCCTATCTGCCGCGTCTCGATCTCTCCGCTTCCTACGGTTACAACAGGACGGCAGATAATTTCGACATATCGATCGATGATCCGATGAAGAACTGGGACGTCAGGGCGACGTTGAGCCTGAATCTCTTCGACGGCTTCCAGCGGCGGATCGATTCCAAGAACGCCGCGATTCAGGTGCGCAGCCAGGAGCTGCTCGAAAAACAGGCGCGGCTCGAACTGGATCAGGCGCTGGCCGGCGCGTATGAATCGTACCGGAACAGCCGGATCGTGCTCGATCTCGAGCAGCGGAATCTCGAGGCGGCGCAGTTGAACTTCCAGCGCACCAGGGAGCTTTACCGCCTCGGGCAGGTGACGTCGACCCAGTTCCGTGAGGCGCAGCTCAACCTCATCCGGGCCGAAACCAATGTTTCGACCGCCCGGTACGATGCCAAGCTGAGGGAGATCGAGCTCCTGCGCATCACCGGCGCTCTGGTGCGCGCGGTCGACGAAGGATTTGAGGGTTAATATGCCGGCGCTCACCGGGAGCGCCGTGAGCGGTAGAACGGTACGGCATGGCGGCGACGATCCTGATAATAGACGACGACGAGAAGCTGAACGAACGGCTCGGTAGATACCTGCGGAAGTTCGATTTCACGGTCATATCGGCCGACCGTCCGATCGAGGGGCTCCGGTTGCTCGGCGAGGAGCGGCCGGACCTCGTCATACTCGATGTGATGATGCCCGAGATGGATGGATTCGAGGCCCTCCAGGAGATGCGGAGCAGGGGCGACATACCCGTTATCATGCTCACCGCGCGGGGTGACGTGAACGACCGGATCGCCGGGCTGGAGCTCGGCGCTGACGACTACCTTCCGAAACCGTTTGAGCCGCGCGAGCTGGTGGCGCGCATACAGACGGTGCTCCGCCGCCACCGCGCGGGCCTCGAGAAGGAAAAGCACGTGGAACGCCGGTTCGGCGCGCTCGCCGTGAACCTCGGCAGCGGGACGGTGACGATGGCAGGCGAATCGATACCGCTCACCGATCTCGAATTCAAGATACTCTCCGTCCTCGTCCGGAACGCGGGAACGGCCATGGACCGCGACCGCCTGCTCGATCAGGTCCGGGGGGTCGAGGGGGACGTCTTCGACCGCTCGATAGACGTACTGGTAAGCCGTCTCCGGCAGAAACTCGGCGACGATCCGAAGAATCCACGATACATCAAAACGGTATGGGGCACGGGGTACATGTTCATCGGGGAGAGAACGTTATGAGGATCGGTATCATTCGCGGGATCCGGAGCTCGCTCTACGTCAAGATCCTCCTGATCATCCTGGTGAACTATATCGCCGTCACATGGGCAATAATCGAGACGCACCGCGTCATCTTCAGGCGCCCCCGCATCGAAAGAAAGATAGAGGGTGCCGTCAATATGGCCGGCTTCATTGTCGACGAGGTCGGAACCCCGCCCGATACCATGAGGGCCGCCGAGCTGGCCGCGAGGTTCGACGTATACATGCGGATCGAATCCGACCGGTTCACCTGGACAAACCCGGCGGGCATGCGACGTTTCGACAACGACGGGCTTTCCCCGTACCGGTATCCTGATGTGCGCGTCGGTTTCGATGCCGGCATGCAGATCGAGATCGCGCGTGGAGATTTTCGGTATCAGCTCTTATTTCCTCACGACCGGGGAGAGAGCCTTCCCTACGCCGCCGAGCTGGAACTGGGGCTCCACATTCTCTACACCACGATCATGCTGATACTGATCTACCTGGGGATACGCTGGCAGCAGCGCCCGCTCGGCGTCCTGTACGGCGCCGTCCGGCGGGTGGCGGGGGGAGATCTCGATTTCGAGATCGATTCCCGCCGGCACGACGAGATGGGGCTGCTCGTCCGTTCATTCGACGCCATGCGTGCGGCGATCGTCGAGATGATCCGTGCGCGTGACCAGCTCCTCCTCGATGTGAGCCACGAGTTCCGTTCGCCGCTCACGAGGATGAAGGTATCGCTGGAGATGATGGAGGAGACCGAGGAGCGCGACAATCTCATATCGGATGTCAACGAGCTCGAGATGATGGTCACGGAGATCCTCGAGGGTGCCCGGATACAGAGCACGCACGGAGCGCTCGATCTGCGCGCGAGCGACGTACGGGCGCTGTTGGAAGGTACCTGCCGCGAATTCGCCGCCCACCCGCCGGGTATCCGCTTCACCGCCGGACCCGCGCCGGCGCTGCTCACGGTCGATGCGGCGCGCATCCGGGTCCTCTTCAGAAACATCATCGCGAATGCCGTCAAGTACTCGCATCCGGACGGCGAGCCGGTGGAGGTATCGCTGGTGGAGGGGGACGGCGCATTCACGGTTACCGTCAAGGATCACGGCTGCGGTATCCCGGAGGGGGAACTGCCGTTCATTTTCGAGCCGTTCTACCGGGTGGACAAGTCCCGTTCGAAGGGCACGGGGGGATATGGACTGGGCATGCACCTCAGCAAGAAGATCATGGATGCCCACGGCGGGGAGATCGGGATCGAGAGCCGCGAAGGCGAGGGGACGACAGTAATCCTGCAATTCAAACGATAGCCGCCGGCCGCACCCGATCGATCCCGCGGGTCCCGCCCCGGCGCCCCGGCAAAAAGTCCGATTCCAGCAGAACGCCGGCCCCCAGGATGCAGACGACGAGCGCTGGAAAGTCGAACAGCACGGTCTTGAATCTCAGTTCGGGCAGGAACAGAAAGGCCTGGGCCATGACGGCGATGGTGATCATCCACAGCAGCAGAACCCATTCCCTCCATCGCCGGCGCTTCCAGAGATAGACGGAAAAGGCCATGGAGCCGAGGAAATGGAGCATCACGACCAGGTCCCGCGGTCCCCTGAAAGAGAATCCGAACGAGTGAAGGATCTTGCATGCCCCGTAGGCGGTCAGTGCCAGGGGCCGCCGTGTCCATCGCGCCAGCGCGCGTTTTCGGTAATCCCTGTCGGCCTGTGCCCGCGTTTCGACCGTGTACCGGCCGTAGGCATCCGCCGCACCCTCCTCGTCACTCAAATGGAGATCCTCCCATGCCCTGGTCGCCAGGCTCCCCGCGGCCCAAGGCGTGGTGTGCGAATAACCGCCGCTGCCGAGGTACAGGTTCCAGCCTCCGTGCGTCGTCAGCGGCACCAGCGAATTCTGGCATCTCGAGATGAAGACGGTCCACGGGGACAGCAGCAGCAGTACCACAACGACCGGCGCCAGAAAGAGCCGTGTACCAACGGGTACTCCCCTCCGTCTCGAGACGTAGGCCATGAATATGAGAAACACCGGTACCAGCAGAACATGATTCGGTTTCATGTAGATCAGGGCCGCCGTTATGATTGCGGGTGGAATCGATGTCCACACGCGCCGCACGGGATCGAATCCCGCGAGTGAATAGCAGAGGAGCCCGATCAGGAAGATGCTGGCGGTCTCGGCGTAGAGGACGGGAGAAAAGTAGTAGAAGGGGACCCAGAGGGCGAATACCGAGGCGCCCAGCAGGGCTTTCCCGCGCGATCGCATGAGGGATAGCAGAAGAAGCCATGAGAGCGGGATCGCGGCGGCGGAGATAATGATCTGGGCTATCCTCACACCACGCGCGGGCCTCTCGAGGGATCCGGCGAACGCCGCAAGAAAGACGGGGTATCCGGGCATCCTGATCCCGTCACGGAAGGCCGCCGTGAATCCCTCGCCCCGGACGAGCCTCAGCGCCCGCCCCATATAATCCCTGCCGTCCGTATAGGGTTTCAGGTAATCCGTGTCGATGCCGTCGTCGAAGGTATCACGGAAGACCAGCGTCTGAGCGAGGATATTCAACGCCGTCAGTCCCAGAACGGCGATCAGGATCGCGGCGCGTCGCCGTCCGTTCGTATCACGGTTCGCCATCGAATGTCGCCTCCCCGGCGATTATAGGAGGCGACCGCCGGCACGTCCATCATTTAACAGGTTCCGGAGCCGGCGCGAGCAGGATCACAAACCGGCCGGCATACCTCTGTCGCAGGCGCACCCCCTGCCGGAAGGGGCGAATGATGAAACAGGAACTCGCGGCTTGACAGACCCCCCCGTCCTTCATAGGCTGCAGGTTGAATGAATTCCCAGCATGAATATATATCACGGGAACGGCCGCGTGCCTGTTCGAGGGAAAGTGCATGCCGAACCGCATGTGATGTACTCCTCATAGCGGTTATTGTACTATCCGGCGTAGTGCGCGCGGCGAACGCGCAATCCCCGGCCGATCCCTTTCCCCTCCATAGATACACCCTCGACAACGGCATGAAGATCTGGTGCCAGCCCCGAACGGATAGCAGATCGATCATCGTCTATCTCGCCGTCAGAGCGGGTTCGCGGTACGAGGATGAAATCAACAACGGCATTTCACATTTCGTAGAGCACATGGTGTTCACGGGAACCGAGAAATGGGGCGAAAACGAGATAAAAAATTTCATAACGAAGCGCGGAGGAAAGTGGAACGGGTACACGGGCAAAGAAAACACCTATTACTACGCCGAGGTGTCATCGGAGGATCTCGAATATGCCTTGGAGTGGATATCACAAATTGTTTTTCATCCGACGTTCCCTGGCGGGAAGGTGGAAAAAGAGAGAAACGTGATATTCCAAGAGAGATGGGGCAAGTACGGTTGGATCGTCACCATCCTGGATCGTTTGGGGTTGGGATACAATATTTACGAGAAGATAGAGCAGGCGATCTATCCCGATGACCCACTCAATATGAGAACCATCGGCGAGGATGAACCTTTGGGCCGGATGCGGAGAGAGGAACTCGTTGACTACTATCGGAAATTCTATCTATCCAACAATATGCATCTTATCGTCGTGGGCGGCATTCAACCGGAGCGCGTTCTCGGCCAGGCGGAAGCCTTCTTCGGCGACCAGCCGGGCGGTGAATTGCCGGCCGCTCCCCAAACCCCGGAAATGCCCGAAAACGGTCCGCAACGGGTCATGATAAGGGGTCCTCAAGTGACCGATCAGTGCATAGTGATCACCGGCTTTAGAAACGACGGGTATTACTCTCGTGATCATTGGGCGCTCGATGTCCTCGCTGAAATACTCGGGAAGAGATTGGAAGAGGATATTCGATTTGAAAAGGGTCTCGCATACGGCATTTGGTCATATAACAGATGGTACGGGGACGCCGGGTCGTTCGCGGTACACACGAGGATCGACGGGGCGGACAGGGATACGGTTCTCGACATTATCAACGCCCATATCGATGCGGTTCGATGCGGCGATATCGGCGAGATCGAATTATCGGAAGCGAAGACGGCGCTGAAGGGGAGGTGGGCCCTCTCGATGGAGGACAACTTCGAGCGCGCCAAATGGTTGGAAAAATGGATGGATAGCACCGCCGGCAACGGGCCGGTGCCGGAGTATAATCAATTGGTCGATGCGGTTGCCATCGATGATCTCGTCCGGGTTCTGAATGTGTACGCGGTGCCCCGGCGCAGTTTTCTCGCCCTGCACGTGCCGATATTGACGGTCAATAGCGGCGCTCTTTATTTGGCGATCATCGTTTCAATAATTATTGTATCATTGATCGTGAGAGGCCTGTGCCGCCGGCGACGCGGGCACTCGGTAACATGACCCGATCAAGGTGGTGTATTCATGAACTGTCCGATGAGGATCGCGCTGGTCGTTGCGCTCGTACTTGCCGTTGTGCCGCCGGGCGGCTGCCGGAGCGGCGATGTCGCCATCGAGGACCTCCTTCCCGCAACGGGGGAGATCAACGGATGGGAAATAGACGGAGAAATCCTCCGGTACGGCCCGGATGATCTCTGGGAGTACATCGACGGTGCGGCGGAGAATTTCCGCGCGTACGAGTTCGTGGAGGTCGCCGTCCGGGATTATCTCGGCGAGGCGGGCAGGGGTCTCAAGGTAGAGATATACCGGCACGCGAGCCCGCTCATGGCGTTCGGCATCTATTCGCAGTTCAGGGGGCCGGGGCTGCGGTACCTCGCGATCGGGGCGGAGGGATTCGGCGACGCGTATTCGCTGCACTTCTGGAAGGATTCCTACTACGTGAAGGTGGCGGTCTTCGAGGAAAGCGGGGAGCTCGCCGCCGCGATGGAGCGATTCGCGGAGGCCGTCGCGGCGAAGATTCCCGGTGCGGGCTCATTCCCCCCCGAGATCGCCTGTTTTCCCACGGCCGGTCTCATCGAGAAAAGCGTGACATACGTCACGGAGGGTGTGCTCGGCAGCGGGAAGTTCCCGCCCTCCTTCATCGCTGAGTACGAAACCGGTGATAAACAGGGGAAAATGTACCTGTCACCGCTCGAGGATGATGTGGGGGCGCGCCGGATCTTCGAATGGTATGCGGGGTCGATCGGCGCCGCGGCAGAGGAGCGCGAAACGCCGCAGGGCGGTGTGACGACCGCCGTGGGAAGCGATAAGTACCGCGGCGAGGTGGCGGTATTCCGGTACGGGGCGTGGATAGGTGTATTCACCGGTTTCGGCGGGCACGCGCGGGAGCGTGAGGCGCTGATGCTGGCGGCGGTTGCGAATATCGCCCGCCTGGCCGGCATGGTCGACGAATGAGCGGCGGTCCCAGATGACATAGACCGGGCTCCCGTCATGAGACGGGAGCCCGACGTTTCTCTGCCGCCACGCGGGGGCTTCGCGTGCCCGATCCTGTTTTATTCGCCGGTGAGTGCCTTGATTGCGCCCCAGGTCTTCGACTCCGTCCCCGCAACCTGGCATTCCGGCGCGGTCATGGGGTCGTAGTTGATGTAGAAGTTGGTGAATTTTATCGCCGGTATGATCGGGAAATCCTCTCTACAGTCGGCGACCTGCACCTGCGTGATCTCCGGAGCGGTGTGCGGGATGAGCTCCGCATAAATCGGATCCGGTGCATTCACGACGAGGGACTGGTGGAAGCACCAGTGCCAGTCGTACTGGCACTCGAGGTAACAGACGCTCATGCCGGCCGTGAGATCGCCCTTTTGAATGGAGATGATGGGCAGGTTGGACGTTACCGTGGATGGAATAACACCGACCGCAGGATAGCTGATCGCGAACTCGGCGCAGATCATGCCGTCCACATTCGGCAGGCAGAAAATCCACATCTCGGTGAAATAGAAGGGCATCGAGCCCGTAGCGCACCAGGAGTCATGAAAATCACTCGTGAACAGACCGATGTACGGCTCCTGTGGCAGCTGGGCGAACGCGGTCCCGGCAACCAGAATCACCGTCAGTGCAAGCAGCAACGAACGTTTCATGCTCGAACCTCCCGAGGAGTCACCACCATATTTTCCTATCTAACCTTTATGGCGTCGCGGTAACGGTGTCAACAGGTTTTTTATTCCCAACAAACAAGTAACATGCCAGTACGGCGGCGATCAGGTAACGTGCTCCGCCGCCGCCGACATCATATCGGGCACGGGGAGATTGTACGGGCACTTCTCGATGCACTCGCCACACGCGGTGCAGTCGCCGAACGTCTTTTCCAGCGCGCTGAGGCGCGCGAGCGCCCAGTCCCGCAGCTCGTACCGGGAATAGTAGGCCTCGATGAGCAGGAGAAACGGTATATCAAGACCGTTCGGGCATGGCATGCAGTAGGCGCAGCGCCGGCAGAACCTGCCCCCCCACAGCTCCTTCTCGCGGGCGAGCCCGGCGAGCTCGACATCCGCCGGCGGCACGAGCGGTTCCGCGGCGGCGGTGTTGACGTCGACCTGCTCGACGGAGTCCATACCGGGTATCGATAGGTCGATGCCGCTCGTGAGGGTGAACCTGATCGCTGCGGCGGCATTGTGTAATGCGCCTCCTGCGAGGGGTTTCATGCCGATCGTGCCGATTCCCGCCTCACGCGCCGCGGGAATGACGTCATCCCGCCATTCGACCTCGATCGGATTGTAGGGGAACTGGACCGTATCGAAGAGGCCGGTATCGATCGCTTTGACCAGGACGGATCGGGAATGTCCCGTGACCCCGATATAGCGTATCTTTCCCGCCTCGCGCGCCGCGGCGAGGGCCTCGTACGCGCCGCCCGGTCCGAGAATCTTCTCGAGCTGCTCGAGGGAACCGACCGAGTGAACCTGGTAGAGGTCGATCATACCGGTTCTCAGATTGCGGAGGCTCGCCTCGAACTCGGCGGCCATCTTCCCGACCGTGCGTGACAGCGCCTTGCTGGCGAGAAAAAACCGGTCGCGGTGCGCGGCGAGGGCCCGTCCCATCTTCTCCTCGCTGTCCGTGTAGGCGCGTGCGCTGTCGAAGAAATTGATGCCGCGATCGAGCGCCCTGCGGAGTACACGTTCGGCCTCATCGAAGGAGAGCCCCTGGATGGGGATTCCCCCGAATCCGACCACGGCGACCTCCATATCGGTCTTTCCGAGAATTCGTGTTTCCATAATGATGGTATTGTAGCATATTCGCCCGTACGGCGCCAGGCGAAGCGGGGCATTCTACCGATGTCCCAGTGCTTCTTCGTAGACGCGCTCGATCCCCTCAACCATTATTGCGGCGGTGAAGCGCCGGCGGACGGTGTCGCGGCCGGCCTCTCCCATCACGGACGCGCGCTTGCGGTCGAGCAGAAGGGCGGTGGCTTTCTCGGCGAGGCCGGCGGCGCCGGGGAGCGGCACGAGGTGGCCGTTCACGCCGTCGGTGATGACCTCGGGGATTCCACCGACGGCGGTCGCCACTGCCGGGAGCCCCGCCGCGAACGCCTCGAGAAGCGTCAGCGGCAGTCCCTCGGAGTGCGAGGACAGGACGAAGAGATCGAGGGCGCCGTAGAACTGCGCGATATCGGGTGTCGCCGGCATGATCGAAACCGAATCGGCCACACCGAGATCGCCCGCGTGGGTGACGATGATCTTCTTCAAATCGCCATCGCCGATGATTGCGAGGTGTGCATCCGGCACGAGCCTCTTGATGGCGTGAAATGCCGTGATGAGTCCGAGATGGTTCTTGACCGGGACGAGGCGGCCGACCGTTCCGAGCAGGTGGACGCCGGTGGGGAGCTTGAACATTTTCCGGCATTGATCCTTCGGGGGCAGATTCTCGAACGGTTCGAGGCGTATGCCGTTGTATACCGTGACGAACCGGTCCGCCAGGGAGGGTAGGCGGTTCGAGAAGGAATTCCTGACCGCCTCGCAAACGCAGATGACCCTGTGCGCCCGTTTCGTCAACGAGGGATAGAGGATCCGCTGGACGATATTGAGGTTATCGAGGAGATACGGGCGGTGTTCCGTCCTCACGATTGGTATCCCGAGACGCCCGAACCGCGCGGCGAGTGTCCCCCAGAGCGCCGCCGACGAATTGTGCAGATGGAGGAGATCTATCCGCTCGCGCCGGGCGAGACCGATGATCCGGGGAATAATCGCGAGATTTCCCCCGCGTCCCTTGTCGAGGAGGTGCACGCGCGCGCCCGCACCCTCGAGACGTTCAATGAGATCGCCCCCCCCGGTCAGGGAGCAGACGACGAATTCGTACTGCGCACCCCGCGCGGTCTCGAGATGCGCCTCGATGACGCGCTCGGCTCCGCCCCTGTACAGCGAGTAGATGAGATGCAGGATTCTTCTCTTCAACGGAACCCTCCCCGTGTCACCCCGTTCCGGTCCGATCCGCGGCCGGCGCTTCCACCTGCCGCGTTGAGCCGGTTGCGGGCCTGTCGATGCAATCGAGTTTCAGAGTCATAGCAC
Organism: Patescibacteria group bacterium; assembly: GCA_035529435.1. Classification (GTDB taxonomy): domain Bacteria; phylum Krumholzibacteriota; class Krumholzibacteriia; order Krumholzibacteriales; family Krumholzibacteriaceae; genus DATKWS01. The sequence goes on from DATKWS010000189.1 coordinate 13,042, forward strand.
AATGCGGCATGAAATGCAAACGATGACGATCCGGGAGCGGGAAGGGCGCCACCTCTCCGTGGAAACTCCTTTTCATTTCTCCGTGCGGGACATACAATCGTGGGCGTTGCGCCCGCCGGGCGCCGGCGTTATCCTTGCGCCGCGCGCCGACCGCGCGCATCGATAGCGGAGGTGCTTCGTGAAGAGAGCCAAGATTGTCTGCACGATCGGCCCCTCATCGCGTGATCGAGCGGTCCTCGAGGGTCTCATCGATGCCGGTATGGATGTGGCCCGCATCAATTTCTCCCACGGCACGCGCGAAGAGCACCGCGCTGAGTTCGAGACGATACGGAGCCTCGATGATTCGGTGGCGATCATGCAGGATCTGCGAGGGCCGAAGATAAGGATCGGCGCGATCGCCGGTGGGGAGATCCACCTCGCCGAGGGAGAGATCCTGACGCTCACGCCCCGTGATGTCCCCGGTGAGGAACGGTTGATCCATGTCACCTACCCCGCGCTGCCGGAGGATGTTTCCCCGGGCGATAACATCTACCTCGCCGATGGGATCATCCGTCTCGAGGTGGACCGGATTTCGGGGGACGAGGTACGCTGCCGGGTCATACACGGCGGCGCGCTCACATCGCACAAGGGGGTGAACCTGCCCGGCGTCAGGATCAGCACGCCCGCGTTGACCGTGGAGGACCGGGACGATCTGGCATACGGGCTCGAGATCGGCATGGACTACATCGCGCTCTCGTTCGTGCGCAGTGCCGAGGAGGTACTGGAGGTCAGACGGCTGATCGAGGAGGCACGTTCGACCGCGCGTGTCGTGGCGAAGATCGAGAAACGGGAGGCGCTCGGTGAGCTCGACCGGATAATAGATGCCGCCGACGCGCTGATGATCGCGCGGGGGGATCTCGGCGTCGAGATAGCGCCCGAGGAGGTGCCGATTGTCCAGAAATCTATCATCGTCGAGTGCCTGAGGCGGGGAAAAGCGGTCATCACGGCAACGCAGATGCTCGAGTCGATGACATACTCGGAGCGGCCGACGCGCGCTGAGGCGAGCGATGTGGCGAACGCGGTGATCGACGGCACCGATGCGGTGATGCTCTCGGCGGAGACAGCGGTCGGTGGTTTCCCCCTGGAGACGGTCCGGATGATGCGGCGCATTATAGAGCACACCGAAGAATTCGTGGGAAAACGTGACGATGCGAACGTCGGCGGATCTTGGCACCGGCGGATTGATCTCCCGGCCCACAGGCCCCCGGGATGGAGCGAGACCGAGATGCGCACCGATGCCGTCTGCGCGGGAGCGGTAACGGTGGCCGAGGCGACGGGTGCTTCGGCCATCGCGTGTCTCACACACTCCGGCGCGACGGCCCGCATGATGGCGAGCCACCGTCCCTCCGTGCCCATACTCGCCCTGACCGACCTTCAGACGGTCGCGAGGCAAATGGCGCTCGTCTGGGGCGTGCAGCCGGTCCGCGTCGACCGGATCGCCGAGACGGAAACGGTCTTCGCGACCGTCAAAGAGAGGCTACTCGAGGCGGGTCACGGCGGGCGAATGGTTCTCACGGCCGGCATCCCCACCAAGGAAAAGGAGCCGACAAACACGATCCATATCGTCGAAGTTGAGTAAAATTTATTTACTCAAACACCCCTTCCGTTAAAAATATTAACTCTCCGTAAGTGTGAAGGAATTGCGGAAACACATTGCATTACATGTGACTACAGTAATTATAAACATTACGTCAAGCAGCATATATGATTACTAATAAGTAAGTTACGATCTTTTTCCACATGCCGCGCGCGGGGCGCTCCGACCGGGCAACCTGGTCACTGCTTCATTCCAATTTCTGGCATGAATCTTGAATACATAAACAACAATGTAGCCTTAGTTGAG
>DATKWS010000190.1:0-5516 GCA_035529435.1 Patescibacteria group bacterium
TCACCTCGTGCCCTCCGTCTGATCGGTGCCCGATCCGGCTGCGAGGACGAGCTTCGCCCAGATCTCCAGCGGCTCCAGTCCGGGGGGCTTACCCATGCCGCCGCGCATGCCTCCTCCCATGCCACCACCACCACCGGGGGGACCGCCGCCGGGAAAATCGCCACCGGGACGACCGCCGCCCATTTCACCACCGGGGGGACCGGACGGACGGCGCATGGCAGACGCACCCGTCTCGAAACCGACGCCGATCACCGTCCCGGGGTCGATGCCGAGATCGTACAGCGGATTGACCGCATTTGAGAGGGGTATCTTGAGCTCGTATTCGAGGACGCGGCTCGTCATATCGATCATGACCTCGATTCCGTGATCCCGCGCTTCCTCCACGGTCATGCGGAGGGTCGATCCCTTACCGGGACCGATGATTTCCAGTTCATCGCGTGATCGCTCGAGCATAGACCGGATCATATCCGGGTCCATGTTCCCGGGGCCGCCCTCCATCCGTTCGTTCTGGTCGCGCATACGCTCGCGCGCCGCCTGATACATCTCCATCCTTTTTACCGGAAACCGGATCCCGAAGGTTTCCTTCTTGCCCCCTTCCGGATCGACATAGACGGTGAATCCGTTCATCAGGGCCTTGGCCTGTGTCCTCGTATCCATCGTGGAAACAAAAACGTACAGGCACTCATCGTCATTGAAGAATGCGACCCTCACGCCGCTGTCCTCATCGTCGTACACCTCACACCCGCGCCACTCCGATCCTTTCCCGTCAATGGCGATATCCCGATCGAGCCACCTGCTCTCGAGCTTCTTCCCGCCGCATCCCGCGAAAGTGGATAAGCACAGAACCGCCGTCAAAACGCCCGCAGTGGCTCCGATGATCCTTTTCATTCCGTCACCATCCATTCATGTTCGAGTATTACCGGTATGTATAATTATACGTCGTCCACACAGCCGGTACGGTTACAACAATAATTCGAGGAAACGGTCACCGGCATGAAAATCCTTGTAACCACGGGACGGTGGCGAACGACGGATATACATGAATGCCGGTGGGAACCGGCTTGTATGTCGTACGATACAGCGATTATTTCCGCTGATGTATGTGCATCGGGAGTGTATCATCTCGGCATGTCCGCTGATGACAACAAACCAGGTGACGGGGAGATCATTCAACGCATTCTCGACGGCGAGGCGAATGCGTACGAACTCCTGCTTGCGAGGTACCACGATTACGTATTCGGAGTCGTCATGAATCATGTACCGAAAAACGCCGCCGGGGAGGTTGCGCATGACGCATTCGTCCGCGCGTATCTATCCCTCCCCATGCACAAGCGCACGGACAGGTTCAGATACTGGCTGTCCAGGATCACCGTCCGCACGTGCCACGATTACTGGCGCAAGCGTTACCGTTCGCGCGAGCAGCCGTTCAGCACACTGGACGGGGCACAGAAAAATTGGCTGGAGGAGTTCGGGACCGGCAAAGATCGGTCATCGTATAATGAAGAAGTCTCGCGTCACGAGGCGCGGGAGGTTCTCGAATGGGCGATGGACCGGCTCTCGCCGGGGGATCGCATGGTGCTCGAATTGATACATATCGAGGAGCGGCCGGTGCGGGAAGCCGCGGACATGCTCGGATGGAGCGTTGCCAACGTGAAAATCCGTGCCTTCCGTTCACGAAAAAAATTGCGAAAGCTGCTGGAGAAAACACTTTCGGAAAGAGGAGGGACACGGTGAAACGAGATAGGGCCGGGCCCGACAGGCTGGAACGGGCGCTGTTCCGCGCGCGGCGGAAGCCGGCAACAATTTCCGTGAGCGAGGGATGGAGCGAATCCGTGATGAACGACGTTCGCGGGATCGGTGTGCCCGAGGTGGAGGAAACGGACTTTCTCGCATCGTTCGCTCGTATCGGATGGCGCTTCTCCGCGGCGGCGGGACTCGCGGCGATCGCGCTTCTCGTGTACAACCTGATAAACGGATTCATGGATTACGGCGAACTTGCCGCCCTGTTTCTCGAGAATCCGTCGGCTTTTATCATATAGCCCGATTGAACTGATGTGCCTGTGCAAGGAGATGACACAATGAAGCGGTGGAGATCGTGGCTCGGTGTCGTATCGGTATTCCTCATCGGTGTCATCATCGGCGGCCTCGTGACCGTGACACTGATGCGCCGTCACGTGATACGCATGACGAGATTCGGACCGCCGCGGTTCGAGGAAATATTCCTCGATCGCATGACCCGGAATCTCGATCTCACCGACGAACAGCGCGCGGAAATCACCACACTCGTGAGAGAATACGATCCCCGGTTCCGGGAAATCATGCATGCATCCCGCGACGAAGTGCGGAACCTCGAAGAACAGCTCGTCGAGCAAATCAAAGAGCTGCTCACCCCCGAACAGGCGGAGGAATTCGAGAAAAACATCGAACGGATGCACAGAAGATTCCAGGATCGCCCCGATGGGCGGGGCGCACCATGGCCGGATCGAACGCGGAATCCGTGATGCGATTCCGCTCCCGATAAACCCGGCGGATCGGGCTTGAATACCGTGCAATTCAACATGAATCGAATTTAATGCCGGGCATGGTCATGTCTGGTACGGCGCTTGCTGCCATGACCGCAGAGGTGCGAAATGGAAGGTAACATGGTCGATAAAAAAGCTCTTTTCTCCGACCTCAGGGAGAAGGTGGACGAGATCCTGTCGATGCAGGCCGACAGGGATAAGATATTGAAGCGTATTTGCCGCCTGCTCGCCGACCGGGTCGATTATTACGATTGGATCGGGTTCTACCTCGTCGAAAATCCAAAAGTGGAAATGCTCGTGCTCGGCCCCTTTGTCGGTGCGCAGACCGATCATGTCAGGATACCGTTCGGCAAGGGCATCTGCGGTCAGGCCGCCGCCATCAAGGAAACGATCATCATTCAGGATGTGTCCAAGGTGTCGAATTACCTCTCCTGCGCGCCGGACGTGCGATCGGAGATCGTCGTGCCGATGTTCGACACGGAAGGATTCATCGCCGGGGAGCTCGACATCGACTCGCACGAGCTCGCTCCCTTTTCGTTCCACGACCGGGAATTCCTCGAATATATCTGCCGGCGGCTGACGGTGTGCCTGAATGCAGCCGAATGCAATTCGACCGAAGGGCGGAAGCCCCGATCACCGAAGAACGACGACCTTTCGGACCGATTGTTTCTCCCCCGCCTTCACGCGGACAAAGTAGACCCCCGGTGAAATGCAGCGACCTCGATCGTCGACGCAGTCCCACCTCATCGTCTTGATTCCCCCGAAACTCTCCCGTGCATAGAGCGTCTTGACGAGCCGGCCGTTGACATTGAACACACGTATATCCACGGGAGTCTTTTCCTCCCGGATACCCTGCACCGCATTGAGATTCCCATCGCCCGCGACCTTGCTGTCGGAGGGATCGAAAAAGCTCTTCGGTACATCGACGGTGAAGTTGACGTATTCGCGCGTGGGGTTGGGCAGGATGCACGACACGAAATCCGATCCGAGCGGGATCATCGCCGTTTGAAACAGATCCGCCGTGGGGTACTCGAAGTGCTTCGACTCCCCCCCGACCTCGAGATCGAATTTCCCCGCAATCCGGTAACGGTACCGGTGCGCCGGAACGACGGACTCGTCCCTCAACAGGAAGCTCTTTTTCTTCGCCCCCGTCTCGCTGGGCGCCGTGACGGTGGCCAGGATGATGGGGGCCGTTCCGGCCGACATATCCTGCTTCTCGATCTCGAAGACCGCCCCGAATGTTTCATTCGCGGTGACCCAGCTGATTTCCATGCAGGTTTCCGTCGTACGGACGACGGCCGAATAGTACTTGAGCCCGACGCGGTAGACTTCCTTCCTTATGTAGCCCGATAAATCCACGCAGCTCTCCACACGGACCGTCAGCGCATTCAGTCCGGGTTCGAATCCGGAAATGATATGACCGACATCCTCCCTCGACTCGTCCCACTCGCCGTCGGCCGGGATGAGTTTCGTCTCGAACTGGCTGTTTATCCAGTACCAACCATCGACGATGCGGGCAGCGTAATCGATCATCTCATCGGGGCACAGCGCGAGCTGACGAAAATTCCTGTTGGGAATCGCCGGAATAACGATACGCGCGCCCAGCAGATATTCATCGGAGTAAATCGTATCGGGATTGACCCCGGGAACATCGATCAGCTCGATCTCCGGCTGCGTCTCGTAGATATCGGGTATCGAGTTCTCGTTTTCATCGGCGAGCCCCGTCTGGCCCATCGTATACCAGCACACGGGAAGCTCCGGTGTGTAGAAAACGCCCATCATGATGCAGGGAACGACGTCCTGGCATTGCGCGAAGAGCGTGTTTCTGTTCGGGACATCGAGATAACCGGACGTGACGAGGCAGTGCTGCCCCGCCGAGGGGTATTCGTCGACCGCCCAGAAGACATGACCCATCTCGTGGATGAAGACCCTGTTGAATCCCATGCCGTACCCCAGCTTGCATGCGGGGTACGATACCATGATATAGGGACCGCCGTAAAAGGAGTACGCTATGACACCGCTCCCATCCCAGCAATCGGGGTCGGGAGAGGGAGGGGTGGGATTGTGATGGTCACTCTGATCGGCGATGATCACCGTGAAGACCCAGTCCGTTCCGTATTCCTCCCTCGTCTTGTTGTTCAGTTTGTGCACGGCCCCCGAGTCCACCAGTATCGTGTCATCGCTCACGTACCCGAGATTCCCCATGAGCTCGGCGACCCACAGGTAGTGCTCCGTCCAGTATGTCTCGATCGGCTCCACGCTGACCGGCACCATGATAAAATCTTCATAATTGTAGTAAAAATTCAGTTCGACCCAGTGAGTACGCTGCTGGAACTCGGAAAGCCCGATGGCGATACCGCTTATCGCCCCGCTGATCTCATCCATCGTCCAGTTCTCGCCGTTCCCGATACTTTCGGGGAACACCATGTTGATCAGCACCGTTCCGATCAGGAACTCGCTGTTCTGCCAGATGTTCCGCTCTCGAATCTCGCCTGGGGCGCCCACCCGCCGTTCCCGCCCCGTCGACGGGACGGGACCGTCCGCCGGCACCTCGAGGACCATATCCTCGAATGCCGCATCCCGAGGGCTCTCGTAAGCCAACAGTATCCTCTCCTGGTCGAACAGATCGACGATGACCCGGTAGGTCACGGGATCGAGATCCGCCTGCATCGCCGCGTCCGGGGCCCGCATGATACGCACCGGGAGCCCGTTGAACGAGGACTCATCCAGTTGCGGCGGGAAACGGCCGAAGATCACGTCCGGCGGGAATGCGTGGAGCGCCCGCGCACCCTCGCGTTGAAGGGCCGTGTACACGGCATGAAATGTCGCTCTGCTGTGATCGGTCACAAAACAAGCCCCGGGCTCGAGCCCATATTGCATGAATGGATCGGCGAACGAGGAAACACAGTAAAGCGTGGTGGGGATTAAAAGCATCAGCAATATGGGAGGAATCGTGTACAACCTCATCATTCCTCCTCAGTATGTGTCCCGGAT
>DATKWS010000191.1:0-28051 GCA_035529435.1 Patescibacteria group bacterium
AATGCGACACGCTCGAGGCCCTCGCGCGGTTCAACCTCGGATTCGAGGGTGGGCTCCAGTATTACAGGTATGTCGACACGAACGTACACAACGGGATGCATTACTTCTACAGCGTCACCGCGTTCGATCACCTGCTCGTGAACAGGCGGCCCGTGCGCCCGAACAAGTACGGCGATCCATCCTCCAATTTCCAGTACATAGTGCCGCTCTCCGATGCGCAGGAGGCTGAAAGCTACGACGAGAAAGAGGTTTACGTCGTGCCGAATCCGGCGACATCCGAGACGGTGGCCCCGTGGCGGCTCGAGCCGAACATGGATGACCCGACGGGGATCAAGGTGGAGTTCAGGAACCTGCCGGCCTGTTTCAGCACGGTGCGGATCTACACGGTGGCGGGCGACCTGGTGGAGGTGCTGTACCATGACGGCAGTGACGGCCACGGCACGTTGAGGTGGGATCTGGTATCGAGGAACGGGCAGGATATAACGAGTGGCGTGTACCTGTTCGCCGTCGATCCCGAAGATGATAGATTCTCGGAAACGATAGGCAAGTTTGTCGTGATTCGATAGATTTTGAGAACGCAATCTGTTTGAGGAGGTCTCATGATGAAGCGTACGGTTTTCATTGGGGCAGTTCTCCTGGCACTGGTTCCGGGTATCGTGTTGGGGGCTACGAAACCGTTCGAGAAGGTGGGCACCTATTCAGCCCAGTTTCTCAAGATCGGTGTGTCCGCCCGCGCCACCGGTATGGGGGGTGCGTTCACCGCGGTATCGAATGATGCAACGGCGATATACTGGAATCCGGCAGGAATGGTGGAGTTGACTCGTACACAGGTAACGTTGAACTCGGTCGTGTGGCCCGCTGATATCGATGTCTACTTCGCCGGCGCCGTCTTTACCACTCCGTACTTTCCCGGGACATTCGGATTCAGCGCCCGCGCGCTGACGATGGACCCTCAGGAGGAACGGACGATCTATATGCCCCAGGGAACGAAGCGGTTCTTCGACGCGGGGGATATGTCGTTCGGTTTGTCGTACGCAATGTACTTTACCGACCGGTTCTCCGCCGGTATCACCACACACTTCATCCACATGGGACTGGCGGACAAGAGTGTGGAAACGCTTGCCTTCGATTTCGGTTTGATATACCGGATCGGAATCCAGGGCATGAAGCTCGGCATGATGATCCAGAGCCTCGGCGCAGAGGTGAACTTCGATGATCGCGCTTCAAAGATGCCGACCCTCTTCCGCGTCGGCCTCTCCGTCGATGCATACCGCCGTGGAGCGCATGCGCTGCTGGCAGCGGGTGAGTTCTCCCATCCTTCGGACAACAAGGAACGGATGAATGTCGGGATGGAGTACGTATTCAACCAGTTCTTCTTCCTGCGCAGTGGGTACAACATAAACTACGACACGCAGGGACTGGCATGGGGTGTAGGATTCAGGGTCGACACCAGTCAGACGTCCGATATCGGCTTCGACTACGCATGGGAGGATCTTGGATACTTGGGCCGTGCGCACCGCGTGACCTTGAACTTCAGCTACTAGGAGCGAGCGGGTTGTAAAGGGCCCCTGATATCGATGCGTACATTCATCTTTCTTTCCTTCTTGATAGTATGCTGCATCTCGGCCGGGGCGGGAATGTGTGTGGAGGGGAACTTCATCGGGGAGGGGGGATTCGAGTTCTATCTCGATATGGCCTCCCTGCCGACCGGTGGCGAGGAAACACTCGTACTATTCCAGATTGCGATTCCATCAAAGGAAGTCAAATACAATGAAAAAGATGGCCGGTACCAGGCGGCCGTCAGGGTCAGGATCACGCTGCGTGAGGGCGACGAGGTCGTACACCAGAAAGGGTACGTGATACGCGACGAACGCGGTGCGCCGCCGGTGGATGAAGATCTATCGACCTTCTTTTTCCTCATCGATTCGTGCTACGTTCAACCGGGGGATTATGTACTCGATGTCGAAGTCGATGATGCGCAACGACGGAAAAAGACGCTATTCGGAGTACTCGGTAAAAAATATATATCCTCTTTCTTGACAGACGTTTATGTCAGTGTCCGGTCGTTTCCGGAAGAGGAGGTGGCGCTCGGTGAGCCGATTCTCATATGGTCAATGAAACCCCACCGCGGGGACGTTGAGTTCATACCGAATCCCATTCAGACATACGGCCTGAGGAACGACACCCTCTCGTTCTTCGCCCGGGCGTACGTGCCCGAGGCATCCAAAACAGATTCTCTCGGTGTATATCTCGCCGTTCTCGACGGAGCCGGTGAGGTTCAGGAGGAGGAGTATTTCAAGACGGCCGTCGATGACCGGCACGCGAGCATCTTCGGCTCGTTCGATTTGAACGCATACCCATCGGGCACCTACCGGATACTGATCGATGCATTTGATAGAGACGGTACCCGCGTCACCGCCGGAAAGGATTTCAATGTGGCGTGGGAGCTCATGAACTGGCAGAAACCACGGCGGGACGTCCTCGTGGAAGCACGTATCCTCTTTTCTGATAGTGAATTCGAGGTTTTCCAGAAGATGGGCATCGGTGATCAGGAAAGCATGCTCGCCACCTTCTGGAAGAATTTGGATCCGACACCCCATACCGCCGTGAACGAGAAGTACGAGACGTTCATCGAGCGGGTGCGCTACGCCGACAGCCAGTTCAGGAGCGGCGCGCGGGGTGCATTGACCGATCGCGGCCAGATCTATGTCCGGTATGGGCCTCCCGATGAGATCGTGAGCCAGAGCCTTCCCAAGACGAGGGAGGACATGACCGAGGCGATCCAGAAACTCGAGGACGAGTACAAGGTCATCGCCTTCGGTTCGGCCCGTGGCCCCGGGTCCCAGGAATATCCGAAGGTGCAATCGAGGTCCATAAAGGGCTCGAGAATGAGTGACGGAAAACCCTTCCGCGGCGTCGGGATGGATTCCGGTGCGTTCGAGCTCTGGATATACAATTTCAGGGGCGACCCGTTGCTCGATCGGGACAGGATCATGACGGTGCATACCGGCTTCCGGTTCCTCTTTGTCGATAAGGACGGCGTCGGCCAGTATTCCCTGATCGGCACCTCCGAGGAACTGCAAGAAACGGAATAAGATGAAAGGGATACGCAGGGATTTCGACTCCTCTCGATTTTTGGTTGACAAGGGGGTGATCATACACTATTTTACACGAGTTACAGAGGTTGGACGGGTTGCATCTCTTGCTTCATCGTGGACCGAGTTTCAAGATACCACAAGGGCGCAACTGGTTCTCTTTTAGTCAGCGAAAGATCCGTTCTAGTTAAACGGGTAACAACATCATTTCAATACGTAATCTGCAGAAGGAGTAAAACGTATGGTAAAGAAAGGCCTCTCGGGATCGAACGTGTTACTCGCATTCATTATAGTAATCGCTGTTGTTGCTCCCGCTGTCTGTTTCGCACAGGAAGCGGCCAGCGAGCCAGTGTGGAATGCCCAGTCGGAGCAGGACTCGCTGAGCATGGCCAAGGGTGATTCCATCGCCGCAGCGAGAAAGATCGGGGATATGGTCGAGCGTGAGCGGCTCGGTTGGATGTACAACCTGAAGCACAGCGGCATCGGTGAGAAGTATACGAAGGGCGGCGTTTTCATGCACTTCCTTCTCATCGCCTCCGTGGTCGCGCTGGTATTTATCATCGAGAGGCTCTTTACACTATTCCGCGCCCGGATCAATGTGAGAAGGCTCATGGGGGATATCGTCAAGACGCTGCAGGCGGAGGGCGTCGATGCGGCCATGAAGGTATGTGAGCGCACGAGAGGCCCGATCGCCGCCATCCTTCATTCCGGTCTGCTCCGCGCCGGACGTGGCCCCGAAGCCGTGAAGGAAGCCATCGAAACGGCGGGCAGTATTGAAACGTCGTTTCTTGAGCGTGGCCTCGTGGCGATCGCGACGGTCGCACAGGTGGCGCCGCTTCTCGGGTTCCTCGGTACCGTTTCGGGTATGATCAGCGCGTTCGCATCGATCGCCGCGGCCGAGCAGGTGAGCGCAAAGGTGGTGGCCTCCGGTATCGAGGAGGCGCTCATTACCACTGCGACGGGACTCATCATCGCGATTCCGGCAAGTATCGGCCACTCATTCTTTGTGTCCCAGATCGACCGTTTCGTACTCGAGATGGAAGAGGCCTCGGCGGAGCTGGTCAACGAGCTGATCGAGCTGGGCGGGGGCCGGGAATAATCGCACGGGGAGAATAAAATGATTCGCAAGAGAAGCAAGGTCAGCGCTGACTTCAACACCGCTTCCATGTCGGATATCAATTTCCTCCTGCTGATTTTCTTCCTCGTGAGCACGATGTTCGCGGTCGAGAGGGGATTGCCGATGGCGCTGCCCGGCAAGACCTCAAAGACCGTCAAGCTGAAGAGGGAAGCGGTGCTCAATATTGAAGCCTTCGCAAGCGGGGCTATAGTGATTCGCGGGACGGGCCCCGTCAGACTCAAGGATATACAGTCGATTGTCGAACAGAAGCTTATCGAGAAGCCGAAGCTCGTTGTCGTCATCGAAACGGACCCAAATGCAGATTACGGTATCATGGTCGATATCCTGGATGAGCTTCGTTTGGCAAAGGCAACGCGAATATCGCTCAGAATGATGAGGGGCGAAACATAGAGGAGCTGCTGCGGTGAAATTCGAGAGAAGACAGGGTGTACGACCGAGTATTCCAACCGGATCGATGGCCGATATCATCTTTCTGCTTCTGATCTTCTTCATGGTGACGACGATATTTAAGATGGAAGAAGGGCTTCCGATCAAGCTCCCGCGCGCCGAATCGGGGGCCGAGCTCGAACGGGAACGCCTCATCCAGGTGTGGGCGGACCGGTATGATCGGATCAGCATGAACGACAAGCTCGTACGTATCGAAAATATACAGGCGATCGTTGCAACCCGGCTGGAGGAGAACAGGGGACTAATCGTGGCGTTCAACGTCGACCATCGTACCAAGTACGAGCTCGTCTCCAATATTATCGAGCAGTTGAAGGAAGCCAACGCCGTAAATGTATCGTTCGTCGCAGTCGGTGAGGAAGGTAGCTAAGGAAGGGGTGCCAGGTTGGCAATTGGAGCTTTAGAGAATATACGATTCAAGAAGGGGTACAACAAGTACATCCGCAATTCATTCTTCGTTGCTCTGGTCATCCACTTTCTGGTGTTCTATTTTTCTCCTCAATTCGAATTCAAGCCGTACGTGCTGAAGGAGGAGTACTTCGAAGCGATCGACCTGCCGGAGCAATTCGATATACCGCCGCCGCCCAAGGAAGTCGCTCAGCCCGCCATTCCGTTGGAAGCGGCCGAAGGCGAGGAGGTCGATGAGGAGGCGGATATCGCTCCCACGAGTTTCGATGATGTCCAGAGCCTGCCCCCGCCCCCGCCCCCGCCTTCCGAACAGGCTCAGGATTTCTACGCTTTCGACGAACCGCCGGTACTGATCAAGTTCATCAGCCCGAAGTACCCGGACCTTGCGAGGCAGGCGGGTATCGAGGGGACTGTTCTGATCGAGGTGCTCGTCAGCGATGAGGGCAAGGTGGAACAGGCTCGTGTCATACAATCCGACGTGACCCCCGCCATGGAAAGAGCTGCAATTGAGGCAGCGAAGCTATGCAGGTTCAAACCCGCCAAGCAGCGTACGGTGCCGGTACCTGCCCGCATGGCGATCCCGATCAGGTTCAAACTTCACTAGCGGTTGTGAAGATCACGGTATTCTCCGCCCGGTTTGATAGCCGGGCGTTTTCATTTCCCGGCCGGCGCCGCGCCGGCGGGCGGTGCGCACGGGACCGGAAGAAAAACATCCAAAGAGGGAATCCTCGAAATATGGGATGCAATGAGACGGCGATGTGTGGTACTACTTTTGTATTATTCTTTCGATTTACTGAAACCATGCACACCTGGAGGGCGTATGTACGTGTGTGGGCTGTGCTTACAAAATTTTTTGCTGACCCGGAGCATTAAACACGGAAGGTTCGTACGATGAAACAGATACCACGTTTTCATGTTGCGTTTCAGATGTCCTGCACGGGTTTCTGTGTACTGGCAGCGCTCGTTATCACGGTTGCGGCGTGTGGGGCCGAGATTCTTTCACTCAATGACTGTATCAACATCGCCCTGAAGAGCAATCCAGAGATCGGGATCGCGGAGGAAGGGTACCGGAAAGCGCAGAGTTCACTCCTCATGAATTACGGGGGTCTCCTGCCGTGGCTCTCGGCCGATTTCAGCACTGGTCACCGTTTCTATGGACCTTCATCCGTACAGTTTGATGCCCAGGGGCGACCGGTCATACAGAATGGTTTCAATTACGAGGATTACTCCTTCCGTATCTCCTCCGATATCGTGCTGTTCGACGGGGGAGGTACGATCAATCAGATACGATCGGCGATGAGCGGCCGGGACGCTTCCAAGGAGGAACTTCGTTACAACAAAGATCTCATAACCGCACGTGTGATACGTGCGTATTACGATCTTGTCCGGAGTACGATGCTGCGCCGTGTTCAGGAGGAAGCGCAGGAGCAAGCCAATAAGAGTCTCGAGCGGACCGAAGCGCTCCTCGAAGTCGGCTCGGCGACACGGGCCGACGTGCTGAAGGCGCGTGTGCTCCATTCCAACACGAGGCTCAACATGATAAAGGCGAAGAATGCCGTCGAGCTCGCACGCGAGGATCTCATCTCGCTGCTCAATGTCACGGAGAGCCGTGCCTTCGATGTGGACACCACGACGGTCATCACCTACATAGATCCTGACTCGAACGGCGAGATACAGTTCGCCCTCGATAACAGACCCAACCTGAAGAGCCTGCAGTACACCATCAGGTCGGCAAGTGCCGGCATCGCCGCCGCCAAGAGCGGATGGCTTCCGACGGTCGGGGCGAGTTTCGGCTACGTGTGGAACGACCGCGCGATGGCGGACAATCTGAATTTCTTCAAGGAAGAGTACATGTGGAGCGTCATCGGGTATGTGAGCTTCAATCTCTTCGATCGGTTCGCCACCAGCGCGAATGTCAGGAATGCCAAGGCCAATCACCGCATCGCCGAGTACAACCTGGAAAACGCGAAACTGCAGGCGATACGGGAGATAAAGAGCCTCGTTTTCATGCTTCGGGAATCCCGGGAGCGGATATCGGTGGCGACCGAAACGGTGGAACAGGCCATGGAGGATGTGCGGCTCGCCGATGAACGGTACCGCGTCGGTGCGGGAACGATGCTGGAAACGATCGATGCGCAGGTCGCCCTGACACAGGCCAAGGCGGATGTGATCGATGCGAAGTGCGATTACCTCATCGCTGTCGCGGATCTCGCGCGGGCGACCGGGCGGAGGGTTCATCGGTAACACGTGGGACGAGCGGGGAGATCGTCAATGATGATACAGGTCAAAGGGGTACGGAAGATTTACGATGTCGGCGTCCAGAAGATCGAAGCGGTCGCCGGTGTCGATTTGGAGATCGATCAAAACGAATACGTCGCGATCATGGGACCATCGGGATCGGGGAAATCAACCTTCATGAATATACTTGGATGCCTCGACACCCCGACCGAAGGGATCTACTATCTGAACGGAAAGCTGGTGAGCAATCTGAGCGACGACGAGCTCGCCCGGATTCGAAACAAGGAGATCGGATTCGTTTTCCAGACATTCAATCTCCTTCCACGGGCGACGGCGCTCCAGAACGTGGAGCTTCCGCTCATATACGGCGGCATCACCTCCGATGAGCGGAAGCGACGGTCGCAGGAGGCGCTGGATGCCGTCGGGCTCGCCGACCGCGCCGTTCACCGGCCCAACGAGCTCTCCGGCGGTCAGCGGCAGCGCGTCGCGATCGCCCGAGCCCTCGTCAATCGCCCTTCGATTATCCTCGCCGACGAACCGACGGGCAACCTCGACAGTCGTACGGGCGAGGAGATCATGGTGATATTCGAACGGATCCACGGGGCGGGAAATACCATTATCATTGTGACCCATGAAGAGTACATCGCCGAGCACGCCAAGCGAATCGTGAGACTACGGGACGGTAAGATAGAATCTGATCTGAGGATTGGAAATTAATCGTGTGCTCCGTACCGTGCGTCGACACACCACGCGTATGGGGATGTCCACGGTTGTTTTTATGTTTTTTCGGTAGGGGGGATCGATGAAAAAGAAGTACTGGATTCTCATCGCGGTCGCGGTCGTGATCGCGATTCTCGTCGTGGTCAATATCCGCGCACGGAAAGGAAAGGGATTGCCCGTACAAACAGAGAAGGTCACGCCACGCAGCCTGGCGATGGTCATTTCGGCCTCGGGAAACATTCAGCCGAAGCGGCAGGTCGATGTGAGTGCCAACGCGATGGGGAGAATCACCAGCATCGCCGTCAAGGAAGGGGATACCGTACGGAAGGGCCAGGTTCTGCTTCAACTCGATCCGGTGCAGCTTGAATCGGCGGTCAACCAGCTGAAGGCATCGATCCAGGCCGTCAAGGCGAACGAACGGCAAGCGTACGCGCAGCTTCAGAAGGCGAAGAGCGACCTCGAGCGAACAAGAAAGCTGTTCGGGCAGGGATACCTGACAAGCCAGGAGGTGGAGACGGCCGGGACCAATTACGAGGTATCGGTCGCGAGCCACGAGGCGGCGCTCCATCAGATCGCACAGTACGAGGCCAATCTCGAGAGTGCCGAGCACAGCCTCAAGGAAGTGACGATAACGGCAACGATGGACGGTGTGGTCACCCGCCTCAACGTGGAGGAGGGAGAAAATGCCGTCATGGGGACCATGAATATCCCCGGCACCGTTCTCCTCACGATCGCCGATCTTTCGACGATCGAGGCGGAGGTCGAGGTCGATGAGACGGAAGTCGTTCATATCAGTCTCGGGGACAGCGCCCGTGTGACTCTCGATGCCTTTCCCGATACATCCTATGCGGGCGTGGTGACCGAGGTCGGAAACAGTCCGATCCTCTCTACATCGGTAGCCGGAGCGCAGGGGATCGATTTCAAGGTCGTTATCACGTTGACCGACGAGATCGATATCGTGCGCCCCGGTCTCTCGGCCGATGCGGAGATTACCGTCGCGAGGCGGGACAGCGCGCTGTCGATTTCGATCCAGAGCCTGACCGTACGGCGCCAGAAAGACCTCAAGGGATCGTCTCCGGCTGACACGACCGAACTGGCCGACGATGACGAGGATATCGAGGGTGTTTTTGTCGTCGAGGGAAACCGTGCCCGGTTCCGGCACATCGAGGTGGGTATCTCGAGTCAGAAATACTTCGAGGTGCTTTCCGGTCTCAAGCAAGGAGACGAAGTCGTCAGCGGCAACTTCAAAGCTATCAGGGAATTACGGGATGACCAGCGTGTAACTGTCGCCAAGAAAAGGAGCGGGAAGAGCTAACGGGCTCCGGGTGCACCGGTCATCTATGCCTGCGTTCCGTATGGCCGTTTCTCCGGACGGCCGCTCGTGGCGGTCACGGCTGCGGCCAATCCGTGTTCATTCACCAATACCATGCTGATTATTGTGGGAATACGTATCGCGACCCGGGCACTCTGGGAGAACAAGCTCCGCACGGTGCTTACCCTTCTCGGCAATATCGTCGGTACGATGTCGGTTATCGCCGTCGTGTCCCTGATTGGAGGCGTCGACGACTATGTCCGCGAAAAGGTCGCGGAGGAAGGGAGTAACGTATTCGTCGTTGAACGGATCAACTTCTTCGAGGCGATTACCGATCTCGATGCCTTTCTCAAGGCGATTGCGCGAAACAAGGTGATACGTCTCGACGATCTCGAGTTCATCCGGGAACGGGTGCCATCGGCGTCGTACATCGGAGCCGCGGCGGATAGGAACGACGATGTCTCGTACCGGAACGAATCGGTCGAGATAGAGATCAGGGGCCGCTCCGAGGAATATCCGATGATCGAGAAGGCCACCCTCTTATGGGGACGGCATATCTCGCGGCTCGAGGTACAGCGGAGCGGCGCGGTTGCCATACTGGGCTGGGACGTGTACGAACAGCTCTACAAGGGACGGAATCCGCTGGATTCCAGGATAAAGATCGGCGGCAAGCACTTCAGGGTCATCGGCGTCGTAAAGGATCAGGGTACGGTCTTCGGCGTCTCACGAAACAGGTTCGTCTACATACCCGTCGGCACATTTCTCAAGATGTACGGTGCGCGGACGTCCCTGCAGATCAAGGTGAAGGCGACGGATATACGGTTGCTGCAGGAGTCGATCGATCAGGCGGAAATGGCGATGCGGATCAGGCACAGGCTGCGGCCTGCCGATGAGAACGACTTCAGCATCACGACTTCCCAACAGCTCATCAATATATGGGAGCGGATATCGGACAATATCTTCAGAGCGCTGATCTTCATCGCCTCGATTGCGCTCGTCGTGGGGGGCATCGTACTGATGAACGTGATGCTCGTCTCGGTCACCGAACGCACGAGAGAGATCGGGCTCAGAAAGGCACTCGGCGCCCGCAAGATCAATATTGTCTGGCAGTTCATCGTCGAGTCGATCACGCTGTCGATCATCGGGGGCATCTTCGGGATCATCATCGGATTCAGCATCGCGGCGTTGATATCGATCTTCACCCCGCTTCCCTACCTGATCGCACCATGGTCGATCGTGGCCGGTCTGGTCGTCACCTTTTTGATAGGGCTTATCTTCGGTACGTACCCGGCGGGAAAGGCATCGAAGCTGGATCCCGTCGTGGCGCTCCATCACGAGTAGGTGTGCATGACGGCAGGGGATAACGGAACGGACACGCTGTACGGCGCCGCGCGCAGTGAAGCGCGGGACGAACGGCAGGTGTGGATCGAGAATTTCCGGCAGGCACTCGATGTGATTCGGACACACCGTCTCCGCTCGGGACTCCTCATACTCGGCGTTGCGATCGGGGTCACCACCGTACTCGCCATGGTCACCGTGATGTCGGGGCTGGGCAAACGTATCGAAGAGGATATTCTCTCGGCCAACCGGCCGTATCTTCTCGTATCCCGGTACGATCCGATGAGGGGTGGACCGGACAGGCGTGATCTCTATCGCCGCAAGAAGTTGACCGTCCAGGATGCGCATGCGATCGCGGATGCATGCGCGACGGTCGATCGCGTCGATTTCCAGGTATCCGGGGGGCGGCTGAGGATATTCCGGTACAAGGGGGAACGGACGAATCTAATCCAGGTGATCGGTGCCTCACCCAATTTCGGAGATATGTACAGCTTCACCATCGAGGAGGGGCGCTTCTTCACCCCGTTCGAGCTGGAGAGGAGGAGGCGGGTCGTGGTGTTGGGGTACGGTCCGGCACGGGACCTCTTCCCCAATCGCGACCCGATGGGGAAGCGGATCAAGATCGGCACTATCGAATATGGCGTGATCGGCACCCTGGTGTCCCGCCAGCACTTCATGGGGAGCATCGGCGACAACTTCGCCGTCATCCCGTACTCGACATTTATGAAGGATCATTCGGAGCACTACGATGATTACCAGATCGGCGCGACGATAAAACCGGAATATACACTCGATGAGGGTAACGAGGAGATCACCGCATTACTGCGGGCACGGCGCAAGGTGGAACCGGGCAAGGAAAACGATTTCTACATCACGACATCCGAGACGTTCCGCGAGCTGATCGCCGGCACGACCCGTTATATCGGGCTCGTGCTCGTCGTCATCTCTTCGATCGGCCTCATGGTGGGCGGAATCGGGGTTATGAATATCATGCTGATCTCGGTTACCGAGCGTACCAGGGAGGTCGGTGTCAGGATGGCGGTGGGAGCCAAGCGGAGCGACATCATCCAGCAGTTCCTGATAGAATCAGCGACCCTTACCGGCATCGGAGGGCTGATCGGCATCGTGATGGGTCTCTTCGCGGCGAAAGGCGTTTCCAATCTGATCAGTTTCCCCTATTCCGTGCCGGTCGTCTGGGTTATCGTCGCATTTCTCTTTTCCGCGTTCATCGGCATCATCTTCGGTATATATCCCGCGAACCGGGCGGCGAAGATGGATCCGATCAAGGCACTTCACTACGAATAGATATACCTGCATCGTCACGCCGCCGCCGCCGAGCTTAACTGTTGCCACATGGCGTGTCACGGCACTATACTTCAATATGCGAACGGCAATCGCTATGGATGGAATGTCCGGGGGAGAATCATCGTTATGCAGCATTCTCGCGCTCTGATCGTGGCGGGACTCGCCGCCCTGATCGCCGCATCGGTACCGTTCCCGGCCGGCGGCCAGGACATGCATTTCAACCGGTCCTCATTCGAGCTGAGCGTTGGCCAGTCGCTCGACGACGAGGGGAACGTATCACTCGTCATCAGCATGTCTGTTCCGTACCGGCAGATCGTGTTTCTGAAACGGGGGGAACGGTACGAAGCCCGTTTCCGAATTTACGTGAGCGTGAAGGATGGAAAGGGCAAGCAGGTGCGCGGTGAGGTATGGGAAGAGAAGGTGGTGGCCGGGAATTACGAGGAGACGAAATCGGCATCCGGCGTGGCGAGCGCGCGCAGGGTTTTCCCCGTCGAGCCGGGAGAGTATGACGTCGAAGTGAACGTGGAGGTCATCGATACATCGCTCGAGTACACAAAGAAAAAGACCATAGAGATACTGGGACGGGAGAGCGGCAAGTTCAGGATCGCCGATCCTGTCTTCTTTTCCTCTACCGCCGCCATACATGACGAACGGCCGTCGTCGGGGCAGGTCACGGTGAATCCCTGCGCGGAACTGGACGAGTCCGGATTCAAACCGAACAATCATGCCATCTACGCTGATTTCAACATATGGCCTCGTATTGTATGCAATCTCATGGCGCCGTCCGAAACGATCGAGAATGAGGCCTATACCGTATCGTCACGGGTACGGGACAGGAGGGGAAACGATATACTGTACAACCGCACCTACCTGATGGCGAGCGGGAACGGATACCAGCGACTGTGCATGGATATCAATGTCGATGATCTGCCGATCGGCGACTATGAGATATCAGTAGCGGTCGAGCTGCCTCGAACCGACTGTAAGGCCGTTTCGAAGGGGCGGTTCACCGTGCTGCTCAATCGCGGTGTACTCGAGAGGTATTTCGGTGAGACGATGGAGATTCTCTCGCTCTTTGCCGAAAAGGATGATCTTGATGAGCTGGCCAATTCCACGCGGGAGAATCGGGTCGCGGCGTGGAATCGTTTCTGGCGCGAAAAGGACCCGAATCCCTCGTCGCAGGTCAACGAGGGCCTCGGAGAGTTCCTGCAACGCCTCGAGCACGTTCTTCGCTCGTATTCGAGCTTCAGCCCGGGGTGGCGGACCGACCGGGGAAAGGTCTACATGCGGTACGGGCGGCCGGACGATGTCGTCGACCGCCAGGGGAGAGCGTACGGGACCAACTACCAACTCTGGTACTACTATTCGAGGGGGATGCTGTACATCTTCGAGGATATGCTGGGGACGGGGGATTACCGTCTCCTTGAAACACGGATGATCTGATCAGCATATGTCGCTTACACGTTTCTTTGTTGCTGCAATCCTCACCGTTGCACTTGCGGCCACGGCCGGCTGCGGGCGGCGGGAGGAGCCGCCGACCCTCAGGCTCGCGCTTGAAACGGAGCCGACGACGCTCGATCCGGCGTATGCCGTCGATTACTCCTCCGGGCTGATCACGTCCCTGATTCATGCCAACCTCGTGCGCTACGATCCCGATGGCCGGATCATACCGGATCTCGCACGAAGCTGGGATATCTCCGCCGATGGTACACTGTACACCTTTCACCTCGCCGGTTCGCGTTTCTCGAACGGGAAGGCCCTGTCGGCTGCCGATGTCGTATTCACGTTCTGGCGGCTCATCGATCCGGAGATCAGATCCCCCCGCTGGTGGGTCCTGGAGCCCGTTGCCGGGGCCGCAGCCGTTCGCCGCGGGGGGGAATGGGGTGGACTGGGCATCGAGGCCGCCGATGACAGCACGGTCTGCATTCGCCTGGAACGGCCGACGGCTCATTTCCTGAGCCTCGTTTCGATGCCGGCGGCGGGGATCGTGACCGCCGGGGAGATCTCCGCGCGTGGCGAAGATTACGGACGTATGCCGTGCGGAAGCGGCCCATGGATGCTCTCCGCATGGGGCGACGGGGATCAGCTGCTCCTCGTGCGAAATCCTTACTTCGAGGGCGCCGCACCGGTATTGGACGGTATCTCGCTGCGAATCATACCGGAACCGATGACGCGCATCGCCGAATTCGAGGTGGGGAACCTCGATATCCTCGAGGTGCCGCGGGCCGAACTCGATAGATGGCGCTCCGCCGGGGTGACGTTGATGCATGAGGAAGAGCTGCGGGTCGTCTATATCGGGCTCAACAACGAGAGACCGCTCTTTTCGGATATCAGGGTGCGAAGGGCACTGAACCGCGCAATCGATGTCGAGACGATCATCGCCCGTGTACTGTTCGGAGCGGGGCGGAGGGCTCGGGGAGTGATTCCCCCCGGGCTCCGTCGTACGCGCGTGCCGGATGAGCGGTACCCGTACGATCCGGAGGGGGCGCGGAAGCTTCTCGCGGAGGCGGGATACCCGGACGGATTTGAGATGGAATTGTGGCAGCGCGAGAATCCCGAGGGGGGGAGGGTGCTCGAGAGCATTCAGGGGTACCTCGCCGCGGTCGGCATCCGGGCGGCTATCGTCACGCGCGAGTGGAGCGCCTTCAAAAAAGCGGTCGAGCATGGCGCCGCCGATGCCTTTTATCTCGATTGGTTTGCCGATTATCCCGATCCCGAGAATTTCCTTGCTCCGCTGTTCCATTCCGCGAACAGGGGAGGTGGTGGAAACAGGACCGGATACAGCGATGCGGCGGTCGATTCCCTGATCACGGCCGCCGGTCTCTGCCGGGACGAGGGGACGCGGTGGGAGCTCCTCGCCGCCGCCGAGGAGAAGATCTACCATGACGCACCATGGATTTTTCTGTGGTTCCCCACGCGGTACGAGCTGGTCTCGCCACGGCTCAAGGGGTACCGCATGCCGGTGATATTCAACGGCCAGCGGTATCTGAAGGTCGCCATATAGCATGCTTCTGCGCTTCGTTATCAAACGGATCCTGCTCCTCGTGCCGATCCTCTTCGGTGTGATCACCGTTACCTTTCTCCTCATGTACATCGTTCCGGGCGATCCCGTTCTCACCATGGTGGGTGAGCGATACGACCAGCAGACTCTCGAAGAGATCAGGCATGACCTGGGACTTGATAAGCCATTGATTATACAGTATATAGACTACGTCGGCCGGGTCGCCCGGTTCGATTTTGGGCGCTCGTTCATCACGCGGCGGCCGGTGGCGGAAACGATCAGGGAACGGTTCCCGCGGACGCTCCTGCTCGCCTTCAGCGCCATGTGCCTCGCGGTGGTGTTCGGGATCGGTATCGGCGCGATCGCGGCATGGGGGCGCATGCCCTGGCTGGGACGGTCGCTCATGACATTCTCGCTCATCGGGGTGTCGATACCCGTTTTCTGGCTCGGGCTGCTCCTGATATACCTCTTCGCCATTCAGCTGTCGATCCTCCCGCCGTCAGGATATGGTGGAGGATCTCTCCGCTATCTCATCCTGCCCGCTCTCACTCTCTCCTTTGCGTCGATGGCCACCATTGCGCGTGTGACCCGGGCGGGCTTTCTCGATGTGGCCTGTGAGCAGTTCGTCCGGACGGCCCGCGCAAAGGGGCTCAGCGAACGGGCGGTTCTCGGTAAACATATGTTCCGCAACGCGTTGATCCCTGTCATCACGATCGTCGGCACCGATTTCGGGAGCTATCTGAGCGGCTCCGTTCTCACCGAATCGATTTTCGGCTGGCCCGGGCTGGGGCGATTCATCGTGCAGGCCATTCTCAAGCGGGATTTCCCCGTCATCCAGGGCTCGGTGCTATTCATGGCGATCCTCTTTGTCTTTGTAAATCTTGTCGTTGACGTGAGTTACGGTTTAATCGATCCGCGAGTCCGTCTTCAGGGAGGGAGGGAATGAGTATCCGCGGGCGGTTCGTCGAGGGATTTCTCGGGCGCGGCGCCGCACGTGTGGGGCTCGTTCTCTTCGCGGCGGTCGTACTGTGCACCCTTCTGGCGGATGTCATATCCTCCCGCGATCCCGTGGATATCGATCTCGAACGGGCCCTCATGCCGCCGTCATGGGATCATCCCTTCGGGACGGATCCCTTCGGCCGGGATGTCCTTTCCCGTGCATTCCACGGCGCCCGGCTTTCCCTCGGCGTGGGATTTCTCGCGAGGACGATCTCGCTGATGCTCGGGTTGCTGCTCGGCGTCGTCGCGGGATACTTCGGCGGAAGATTCGATTCGATCATCATGCGGCTGGCCGACATCACCTTCGCCTTTCCCACACTGTTGCTACTAATTGCAATAATGGCAGTTGTATCACCAGGGCTCGTCTCGCTCTTCGTCACGCTCGGCGTTGTGGGATGGGCGGCGATGGCGCGGCTGGTGAGGGCCCAGGTACTCTCGATAAAGGAGCGGGAGTATGTTCAGGCGGCACGATCGTCCGGCGCCGGTCATCCGGCCATCATCATCCGGCATATACTGCCGGGGTGCATCTCCCCCGTTCTCGTCGTCTACACGATGGGGCTGGGTATGACCGTGATGGCTGAGGCTTCCCTGAGCTTTCTCGGTCTCGGCGTGCAGCCGCCTGATGCGAGCTGGGGAAGAATGATATCGAGCGGCATCGCCTTCATGCGGACCGCTCCCTGGTTGACCGTGTTTCCGGGCCTCCTCTTGACTATCACGGTCTGCTCATTTAACCTGATCGGCGACTGCCTGCGGGATGCGCTCGATCCCCGGAGCGCCCCGGGAAGAAGGGCGGCGCAGCGGTGGCGCTAATTTTTATAAGTAGCTGGAATTTACCTGGGTGGGGAATTGAACAGACTCGTTGACACGGTGTGCACATCGATTTCACGGGCGGAGAAGACCCGCGTCCTCGATTGGCGCTTCAGTTATTCCTCCGTGCGCGTCGAGGAACCGCATCTGGTGCTGGTGGAATTGAGCAGGGAAGAGGTCAAGCGGGACCTGCTCGCCGACCTCGGCGCGGTATCGCGCGGGGAGGGACCGGACGGGGCCATCGAGATCGATACCGGCGGCGCGGCCATAAGAATCCGGCTCCTTCGACCAAAACCCGATTCCCTGCTCTGGGTGACGACCAGCGTGGCGGACGTCCGGCGGGAACCCGTGCACACGGCCGAGCTCGTCAACCAGCTGATCATGGGAGAGACGGCGGAAGAATTAAAACGTGAGGGAGATTGGATTCTCGCACGTCTGCCGGACGGTTACCACGGATGGATCTGTTCGTGGTACGTTTCCGCGGTCGCGCGCGCCACGGTCGAGGAGTACGAAGCGCGTGCCAATGTTCGTGTCGGTTCCAATATCGGTTATGTCCTCTCCGAGCCCCGAATCGGGGCGATTCCCATCTCGGACATCGTCGCCGGGTGCCGTCTTGCCGCCGGCGAAAGGAGCGATGGATTCAGGGAAGTAGTGTTACCCGTTGATAAGAAAGGATTTATTAATAATAACGAGCTGGAGGCGCTTCACCCCGTTGTTCCGAGCAGGTCGTGTCTCGTACGAACGGCGCACCGCTTCATCGGGGTGCCCTACCAGTGGGGGGGCACCTCGGCCAAGGCCTTCGACTGCTCGGGTCTCGTCAAGCGGGTGTTCCAACTCGAGGGGGTGGAGTTGCCCCGCGATTCCGACCTCCAAGCGCGGGAAGGTTCGCCGATACCGCTCGGGGAGCTGGCCGGGGCGCTCCCCGGGGACCTCCTCTTCTTCGGGGAAGGGGAAACGATCAAGCATGTCGCCATCTTGATCGGGAACGGCCGCTTCATCCATGCATACGGGTGGGTTCGTATCAACAGCCTCCGCGAGGATGATCCGCTCTACGAGCAGAAATTGGCAAGCTCCTTGCTAACCGCGCGTTCATTGCTCGGTGGGGCGCGGTGAAACGGGGAGTATTTTCCCCTGTCCGGGCGGTGGCGCACCCGGGGCCGGATAAAAAATATTAAAAAATGTGTTGACAAGCTCTTTGGCGTGCTTTACTTTTTCGCCCAATAAAATTTGTGTGCAATCACGGGTCTGTGAAAGGGGGTAAGTTCGAGTAAAACGGGATAGGATAGATGTGTGGAGCGGTCTTGCGGCTACAGCCGCAGGTACCAAGTTGGTTGTCAGGGGACAGAAGGGAGGTACCGGATACGGAACATATGGAGCGCGCATAGTGCGCGCAGGCGAAATCTTAAATTGGGAACTAAAACGCATTTTTATGCGATCATATAGAATGCTGGTTCCTGAGAAGGTAATCCCGTGAGGGAGGTATCTGACAGGAGGTTTACAATGAAGAAGCTGTTTGTTCTAACGTTGGTGCTCGCCGTGGCGATTATGTTCGCCTCACCGGCGATGGCCACGAAGAGCAGGCTGACGGCGATGGGCGGCGTGGACAACTACATCGAGGACGATTACAACATCTTCAATTGGCCGGCCACCCTGCCGTCATACGCCAATATCTTGACGATCGAACTGATCAATGACGATTACTATCACTGGAGCTTCGCGCCCAGCCCGAGCCAGGGAGACTACAATGACGCCGGCTGGTACGGAAACAGCGTTTCCGCCATGTTCGGTCTCATCAAGGGACTCGGCGAGGACAACCAGTACGGTGCCCTCGGCCTGTTCCTGATGGAAGTGGCGCCGGGCCTGAATCCCTGGAGCGACGAAATCGAAGGTTTGTGGGATGACGCCGCCCTCTTCAGTTGGCCGGTCTACAACAAGTTCACCCTGATGTACGGCTACGCGATGGACGGGCTGTCCTTCGGACTCGGTTTCAGCCGTTCCGATGAGGGTGCCACCGAGGAGTGGGAAGGTTTCGACGGCGAGATCCACTGGGCCTACACGACATTGAGCGCCGGTGTCCGCTTCGATATCGGCGACAAAGCATATGGAGACGTGGCCTTTGATTACAGCATGGCCTCTTACACCGAGAAACCGACCAGCTGGGGCGAGATCTCCGAGGACGCCAACTCGATGTACGGTATCAAGGCCCGCGTGTTCTACGATTGGAACGATTACCTCACGGTCATCCCCTACTTCGGATTAAAGATGTGGAATTTCTCGCTCCAGGCCGATTCCACCGGTTACTTTGACGAGTGCTACGGCAGCAAGGGGCTGTCGCTCGACTTCGGTATCGGCACCGACTGGACGGTGAACGACGAGAACACGATCATCTTTGCCATCGAGCCGTACTCGTACACGAAGCTCGAACCCTCCGAGTGCGAGGCGGGTTACGAGATCCAGGGTACCATGACAACCATTCCGCGCTTCCTGCTGGCCCTGGAGAGCGAGATCACCGATTGGCTGACGTTGCGGACCGGGTGCATCAAGGAGCTCAACAAGATCGAGATGAAGTCGGCCTACGAGGACTCCGAGTACAAGATGACCTACACCGAGGCGTGCTTTGACTGGTTCTTCGGTTTCGGTTTCGACATCGCGGACTTCGAGTTCGACTGCGTGGTCCACGAGCAGGTTCCGTTCTCGCTTGGTTACTGGCTGACCGGTTATCAGCCGGACACCGACGAGGAAACCCCGGTCTGGATGATTTCGGCCAAGTATCACTTCTAGATCGACGGGACGAGCTACAACCTGTGGGGGGTTCATGAGAGCCCCCCATTTTTTTATTCGAAATCGCTCCGCGTGTACCGTTCGATGGTCTGTAACTTGCACTGACGAGATACTTTTGAGCGAGTCAAGGTGGAGCCGTGTATTTTTTCTATTACATTCCGGTCGGGCTGGATATTCGCCGGCGCCGCGGAAACTCCGTTACCTACTTCCTCGCGGGAATGTGCGTAACCATATTTGTTTTATATAAATACATGCCTGTCGGTCCCTTCTGGAATGTGCTCAACCTGATTTTCCACCCGATCTCGCCGTCCGTTTTCACGGCGGTCACGCATGTATTTCTACACGGCGGCTACCTGCACCTTGCCGGCAACATCGTTTACCTTGTCATCTTCGGGCGTGCGGTCGAGGATCGTTTCGGCCCGGCCAGGTTCGCCGCGATCTTCACGCTCACCGCCATCGCCGGTGCGTATATGCACCTTTTCTGTGTGAGGCTGTTTTCTCCGGCGGATCTCGCCTACGGCGTCATCGGTGCGTCGGGCGCCACATCGGGGCTCCTGGGGGCATTTCTGGTGCGATTCTACTTCAGCCGTGTCAGGGTAGCGTATTGGGTTTTTCTGCCGCTCCAGGGGATCAATAGGGCGGGGAGAACCCATGTGCCGGTGATCTTTGCACTACTGCTCTGGGTGCTGCTCCAGGTAACCAATACGCTCCTCGAGTTCGGCGGGGGGATATCGCGGGTGGCCTACAGCCTTCATGTCGCCGGTTTCGCCGCCGGCACCCTGCTCGCCGTGCTGTTCGGCGGACTTGGCGCGGCGCGCGCCGAGAGCCACCTCGCCAGGGCGCGCCGCTGGGTCGAGGAGGCGAATTGGTTCGGGGCGCAGGGGGAGTTTATCAATTACCTCGAGCAGAGGCCCCGCGAGCCCGAGATACACGCAGAGGCCGCGCGCGCCTTCATATGCGGCTCGGAGCCCGAGCGCGCGTTCCATCATTACAGGGAGTCGGTGCGGCTCTTTTTAGAGGCAGGGGCGCGCGATATCGCTGAATCGATCTTTACCGAGGCGATGCGCGTCATTCCCGGATTCATCCTGGATGAGAAAACGCATCTCAACCTGGCGTTCGGCATGGAGAGGACGCTCAAGTTTCACGCGGCCGGCACCGCCTACGAGAACTTCCTGCTTGGGTACCCGTTGTCCGTGGAGTCGCCCCTCGTCCTGCTGAGAATGGCGGGGCTTCTCGAGCGGAGATTCCTGCGTTGTGGGGAGGCGTTCCACTGTTATCAGCGCCTCGTGGAATCGTATCCCGGGGATATATGGGTCGACTATGCGAGATCTGAGATGGACCGATTGGGGGACGGGGGAGTGACACTTTCGTAGCGGCCCTCGGGCAACCGGGCCGTGTGGCCGGTTTAAAATAGCTTGAACTGCCGTAAGGCTTTCTGATAGGTTTCACCGGGGGTGCGGGGAGGTGAGGTGTGAAACATACGAGAGGCGCCTTCCTCGATGCCCTCCGGTTACGCGGACGTGTCCGGGGGCTCGAGAGGATAGGTGATGCTGAGCTTGTCGCCCTGATTCTGGGGCATGCAGCCAAACGTTCCGCCACCGCGATCGTACAGGATTTGCTCGAGCGGTACGGTGATCTCACGGGGATCGGTGGCGCCGCTGTCGAGGAGCTCATGAGATTCGAGGGGATCGGGATGATCAAAGCGCTGCGACTCAAGGCGTCATTCGAGGCGGGAAGGCGGTGTATCATCGCCGAGCGGGAACGCACCGTCAGGGAGGTGAGATGCCCCGACGATGTAGCATCCCTGATGATACCCGAGATGAACACTCTTGACAGGGAGCATTTTAAGGCTATCTTACTGAACACGAAAAATCGTGTCATCAAGATCGTCACCGTCGCGATCGGTTCGCTGAATGCCGCGCTTGTCCACCCCAGGGAGATCTTCAAGGCGGCTGTCACCGCGAGTGCGGCGAGTTTCATCATCGTGCACAACCACCCTACCGGCAACCCCGAGCCGAGCCGGGAGGATGGCGATCTTACCGTACGATTCGCCCGTTGCGGGGAGCTGATGGGGATCGATCTCGTCGACCATATCATTATCGGGGGAGATCGTTTCGTCAGTATGCGTGAGCGGGGTCTCGTAAGCCCCTGAAAGGGAGGGATTCGGTTGTTCGAGCGTCTGGCACGGTACTTCACGAACGATATCGCGATCGATCTGGGAACGGCGAATACCCTCATCTACCTGAAGGGGAACGGGATCGTACTGAATGAACCGTCCGTGGTGGCCGTCGATCAAAAATCGAAAAAGGTTTACGCAGTGGGGGCCGATGCAAAAGCGATGCTGGGAAAAACCCCCGATCATATCACGGCCGTACGTCCCATGAAGGACGGGGTCATCGCCGATTTCGAGATCACCGAGGTGATGCTCCGGGAATTCATCAAGAAGGCGCAAAAGAGGAGGTTCTTTATCAGGCCGCGTATCGTGATCAGCGTTCCATCGGGCATTACCGAGGTCGAGCGCAGGGCCGTAACCGACTCGGCGCAGAACGCAGGGGCGCGTGAGGTGTACCTCGTGGCCGAGCCGATCGCGGCCGCCATCGGCGTGGGACTGCCGGTAGACAAACCGTCAGGGAACATGGTGATAGACATCGGCGGCGGCACGACGGAGATCGCCGTGATCGCACTCAATGGCATCGTCACCGATATCTCGATTCGGGTCGGCGGGGACGAGATGGACGAGGTCATCGTTCAGCATGTCAAGAAGGCGTACAATCTCCTCATCGGAGACCAGACGGCCGAACATGTCAAGATGGTGATCGGTTCGGCCACGAAGCTCAAACAGGAAGAGGAGATGGAGATCAAGGGGAGGGATCTCGTCTCGGGTATTCCCAAGACGCTGCGCATATCGAGTGTCGAGATACGTGAGGCGCTCGCAGAGCCTCTCAGCCAGATCGTCGCCGCCCTCAAGACGGCACTCGAACAGACTCCTCCCGAACTGGCGGCCGACATCGTGGATCGCGGTATCGTTATGACGGGGGGGGGGTCGCTCCTCAGGGGTCTCGATATGCTCTTCAAGGAGGAGACCAATCTGCCGATCAATGTCGTCGAGGATCCTCTCACCTGCGTTGTGCTGGGAAGTGGCAAGATTCTGGGAAATCTTCACGCGTACGAGCGAATCATCATGAAGAGCTCCCGCATGTAAATATGCAGTTTCTATTTTTCCTCTTCGAGAAACATCGCGACAAAACGGTCCTCATCATTGCGATCGCCGTCTCGATCGTGCTCCTTACGCGCGACGAGGCGAGCAAGGTCAATGCGGCGCGTACCGTTTCCGCCGTCCTTCTCTATCCGGTCGAGCAGGTGCGGAATTACGTGAGCTCGATCGAGAAGCTCCGCGAGGAAAACGACAAACTCAGGGCTCTTGCCGTGTCGATGTCCCTCGAACGGGAACGCCTGCTCCAGTTCAGGCTGGAGCGGAACCGCCTGCGGCGCTTGATCGGGCTTCGTGAGGATTCGTTCCACCGGTTTCTCCCCTGCGAGGTCATCGCGCTGACGGTCAATCCGTTTCACCACTCCGTGACGATCGACCGGGGAACGCAGGACAGCGTGCGTGTGGGGATGCCCGTTGTCGGGTACCGGGGTCTCGTGGGCCGCGTGACCCAGGTATTTCCGCATCACGCCCGGGTCCTCCTGCTGAACAATAAATCGATATCGGTCAGTTGCCTCGACAAGAGGAGCAACGTCGTCGGCATGCTCGAATGGGAACGCGGCAACAATTTCCGCCTCGAGTTCGTGGGCAAAGAAGAGGACGTGATACAGGGAGATACGCTCGTCACGAGCGGCCTGGGGAGGGTGTTTCCGAAGGGATTTCCCGTGGGGATCGTGTATCGGGTCGCCGAGGAGAAGGGCGAGCTCTCGCGGCGGGTCGGCGTAATCAGTATGACCGATCTCAACACGCTCCAGGAGCTGTTCATCGTCGTGGGGAGCAGAAAATGGGACGATTCGAGCCTGTACGATGAGCTGGAGCTCATGCTGGAGACCGGCCGTGGGAAGGGGGACCAGTGAGTGTTGCACGCATGATACTCGCCGCACTCATCGTCTTCGTGCTTCAGATCACGGTTGCGAACGAGATTTCCATAGCCGGTGTGTCTCCCGACCTGATAGTCGTACTTCTGATACTCCTGATAACCGACCGTGATCCGGTCAGCGCCGTCGTGATCGGGTTCCTGCTCGGATTTCTGCAGGATCTGGGAAATGCATCGTTTCTCGGGATGAACGCACTCGCCAAGTCGATTGTCGCGTATGGCGTCTCGCGGCTCGGCGGAGATTTTCTCCCGGAAAGTATCGTATTCAGGGCCCTGCTCATCGTTGCCGCTTCCCTGGTGAATGATATCATCGTGCTGATCGTTACGACGGGATTCGATGTCATCGAGATCATCGCCTCCTTTTTCAGGTATTCGATCCTCTCGGCCGTTTATGGTGGCATCGTCGGGCTGATTGCGATGGTGGTGGTGAAAATCATGGGTCCAAGGGTGGTGCGTTCACGTGGCGGCTATTGAACGTCGTGATGAATCGGTGCTCAATCTACGGTGCGGAGTTATCCTGGCCGTCCTCGTAGTGATCTTCTCCGTGCTGGGTACTCGCCTGTTCTATCTACAGGTCATCCGGCACCAGCACTACAGCAACCAGGCGCTTTCCAACCGCATGCACCGTGAACGGATCGTGGCGCCTCGCGGTCTGATCCGTGATCGTCATGGCGCCAAGCTCGTCGTCAATACACCGGTATACACGATCAGCATCTTGCCGGGCAAGATCGAGGGCAAGGACTCGAGGCTCAGTCTCGCGTGCCGGTGGCTGGGGATAGACGAGGACACACTGCGCGAGGATGTGGCCGAATGGATCGAGCGGTTCCCGGACGGCCGCGAGATGACGGTTGTCCAAGCCGCCGATAAGGATCAGATCTCCGTGCTCATGGAGAATCGGGATCTGTTCAACTTCTTCAAACTCGTTATGAAGCACCGGCGCCAGTACCCCGGCGAGACACTCGCGGCCCACATCCTCGGATACGTCGGAGAGGTGACGGATGAGGATATCAATCGCTCGGGCAAGCTCTATCCCGGCGATATCATCGGCAGGACCGGCATAGAGTTCCAGTACGAGCGGTTCCTGCGCGGTATCGACGGCATGCGTGTCGTGCAAATCAGCGCCGAAGGTGCGCAACTCGGCGAGCTGGAGGGCACGATCGTCAGGGACGGCAAGGAGGAGGTCGTGAGGTCCCGCCCGCCGATTCCGGGCAATGATATCGAGCTGACGATCGATCTCGATCTGCAGAGGGCCGTGGAGCGGATATTCGACTGGGAGCGGGGGAGCGTCATCGTGATGGACCCGCGGAGCGGTGAGATACGCGCGGCGGTGAGCCGTCCCACCTACAACCCCAACATGTTTCATTCGGGGGTCAGTGAAAGAACGTGGAAGAGACTGTACGAGGACCCCGCCAACCCGTTGTTCAACAGGGTGATGCAGGCGACCTACCCACCCGGATCGGTATTCAAGGTCATAACCGTCTATGCGGGCCTGGTGAACGGCGTGATATCGGCGGGGACGCGCTTTGACCCGTGTTTCGGGGCCTACAAGTTCGGGATACGCTATTTCGGCTGCTGGAAGCCGGAGGGTCATGGATCACTCGATCTGCACGGCGCGATCGTACGTTCATGCGACGTATATTTTTACCAGATCGGTGAGCGGCTGACCGCTGATCAATTCGCCGAGGCCGGCGCCCTGTTCGGGCTCGGTGCAAAGACCGGACTTGATCTGCCGAGCGAGGCGACGGGCATCATACCCGATCATGCATTCTACGACAAACGGTTCGGGAGGGGGAAGTGGACCAAGGGACACCTGTTGAACTATTCGATCGGCCAGGGAGAGATTCTCACCACACCGATTCAACTGTGCACCATGACCGCGATTCTGGCCAACGGCGGCAAACTGGTGCATCCACATATCGTGCGGCGGATAGTCGGGCCGGGCGGCGAGATCGTGCGTGACAACAATCCGGGTGCGTCACCGATTCCCGGCATCGACCGGAGAGCGATGAACCTCATCCGCCGCGCCATGGAGGATGTGATCGCGGACGAGCACGGCACGGGGCGGGCTTCACGGCTGTTGCAGGTGCGAATTGCGGGGAAAACAGGGACGGCGCAGAATCCCCACGGGGAGGATCACGCACTGTTCGTCGCATACGCACCGGCTGATGATCCCACGATCGTTCTGACGATCGTCATGGAGAATGCGGGGCACGGAGGCGCGGTGGCCGCCCCCCTGGCGCGCGAGATCCTGGCGATCTGCTTTCCCGCCGTGGCCGGGGCGTCGGGTGCGCGGGGGGAGGATGGCATGAATGCCGGAAACGGGCGGGACGGCGGGTCGTCGTCCCGCGCGGCGCGCGCGGGCGATGAGGATTGAAATGAGGGAGACAGCGGGTGGTAGAACGATTTTCCCATGATTTCGACTGGCTGATCCTCGTCTCCGCACTGGTGCTGATCGGCATGGGACTGCTCACGCTCTACTCGGTCGGGCACGTACCGGGGGAACTCCGCGAGACGTTCCCCGCGGGCGAGAGTATATTTTTCGAGAAGCAGCTCATCTGGAGCCTGCTGGGACTCGTCGTCATGGCGATCGCCTTCTTTATACCGTTCAGCTACTACGAGAGTACCGCGGTCGTACTGTACGCCGTCGGGGTAATACTCCTCATCGTCGTCCTCTTTCTCGAAACGGCGAAGGGAGCGAACCGGTGGATCGTTCTCGGTACATTCAGATTCCAGCCGAGTGAATTCATGAAGATCGCCGTTCTGTTTCTCCTCGCCCGGTTTCTCGCGGAGAAACGAAACAATCCGAACCACCTCAAGGTATTCGCGATCGCCGCGCTCATCGCGCTGGTGCCCTTCCCGCTCGTCGTGAAACAGCCGGATCTCGGAACTGCGCTCGTCTTTCCCGCTCTTCTGATTCCGATCCTGTACTGGCGGGGTCTCAACGAGGGCGTGTTGATCATCTTCATATCGTCCGTGGCAGGCGCGTTTTTCACCATCTACAGCAAGTGGTCCCTGGGACCGGACACCTACCCGTATCCACTCCTCATTTATCTGCTTTTGATATTCTACGTCGCGTACCGGCGGCGTCGATATCTCCTGCAGGGCATTGCCCTGGTGGGTATCAATCTCGGTGTCATGCTCATCGTCCCGGTCCTCTGGGACCGGTTGCACGTCTACCAGCAAGGCAGGATTCTCGCGTTTCTCCGGCCCGAATCGGATATCCTCGGGAGCGGGTGGCAGGTCTACCAATCGAAGGTGGCGATCGGCTCGGGCGGATTCCTGGGGAAGCACTTTCTCCAGGGCACGCAGAAACTGCTCGCCTTTCTCCCCGAGCGCCACTCGGATTTTGTGTTTTCCGTGCTTTCCGAGGAGTTGGGGTTTCTCGGTTCGCTGCTCGTGATAGTGCTGTTCACCGTCATCGTGGTCCGGGCCCTCTACCTTGCGGCCAAGGTCAAGAACCGCTTCGCATCGATTGCGGCTATCGGTATCTGCGCATACTTTGCCTTTCACGTCATCATCAACATCGGCATGACGGTGGGACTTGCCCCGGTGACCGGTCTGCCGCTCCCCTTCATGAGTTACGGTGGAAGCTCGATGATCGTGAGTTGCTTTTTCATAGGGGTGCTACTCAATTTCAGCGTCCGTTTCTATGAATACTGAGGGAGTTTGAATTGAAGGATGGAATACATCACCTCCTCGAGCTTGCCGAGCGGCACTCGTGCGAATGCGAGGTGTACGGCGAATCGGTTCGCCAGTTCAGTGTCGAGGTGCACCGGGGCACCGTCGAATCCATGGAACGTTCGCACGACGCGGGGGTGGGAATACGGCTCGTACGTGACGGGAGGATCGGTTTCGCCTACACGAGCGATACCGGGCACCGGGGGCTCGGGGAGGCGTTCGAGGAGGCACGGGCGAATGCCGTGTGCAGCTCGCCGGTCGATGTCGATTGCCTGGCCGACGATCAGGAATGGATTGACCATGGTAATCTCTATCCCCGGGTGCCCCCCGCGGGGGGGGATCACGACAAGGTGGAACTGGTGCGGGCAATGGAGGCTGCGTGCTTTGGTTTCGACGCGGCCGTAACGAATACGGAGGGGGCCGTGTACCACGAGGTCTGCGGCGATGTCTTCATCGCGAGCACGCGGGGATTCCACCGATGCGAGAAGAGGGGATTCTGCTCATGCGTCGTTTCCGCCGTCGCCCGGCGGGGGGATGAAGTCCGGACGGGCTCGTACTACGGGCAGGCGTTGCATCCGGCGGAGATCGACTTCGCCGCGGTCGGCGAACGGGCCGCGGAGCGTGCGGTGAAACTGCTCGGATCGAAACGCATCGCAACGGGGCGGTATCCGGTCGTGATCGACGGCACCGCGTTCGTCGACA
>DATKWS010000192.1:0-4025 GCA_035529435.1 Patescibacteria group bacterium
CGTGACCATTTTGAATCCCGCCTCGCCCGGTTACCGCAAGAAGACGCGCGATTACGTGCGGATGGCGCTCGGGCCGGTTTTTAGCCTCATCGTAGCTCTCGGCTTCGCATTCTTCATCGACAACCTCGATCACTCGATCAAGAATGTATCCGATGCCGAGGAGTCGCTCAATCTCCAGGTGCTGGCGAGTTTTCCCGACCGGGAACGAAAGTAGAAGCAGATGTACGAGGAATTTTACGGGTTCAACGAGCTTCCCTTCAACGTGACGCCCGATCCGCGTTTTCTGTACCGGAGCAAGAGTCACCGCGATGCACTCGCATACATAACGTACGGTATCTTCCAGAAGAAGGGATTCATCGCGGTGTCGGGCGAGGTCGGTGTGGGGAAGACGACCGTCGTAAACGCCTTCATCGATCTCTTTCAGCCCTCGCTCGAGGTGGCGTTCGTGTTCTCGACAAAGTTTCCCTTCGACCAACTGCTGTATCTCCTCTGCAGGGACTTCGGTTTGGAGGTCGACGGGATGAACAAGGCACAGATGCTGATTCGTCTCAACGAATTTCTCATATGCCAGTACGAGAAGAACCGGAACACCGTCGTCATCATCGACGAGGCGCACAACCTATCCCCCGATGTCCTCGAGGAACTGCGGATGCTCTCGAATCTGGAAACGAGAAGCCAGAAACTGCTCCAGATCATGCTGGTGGGGCAGCCCGAACTCGAATCGATACTCAACATGAACGATATGAGGCAGCTCAGGCAGCGGATACCGGGAATATGCCGGATTTCGGTTCTGGACCGCGATGAGGTGAATAAATACCTTCAGTTCCGGCTCGATGTGGTCCGGGCGTCGAGAAACGGGAGCCCATACTTCACCGAGGACTCCTTGGACGAGATATACCATTACTCGAGCGGCATTCCCCGTCTGATCAACATACTCTGCGACCGTGTGTTGCTCATCGGGTACGTCTCGAACACGAGGACCATCGACGGCAGGGTCGTGCGTGAAGGGGTGCGGGATCTGGAGGCGCACGACCAACCGAGACAGGGGTGGCGCATCGCCCCTCACTAGCAGGGAGTCGATCGATGCGTGGATCACCTGGTGTGGTAGGCGAAGGGAGATGACACGATGAGCAAGATATTCGATGCGCTCCGCAAGGCCGAGCGGGAAAAGGAGCGGGGGCGGGGTGAAGAACGGCCACGGGAAGCCGTCGATGCCGGCGCAGCGGATCGGGAGGAGATGGTAGTTCGGGGTATCGGTGAGAATTTCCGCCGATCCCTGCTCAGCCTGAGGAATTCGATAGACTCTGAGATGAAACAGAAGAATTCCAGGATCGTCATGTTCACCAGTGCGGTCAGTGGCGAGGGAAAGACGACGATCGTCGCCTACCTCGCCAGAATGCTGGCGTCGAGCGGTTCGGAAAAGGTGCTCCTCGTCGACTGTTCGGTGCTGCATCCTCAGCTGCACGATCTGTTCGGCCAGTCGAACGATGCGGGGCTCGTCGATTATCTCTCCGGTGGGGTGGAAATCAATGCGATCGTGAAACCGATCGAGGCCGGCGTGTTCGATCTCGTAACGGTCGGAACGTCGCGGCGCGATGATGTCACGCAACCGTTTTTCAATTCAGAGCGGATGCGCCTGTTCTGCAAGCAGGCGGGCGAACGGTACGATTACGTCCTCGTCGATACCTCGGCAATCCTCGAAGCGCCCGAAACATCCATCATCGGCTCCTACATGGACGGGGTCGTGCTCGTCATATATGCGGGAAGGACGAAACGGGAAGTCCTGAAGCGGGCCATGGGGATGGTGGAAAAGCTCGACGGGAAATTCATCGGCTCGGTACTGAACAAGAAGAAATATTATATCCCTGAGTTTATCTACAGGCGGGTATAGATGTCCGGTGGCACGTTCGACGAGCGGGACCCGTGCGCGGAGCGCGGGTCTTTTGATGTCGGCGGTGCGGGACCGGCGCGGGGAACGTCATCGGGTGCGGGGCCGGGCGGAGGCGGCCGGTGCAACGGGCCCGGCCCCGGCGTGCGCACGTACCCCGATTGGTGGCCGGGGCGGTTTCGTTCCTATATCGAAGCATGCACTGCGTACCTCGTGGATCGAATCGGTGAACGGAACGTGCGGACCGTCATCCTGTCCGGGAGCTTCGCGCTCAACGAGGGTTCCGTACTCTTCTTGGAATCGGGTCCGCTCTTTCTATCCGACATCGATCTCTTGATTGTTCTCGATTCGCCGGAGGCGCACGCCTGGGCGTACGGGCATCGAAGCGAGCTCGGTGAGGCCTGCGAGGGGCTCCTGCCCGATGCGGCCTTTTCGGGGCGCTTCGATGTCGGCACCTTCCTGCCCGGGGAGCTGCGGCGGCTTCCATCCCGTCCCGGCGTGTTCGACCTCAAGGCCCACGGGGTCGTACTGTGGGGTGACGGGGATGTTCTCTCTCTCGTGCCCGGGTATCGGGAATCCCAGATCGGTGGGGAGGAAGCGCTCGTTCTTCTCGAGAACAGGGTACTGTCGCTCCTCGGTGAGTACCCTGGATCTGATGCCGCCACCAGCGATATCACCCCTTCATTCCGGTACGGGATCGCACGCGTGTACACCGATATTGCGACCGCGGCCCTCTGCCTCGCCCATTCGTACCATCCCGGCTACGCGGTGCGGGCCCGGCTTGTGGAGGAGCGTGCGGACGCCGGGCCGATCGACCGTCTCGTTCCCCGGTCCCTCGTCGCGCAGGTGGTACGGTGGACGCGTTTCAAGCTCGATCCCTCCCTCGGGCATCGGGAGTTGGGGGGCGAACGCAATACGCCGCTCGAGATCTGGGAGGCGGCGGCGGGCGCCGTTCTCGATACGTGGAAGCGGGGAGCATCGTATCTCCTTGATCCCCGGGAGGGAACCGTTGATCACCCGCGCGCGGAGTCCCTCATTCGTCTCCGCACGGGGAGGGGCGGCGGGCTCGACAGGCTGCGGTTCTGGAAGGCACGTCTTTCGCGTGTTCCACTCGCCGAAAGGATCCGCGTCGTCGCATCGATGCGGGGAGACCTCCTGCGCATTGATCCCCTCGAAGCGATCAGGTACGACGGCATCCGCCTGATCGAACACCGGCTGCACGCTGCGGCGGATTGTCCCCTGCCGCAGCTCTCGTTCGTTGCGTGCGGCCGGGGCGGTGGCTGGGGTGAGGCGGCGGCCCGCGTGCACAGGATGTGGGCCGAAATCGTTTTCGGCGGAAAGGATACGTAGCGCATTGGAGAGGACGATTCTCATACTGATCGATGCACTCGGATTCGAGCTTGCCGAGCGGCACCGTTTTCAGCCGGCGCACCTCGATACGCGCGCGCGGCTTCGAACGGTTCTCGGCTTCAGCCAGGCGGCGCTCACCTCGATATTCACCGGGTGCCCTCCCGTTGAGCACGGACTCTGGATGATGTATGCCTTTTCTTCGCGGCGGTCCCCCTTTTCGTTTCTCGATCTGCTGCCGGCGAACGTTTCCCTCGATCGTCTCTGGCTGCGCCGTCTCGTCAACTGGAAGCTGAGACGTGTCGATGGTATCTCAGCCTATTACAGCCTGTACCGGGTACCGCGCGGCGTGATCCGCCATCTCGACCTTCCCGCCCGAAACGACCTCTTCGCGCCGCGGGGGGGCGGCCGGGCACCGACGATCGTGGACGAGCTGTACCAGCGGGACATCCCCGTCTTCGTGCGCGATTACCGGACGCCGGAGACGATTGCATTCGACGAGCTCGAACGCGAGGTCGGCGGGGATGGTGCGCCGTTCTGCATACTGTACACGGCCGGCCTCGATTCCGATCTGCACCGGTACGGCAGCGCCGACGACCGTATCGGGGATCACCTGGCGTGGTACGGGAAGCGCATCGGGGCGGTTCATGCGATCGCGCCGGATGCCCGCATCATCGTCATGGGGGATCACGGTATGTGCGATGTTTCCTCCCACATCGATCTGATCCCGATGGTCGAATCTCTCGGTCTCTCCGTCCCGGACGATTACGTGCCGTTTTACGATTCGACC
>DATKWS010000193.1:0-6540 GCA_035529435.1 Patescibacteria group bacterium
TACCTTTTTCGTCCGGGCGGTCGACGACGGCGACCTGCGTTCGGAGGCAACGTACCGGTCGTTCACCGCCTTCACCCTCGCTCCATCGATCGCCATCACGGAACCCGCTCCCAAGCCGGCCAACGACACGCAGTTCCTGCCACCGATCATCACGTTCAAATGGGCCGGAAAGGATCCGATCGATGCGCCGTGGAACTACCAGGAGATCGATTCGGCTCGTTACATGTACACGTCGTACTACAGCAGGGTGCTCGAGGACCTCAACAGCCGGCCCGAGTTGTTCGAGGACAAGTGGTCGAGGTGGGTCGCCCATACCGCCCCCGCCGACTCGGGTAACTACACGGTCCTGGGCGACGACGAGATTCTCGAGTTCAACCGCATATACGTGTTCGCCGTGCAGGCCATGGACGAGGCGGGCGCGGTCAGCTCGATATTCGACGAGAGAACGAACGTGCGGCGCTTCATGGTGCGGGAGCCCACCGGCCCCGTCCTGACGGTCAGGGAGCAGTACCTCGGGAACTATCTCTTCGTCGGCACCGAGACAAATCCTGCGGCCCTGTGCGTCCCCTCCGGTTTCCCGCTGAACTTCAGGTGGACGGCGGACGCGAGCGAATACGGCGCAACCGTATCGACCTACCGGTACGGATGGGACATCCAAGATCTGGCCGACCCGGAGCAGTGGGACGTCAAGGCCAACCAGTATTGCTCGCTGGCGCCCAAGCGGCTCTTCGTCTCCGGCGTGCATACACTATTCGTCGAAGCGGTCGACAATATCGGTGTCGCAACGATCGCCCAGATCGATATCACCGTCGTCCCGACCAGAATGGACCGGGATCTCCTCTGGGTCGACGATTTCCTGTCCAATGATTTCATACAGTCTTCGTACGCCACTCCCACCGAGACCCAGCATGACAAGTTCTGGATCGACATATGCTCACGAGCGAGACTGTTCGATCCGGACATCGACATCTACGATACGGCGGATCACGGCTACCTCACACCGGATATCACGCGCCTGTGGCGGTACAAGAACATCATCTGGACTTACGGAAACGCGCGGTGGGATTTCAACGCATGGAGCCAGACGGTCAGCTTCACCTCGGAGAAAGCCCTCGGTCCCAACCGCAGGAAGTACACCTATAACGTCCTGTCGTTCTACATGCGCCTCGGGGGACATATGTGGTCGTGCGGCCGTTCCGACAAGCAGGGTGGACTGGCGGCATGCAATCCGGGGAGGATCATGGGATGGCTTCAAGACATCGGGACATCCAATCTCGAATTCCCCCTCTACCTGAAATGTGAGACGTTCGCGGGACCCAGCGGTGATTGTCCCGACACGCTCGGTGTCTACGGGATGGCCTACAAGGACTTCTGCGTCAGCGTCCTCGACAAGGTCTACGGGGTCTTCCGCCAGGACGGCACCGTTCCCTTTCGGAGAGCCGACTACGACGCCATGACCTATGCATATCGCGACACGCGTGATCCCATCACGCTCGCCCATCCCGATCTCCCCGATGAGCTGCATCTCTGGGAAGAGGTCACAAAGCCCGGTCGCTTCTTCGATCCCGCGGTGCGCAGCATGCACTACGTCGAGATATACGACCCGAAGTACTGGATGCAGGCGAAAGGAGTGCGCACGAGGTCGTGTTTCCATCCGATGTACCGCATGAGAACGAGAAACACGGTTTCTCCCCTGGATAATACGGTCGTTGCGATATGGTCGACCGTCCACGCCGACGTCATAGCGAACGCCACCGGAGCGGTGGCGGCCGCGAGCGTGCACATGGGAATACCGCTGTGGTACTTCGATCATGACGAGGTGCGCGCCCTCGCCGACGCGATCTTCAGGGAATGGCACATCGACGCCGAATAGAGGAAATGCTTGGGGAGTAGACCGTTTTATTTCACTTATCAATCCGTCCCGGCTTCGAAAAGCTTCTTCTCCAGCTGCTCCCGGAAGATGACGAGGTTCGGGTGCAGCGGCGTCAATTCCGCCGCGGCTGCATCGAGCTCGCTCTCACGGGCATGCATGAGGATGATGTATTCTGGCCCGATGTAGTCATTCATGATAAACCGCCCTATTGAATCAGCGAGAAAGAAGCGATCGGCGAAGGCGATATCGATTCCCATCCGCTCGAGGGCGACCGCTTCGAAGTTCTCGACGTTCGACTCGGCGGCCTCGTCCGCGAGGTGTACGATACGGATGCCGTCGAGATCGATGATGGTTGCAAGCGTCTTGTACGGATTCTGGCCGGGACCGGCATGATTGACCCCGAAGAACTCGACGTCTATACCGTTCTTGCTCAGTTTCACGATCTCCTTCCACTCGGGATCGACGCTCACGACCCTGCTCGCGAACATCTCGAAATCGTTTCCGGCGACCATCCGCACGGAGTCACACGCCTGGGGGCTCGAAACGAACACGACGCTGTCATTGCGCCTCAGCAGCTCCACCGTCATACCGGCAAGCATGTGGTCGGCATGAGCGTGTGAGGCGATGCAGAGATCGATCCCGTCGAGCGGCGGGCGATCCTCGAGCATCATCGTGAAAATCCGTTCTCCGGTCGAAACGTATCCCCACGGATTCTGGTGCACCGCATCTATGACGACTTGCTTCTCTCCCCGGGATATGAGGAATCCCTCATTGGCGATATACACAATCTCGATCGGCAGCCCCCCGTCCCCTCCCGAAGGCGTGGCGGCGCCGCCCTCGAGCCGGTGCACGTGCCGATCGACATCGAGTGCGCCACGTGCCCGGAGCATCCCGGCGATATCGTCCCGTCCGGTGTCTTCGGCCACATGGAGAGGAGTCCTCCCCCCGGCATCCGCGATATTCGGATCGGCGCCCCGGTCAAGAATGAGACCGACAACATCACCGTTTCCTCTGCCGACAGCGTAATGGAGGGCTGTTTTCCCATTATTATCGACGGCATTGATATCTCTCGCGACCTCGCTCATCGTTCTCGCGAGCTCTGCCATTCCGCCGATCACGGCATTGTGGAGAAGTGAACGCCCGGTTTCATCCATGCCGTCGAGACGCGCCCCTTTCCCGATCAATATATCGACGATCTTCCGGCTGCCCCCGGCGGCGGCAAGATTCAGGTAGCGGGCGATCTCATCGTCATCGCCCTCGATTCCGGTACCAAAATCGAGCAGGGCTTCCGCCGTCGCGCCGTACCCTCCCGCGAGTGCACTCGCCATCGGCGTCATGCCGTCGTCATCCACGGTCGCCGGCTCCGCACCGCGAGCAACGAGGAATTCCACGATCCCCGTATGACCTCTCGTCGCCGCAAAATGAAGTGGCGTCTTGCCCTGGTATCCGCGCTCGTCGAAGGCCGCTCCTTTCGAGACGAGGAGCTCCACCACAGCCCTCCGCCCCTCCCGTGCGGCGAAATGGATTGGCGCATAGCCTCTCGTATCTCGATACTCGATTTGCGCCCCGTGGGCTATGAGTGTGTCCACGATATCCGCGTGACCGGTGTACGCCGCGTAGAGGAGCGGCGACTGGTTGGCGGTGTTACGGGCGTCCGCGCTTGCGCCGTTTTCGAGGAGGAACAGTACTATATTCATCCTGCCACTCATCGCGGCGCTATGGAGCGGCGTATGCCCCTCCTCATCCCTTGCGTCTACGAGTGCCGGATCCTTCCCGATGAGCTCCTCGAGCCTCTCGATATCACCCGACTGCGCCGCCTGATGTACATCCACGCTCTGCGCCGCGCAGAAAACCGCTGCGGCGCATACGCCCAGAAAGAGAACACAAGCCGTACCGCGCATGCCATTACCTCCGTGTCGTGTGTATTCATGATACCGGCTAACAGTGTCCCGTAGCAGACAGGCTTTGTCAAGGCAGCAAGAAATTAAGAGAGTTC
The DNA here is from genome assembly GCA_035529435.1 of Patescibacteria group bacterium. Lineage (GTDB taxonomy): Bacteria > Krumholzibacteriota > Krumholzibacteriia > Krumholzibacteriales > Krumholzibacteriaceae > DATKWS01. Next base: position 3,870 of record DATKWS010000193.1, read on the forward strand.
CCCCCGTTTTTGAACGATAATTCTATAAAAACAACGTTCCCACTCGGCAATCAAGACAACTCCGCCCATTAATAGATTTAATATCGGATTGCATTAATAGGAGGGACAAGTGTCATTCGCCTCACGAATCGTGTTTTCGATCCAGGCATCGCCATACTTCTTCGCTACCTCGGTGATATAGATAGCGGTTTCCAGAGCTTCTATCTGACAAAAGAATAGTTTTTTCTCTCGATCGGGATCGGTCCAGTAGGTAAGCAGCCGATCGGTAGTGGGGGTTACACCGACATAACCACCCTTCCGCCACATGGCGACGCGGCGACGAATATCGTTCACGAGCTTGTTTTCTTCTATACGATCCTTTGTCCACTCGGTATCGAAAACCGGTTGCTGAGCCGCACCCTTTTTCTTTTTGGGACGAGCTATAGGCACTGTACGTTCAGATACCGATCCGTGGCATTCACACTACTAGAAAAGACTTGCCCTTCGCTGGGCGCTCATCGCAGCAGGACCATTTTCCTTGTGACTCTCATCTTGCCGGCATTAAGCATGTAGAAGTACACTCCGCTCGGCATGAGATCACCGTCGGCATCACACCCGGCCCATTCAACGCTATGCACTCCAGCCTCCATCTCGGAATCGATAAGCCTTGCTATCCTGCGTCCTGAGACGTCAATAATGCTCAAAGTGACGTGCATCTTCAATGGCAGGATGTATCTGATAGTAGTCCCTGGATTAAAGGGATTTGGATAGTTCTGGCTTAACGCCAGCGCAGGGACCACAACGGCGACATCCTCTGAAAAGAAAAGCGTCTTCGATCCTTCATCATCCAGCATATCTACCCGGTATCTGTATGTCACACCTGGCTCGCATGAAAAGTCGACAGCCATAAAGGATGCTCGAGAGGTCTGTATTATCTCCGCGTTCAGAACTTGAAAATACGACGAGGATCCGGCTGCCCGATAAACCCTGAATTGCGCCAGCGGAATTGATTTCGAAAGAGTCCATCTGATTTTAACGATCTCACCCTCCGCAGCGCAGCTGTATTCCGAAAGCATCGTGGAAACATCATCAGCGGTTCGATTAAATATCATCACGGCTAATCCATCATCGAAAATGCCGCGATTCGCCGATACCAGATCGATATCCCCGTCGCCGTCCAGGTCACAGGCATGCAGAGCATACGGATTGCCTGACGCGCTGTAATCCCCCTCACTGTACTCTCTGAAAAAGGTACCGTCTCCCCTGCCAATCAGTATTGTTATATCAGCCGAATACCAGTTGGCGACCGCCAGGTCGATGTGACCGTCATCATCGAAATCGCCAGCTGCTATACCATGCGGGCTTTTGCCAGCGGAATATTGCGTCGCGGTCAAGAATGTGCCGTCCCCGGACCCCAGAAGCACCGTCACGTCGTTGGACCCGCCGTTAGCGACAGCGAGATCTTCATGCCCGTTTTCGTCAAAATCGCCCGTGACGGCCTGCCAAGGCACACTGCCGACCGGGATGTACCCGGCTGAGGCAAAGGTCCCATCTCCTACTCCCAGAAAGAGATAGACATCGCTGGTCGTTCCATTAACGGCTATGACATCGATATGTCCGTCCTCATTGAAATCGCCGTTGACCGCGGACACTGTCTTTTCACCAGCCGCATACAGTACGGCTGAAGAGAACGTTCCGTCGCCTGCTCCCAGATACACTGATACGACATTCGAGAGTGAGTTCGCCGTTGCCACGTCAGCTATCCCGTCTTCATTGTAATCTCCAGAGATTATGGAATATGGCCTCGCTGCCGACGCCATACTCGAGATAAAGGAAAACGTACCGTCTCCGGTGCCCAGATAGACATGGATGTCTTCTGAATTCCAGTTCGTGACAGCCAGATCGATGTGTCCATCATCATCAAAGTCCTCCGTAACGACCGAAGAGGATCGAGAGCCTGCAGCGCAGGACCCCTTTGATGTAAATGTCCCGTCGCCTTCTCCAAGCCATATCGCCACGTAACCCGAATATGTGGAGTGAGCTATGGCCAGATCGACGATTCCGTCCTCGTTGAAATCAGCGGACTCCACATCGTAGGGATCTTCCCCTCCGTCGCACAGATTGGGGTGACGCAGCCCGCCTTCGGGATTTCCCTCCAGGACAGTTAAATTACCAGACTTTGAATTTGCGACGGCGAGATCGGGGAATCCGTCTCCATTCAAATCTTGCGTGATCATCGAGCTGGGAAGGTCACCCGCACCGTAGAAGCGGGAGAGTACGAACGTCCCGTCCCCGTTTCCGAGATACAGCGAGATGTTGAAAGAATCGTGTATATACCCGGCTATCATCAGGTCTATTTTCTCATCCCCGTCGAAATCTTCCGCAACTATAGAGCGTGGATAAATCGGCTCCGACCTCCTCCTCGCGGCGGGAGCGAAATAACCGTCATCCGATCCGATCAGAATGGCCAGTTCGTTTCTTCCCCATGAGACCGCGGCTATATCGTCATGGTTATCCCCGTTGAAGTCCGCTGACGCAATCGACCATGGTTCAGCGTTCTCTCCCAGCTCGTTCATGGGCCTGGTGTAGAAGAGTCCGTTTCCCCTGCCCAGAAGTACCGAGACCTCGCCATGGATGATCTCGAAAGGATCGTAATAAAAAGTCCTGTGCCCTACAGCCAGATCGAGGTTAC
>DATKWS010000194.1:0-13354 GCA_035529435.1 Patescibacteria group bacterium
GGGAGGAGGAATTTCTCCTGAGGTTCTGTCTGGGCAAGGCATATTTCTGGAATGGCGATTACCTGAACACCAATCTTATCCTCCAGGCCTGTCACCAGTACTATGCATCGGCGGACGATCCGCTGATGCTCGGCAACGTCCTCTACATGCTCGGTTATACCGCCTTTCAAAGATCCTTTTTCGATCAGGCCGATTCATTCTACGTGAAGGCGATCGAGTGCTTCAGGGAGGCCGGGAGCAACGGCCAGCTCGCCGCCACATACCATATGATGGGGATACTCGCGTACAGGACCGGACGATATTCACCGGCCGAGGATTGTCTCCGGCAGGCCCACAAGTATTTCAGGAAGGTCGATAACTGTATTGGAATAGCCGAATCGTATATCGCCGGCGGGCGCGTGAAGATGTACCTCGGGGACCTGCCCGCTTCCTCTGAAATGATGAGGAAGGGCTACGAGATTTCCGAGAAAACCGGATACAGGCGTGGCATGGCCCTGGCCGGGGAATTCCTCGGGGAGATCGGTTATCTCGGAGGCGACTACGATCAATCGCGGGCCTATCTCGTCGAGGCCGAGAAACTGGCGCTGGAGATGTCCCCCGCCGGAGACGTCACCATGGAAGTCTGCAGGCGCCTCGGTGACCTGTACCTGGCCCTGGGAAAATTCGATGAGGCTTCGGTGGCGCTCGCCAGGGCATTGGAGCTGTCCAAACAACTGAATGATGATCACGAACTGGGATGCGTTCTGAGAGCGCTTGCGCTGCTCGAGGCCGCGAGGGGCAGGAAGGAGTTCGCCCTGTCATATTTCGGCGAGGCCATTTCCACATTAAAGATCATCAAGGAATCATTCGAGCTCGCGAGAACGTACAAGGCGGCCGCGGAGGTCTATTCGCGGTGGGCATCGGAACCCGAAATGATAAAGGGCCGAAATGAGGAACTGCTCGACCTGGCCAGGACATCGGCGGCCGAAGCCGCCCACCTCTATGATTCTCTCGAGCTTTCGCAGGATGCCGCCGCCTGCGAGAAAATGGCGGCCCGGTTGCTCAGCGACAGGTACGGGGAACGGGCGCCGTCGAGACGCATCGGTGTGAAGTTCGATGACCGCTGGTTGCATGAGGGGTTCCTCATCGCCAGATCGAACCACATGAAAGAAGTCGTCTCGAAGGCGGTCTCACTCGCTCCGAGCACTATCCCGGTTCTCGTTACGGGAGAAACGGGTACCGGCAAGGAAGTCGTCGCCCGGTTGATCCACAAGCTGAGCAGCCGTCCCACCGGGAAGTTCGTTGCCGTGAATTGCGCATCGGTTTCCGATACGGTGTTCGAGAGCGAGATTTTCGGGCACAGAAAGGGATCGTTCACGGGAGCCGACAGGGACCACGTCGGTTTGATAGAGCAGGCCTCCGGAGGAACTTTCTTCCTCGACGAGATATCCGAACTCACGATATCGCAGCAGGCGAAACTCCTCCGTGTCTTCCAGGAACACAAGATCAGAAGGGTCGGTGAGTCGAAGGAGCGCCGCATAGACATACGTCTCATATCCGCATCGAACCAGAATATCGAGAACCTCCTCCGCACGGGCAGGCTGAGAAAGGACTTCTATTACAGGATCCTGACGGCATCGATAGAGCTGGAGCCCCTGAGAAGGAGGAATGACGATGTCGAGGCGTTGTTCCTGTATCATCTCGAGCGGGCGGGGTACGGCGGAAAGGTCGAGGAGGGCGTTCTTGAATTTCTGAAGAGTTACCACTGGCCCGGGAACGTCCGCCAGCTGATCAGCGTGGTCAGGGTGCTCTCTCTCATCGGCAAGGACAGCGGTATTATCCGTAAAATCGATCTTCCGCTAAAAATCAGGACCCATCATATCCTGGGGGAACACCACGGTACCGGCGCCGCGGCGAACATTCTCAAGACACGCGAGATCCCCTCGATCGGGCTTGTCAGGGACAGGGAGGAGATCCGCCAGCTCATTATCTCGAGCCTGGTAAAGTGCAACGGGAACAAGTCATCCACCGCACGCGAGCTGGGCGTATCACGCAGCACCCTCTACAGGGCGCTGAAAAGTCTTGGTATCGATTAATACCCGGGTGAAATTGTCAACAATTGTTTACAAAAAATCATTGTAAGGTATTGAAAAAAATTATCTTGACAGTTGGACCGGCGATTCCGTACTATCTTTCTACTTCCCGTATTAAATAATTCCATTTCCCACCTTCAATCCAGGAGGGCTTGATGAAGCTGCTCTCACGCGTACGCGCGAATTGGGTTGCGGGGCTCGTTTTGCTCGTGGCATTCGGTCTTCTTGCCGGATGCTCCGATATGAGCGACAATCCCGGTGCTCCGAATGAAGTGGAGCAGGGATTGATTCGACTCAGCAAAGCCGATCCCCGCATACAGAGCGTAATGGCCGTTCAGGATCAGTACACACGGAGCCTGATGTCCGATCCGCTGGTCGCTGGAACAGCCACCGGCCTTACCGACGGCGGGAATCCCGCGATCATCGTTTATCTGGAATCGAGCCAGGGCGGCAAGAACGTCCCGGCGGAGATCGAGGGAATTCCGGTGAAGAAGGTCGTTTCGGGAAGACTCACGATGAAGAAGGGCGGTTCGACATCGGGACATACCGCCCGTTATCCGCGGCCGATTTCTCTCGGCGTGTCCGGCGGCAACAGTAAGGATTTCGCATATCCGTACTGCTGCAGTGGAACGCTGGGCGCGCTCGTGGCAGATGGTTCCGGCACCAAGTTCATTCTGAGCAACAAACACGTGTTCGCGGGTGACCAGGCCGCCAGCACAAATGATCCCGATGTCTCCGAGGTCGGCCAGGAGATCGACCAGCCCGGTCTCATCGAGGTGAACTGTCAGGATATCCCCGCCGACTACGTGGCGTACCTTTCCACGTGGTGCGAAGACGGCTACAACGTCGATTGCGCTCTCGCCGAGATCATCCCCGGCATGGTCGATCCGGAAGGATCGATCCTCGAGATCGGCGTGATTTCCTCCGAGACGATGGAAGCCTACGTCGGGCTCGAGGTGAAGAAGAGCGGTCGTACGACGGGGCTGACCAGGGGGACCGTGAGCGCCATCAACGGAAACTTCAATGTCTACGGCGAGGACGAGTGCGGCGGAAACCAGACAATCGAGTATTTCACCGGACAGATCGTCGTGTCGGCCAGGAAGTTCCTGCTGGGCGGCGATTCGGGATCTCTGCTCGTCGAGGATGTCGATGTGTATCCGCGCGCGGTCGGTTTGCTCTTTGCCGGCAGCAACACGACGGGTATCGCCAATCCGATCGACGACGTGCTCGGCTACTTCGGTGTATACATGGTCGGTAACTAGGAATCCGTAGTCCCGCGAGGGATTATGGGGTTATGATGTGCAACGTCCGCCACCGCCCGAAGCGGGGCGGACGTTGCATTTAGGAACCGGGTTACCAGAGGACGTCGAAATCCTTGAAATATTCGTTCAGTTTCCTGCGTTCGACGAGGTTGATCTCCTCGGTCCAGAGGTCCACCGGATTGCGGTCGTCGGTGAGTGCCGGTACGCCGTCGGTGTCGGGCACGAATCTGTTGTTCCAGGCGTGGGTCCGGTCGTATTCGGCGCTGAATCTCGACTCGGGTGTCGGTAGTTCGCCGTCGATATCGAGGGAGCGGTTCGATGCGAGCAGAATGACATTCCCCAGCTTGTTGGGCGGCTCGACAATCGGCAGCGCCAGTACGTCCGTGAAATGTTCCTTTAACGTCGCGGCCAGCGATCGTACGATCGTGCTTTTCCAGCCTATCGTTTGCAGGTTTACGGCGAGTACGCCGCCGTCGCGGAGGCGCGAGGAAACAAGCCCGAAGGCTTCCCTAGTGACGAGGTGAAATGGTATCGATCCACTACCGAACGCATCCAGTATAATAATGTCGTACCTGTTCTCCGTCGTTCGGAGAAAATGCCGGCCATCCATCGTGTAGATATCGGCATCCCCCGGCTCGAGCCCGAAATATTCCGCGGCGAAGCGAACAACCACGGGATCTATCTCGACCGCGTCGACATGCCATCCTGCTCCGGTGAAATGCTTTGCCGCCGATCCTCCACCGAGGCCCACGAGCAGCGCCTCTCCGGGGTCGCCGCTCGTGAAACGGGCGATATCGAGAACGTTCACGTACGGGAACAGGGTCTCACCGGTCGAGATATCAGTAAACGTATGTATGGCGCCGTCGATCAGCAGGAATCGTGCACCGCGGTAGTCTATTACCTTGATCTGGGCGTACGGGCTCTGCTCCTCGGCGATGACGGAACCGTTTTCGGGTGCGGGTGCAGGAGTGACGCGGATGAACGGCGCGGCTGCGGCACAAGCGATAAACACGGCTGACAGGGCGGCCGTGCGCGCCGACCTTCTTTTTTCCATCGCCGCCGAGAAGGCGGCGGCAATCAGGAGGATCGCACCGACGGCGACCGTGAGGCGTGAGATGCCGGCATGGGGAATCAGGATGAATCCGGTCAGCAGTGCCGCCGCGACGCCGGCCACGGTGGAGACCGAGTACAGATTTCCGGCCGAGCGTCCCACCTCGCCCAGCGTGGCGGTCCTCAGCTTGATGGCGTAGGGGCTGACCATGCCGAGAGCGGTCAGGGGCGGAAAGAAAAGGATGAATGCCGCGATAATGACGGCCGGCCGCAGTCCCAGCGGCTCCGATATCCACAGGACGGGACGCTGTAACACGGGGATGAATATCAGCCACGCACCCGCCACCGCCAGGATCAGCCCAAGCCTCGTCGGGGACGCATCTCTGTCCGCCAGCCTTCCGCCGACCGCGTACCCGACGGCGAGGGCGGAGAGTGTCACGGTGATCAGCGCGGACCAGAGAAACAGGCTTACGCCGTAAAAGGGTCCGAGTATACGGGTTCCCAGTATTTCCACCGCGAGGACGGATGCGCCGCTCAGCGAGACGATGACATAGAGATACCAGTGATTTTCTCGGACTCCATGAGTGTTCTCTCCCATGGTACTCCTTTCGTATGGCGGGAAGGTAAGCCGGATGGAGAGCCGTTCGGGTTGATTGCGATAGTATAAAGCGTCGCCGGGATTATGTCAAGACGGCCCGGCCCGGTGGTTCGTCCCGTTACGCATGCCGTGGCGGGGACATCGTCGGGGCGCCGGATTGTTGCGGCATGTCCCCCGTGTTACCGTGCACCATCTATTGAGCGTATGAACCCGCCCGCCCCCGGGGGCACTATCCCCTCTCCCGCAACCGCGTCCGGATGCTCTCGACCAGTGACCGGGAGCCGACATAGAGGGCGGTCCGTTGGTGCGGGGATGCGGGTGTGATCTCGAGGATTTCGTTCCCCTCCTCGTCGATCGCCGTTCCTTCCGCTTCCCTGGCGATAAAGGCGGCGACGTTCGCCTCGTAGAGGAGGCGCAGTTTCCCCTTGGGACGGTTCTTTTCCGGCTCGGGATGATTGACGATCGCCGGGTACATGAACATGCCGCCGTTCGAGAGGAGGCGATGGAAGTCGCCCGCCAGCGCCCCCATGTAACGGAAAGCGTATTTCTGCTCATGCTCCTCGATCCAGCTCTGGACCTTCCCGGAGAAGGTCTTGCGATTGGAGGCGTTGAAGGAGAGCTCCCATCCCTTGGGATTCTCGGGAATGATCAGCCGCTCCGAATTCTCGGGAATGACATACGTCATCGTTTCGTCGAGGTGGAAGCGGAAGACACCGGTATCGGCGAGGGCGAGGGTGAAGACACCGTTCGGTATGAGAAAGATTCCCGCCGCGCGCAGTTCGGATCCCTTTCGCAGGTGCCCGTCCTCGGGTCCCTCGAGGTTCCGCTTGGCGATCGCGAACATGAAACCGACGGACAGGTTGTGCTTGACGTTGCTCGATCCGTCGAGAGGATCGAAATAGAAGAAGTATCGGCCCCCGTCCTCGTTGAGCGGGACCGGATCGGTCTCCTCCTCCGTGACGGCGCAGATCACCTGGTTCGAACGCCGAAGGTAGTGGAGGACGATCGCGTTGGCGATGTCGTCCATCTCCAGCACGCTCTCGCCCTGGACATTCGTGAATCCCGCCTCGCACATCAGGTACTTGAGCGAACCCGTCTGGTAGAAGTACTGGATATACTTGGCGGCGGTCTGAACCGCCTCGAGAAGCACGAGGAAATTGTAGCTCCGCTCGTGGTATTCCTGGTGGTGGAGCATGAAATCCATGAAGCTCTGTTCCAGTTTCATCGTCTGGTCCTCTCCGTATTGGAGGAATTCGGATATATCCATCCCGGGCGAGGATGGAGCGCCGCCGCACAGCTCTCGTAACCGCCCGATTGCAAAGATATATAGCAGGTTCCGGAGCGCGTGACAAGCTGCTTGATACTTCAGGCGGCAAACCGTATACATGAATAAATATCAGCAAGGTCTTCGCCGATACGGCGTTTACTTTAATAGGAAGAGGAAAAAAGGAGGTCGGTCATGCCAGCTAAGCGAGCGCACGGTTTGTCGAAGAGAATATGCCTCGTGCTGATCGCATCGGTAGCATCGGTTCTGGTGTGCAGCACGGGGGGTGCATCTACGCTGTACCGGTCACCCGGCAACGGTCCGGTGGTTGTCGACGACGTTCAATACCTGTCGGGCTACGGGGAATGGCTGGATGTTCCACCTTACGGGATGGCGTGGAGGCCCTATGTCGTTTCGGGTTGGGAACCGTTTTACTACGGCCACTGGGTCTGGACGAGTGACGGATGGGCATGGGTTTCCTACGAGCCATACGGGTGGCTGGTGTTCCACTACGGGTACTGGGGATTCCATCCGGGTATCGGTTGGTATTGGGTGCCGGGAGATACGTGGTGGCCGGCGAGGGTTCAGTGGTACACCTTCGGTAACTACGCGGCGTGGGCGCCTATTCCGCCGCAGGGCGTCGTGTGGCACGATCCTTGGGATCCATACGATTACAACGTCTGGATCGTGATCGATATCGATAATTTCACCAGGGAAGATGTAGGCCGGCACAGGATCGTGAGGCCGATATCCCGGGAGATAGTCAATCGCCAGACGGTCGTCAAACGTTCCCCCGATATCAGGAACGTCGAGCAAGTAACGAGGAAAAAAGTGCCCGTCGTGAAGGTTCGCGAGCGAACGGTCAACGTCCGTACTCGCACGCCTGCAACACCGCCGGCCTCCGTCAGGGCCGATGAGCCGAAGCTGAAAAGGATGGTCCTGCCGCAAGCCGAAAGACGCAAGGTCGAGAAACGGGCGGCCAAGGTCAAGCGCGAGGTGCTCGTTCCTCGGAAGAGTGCCGCCGGGCAGCCGAAGAAATCAACGGAGGCGAAGCCCGATACGCCGAAAAGAAAAGTCAAGTCAAAGTAGTTTACAACGGGCTTTCGAGGCGAGTTTTATCGCTGCCTGGGAGGGGTCCGCCTGGTCGCCACTGGGATCGGGGATGGACAATTGGGTGGAGGCAGGGTCTGTTTGAGACCGAAGAGATCGCGATTCCGGCCCTGCCGGTTACGCTCTATCAGAATCATCCGAATCCCTTCAATCCGTCGACGATGATCAGCTACTATGCGCCGGTCGATTGTTAGGTGACGCTCGACATCTACGACTCATCGGGGAAGCTCGTCGCGAGACTGCTCGATCGCGAGAAGCAGCCGGAGGAGGCGCATTCGGTCGAGTGGCGCGGCGTCGATACGCACGGGCAAGCGGTGAGCTCGGGCGTGTACTTCTATCGACTGACGGGCGGCAAGAAGACGATCTCGCGGAAGATGGTGCTTCTTCGCTGAGTGCCTCGAGAGGGCGATCGCCGGCTCAACCGCTCCGTATATGCGCTATGGCCCGGTCGATCATTTCGGGCAGATCGTCCGGGTACCAGTGCCCGATGTTTGGAGTCAGAATGAACTGATACTGAAGGCCCGTTTTCCTGAACAGATCGGCCATCCTTCTCTGATCGGGAACCCTGTTGTCGAGATCGGTGGTTATGATCGTTCCCCGTATCCCTTTCGCCTTCGCTTCGAGCACCTCTTTCTCCGTTATGTTTTCGGGCATCGGCGGGCACAGGATAACAAATCCCGTAACGGGAACGACGTCAAAAAAGGTGACGACCAGCGACGCGTAACCGCCGGAAGAGAATCCGCCCACAATCACCTCGTCCTCGTTCACCGGGTACTCATTACAGATCCTTTCAAATGCTTCCCGCACCTCTTGTTTCGTCATATCCTGGTTCTGCCAGGTGAATCCATCCATCGAAGAAACCTGCGAGGACTGGACGTAGGCGACGATAAACTCCTCCTCCATCGTTTCGGATGTCCACCTCGGCTTGAAGTTCTCGATATTTTCGCCGCCTCCGTGAAGGGCGATGAAAAGCGGGTATCGTTTCCCCCCCTCGTGATTTATCGGCAGAACGACCTCGAGCTCCGGCTTTGCCATTTTCTGGGCGGCTTCCTTCATTTCAAGGTTCCTGGCCAGCACCTCCGCGAAACCGTCGACCTCCCTGTACGGCGCCCAGAAGTCGCCTTCAAATGCATATATGCTGAACCAGTGTCCCTTTTCGTGCGCCCTCCGCAGATACCCGACACCCCGTTCGTAATCTTCGAGATGCTTGCAGACAAGCGCCATGTTGAATGACATGTTCGTCACCTTGCCGGGAAATCGATCGTAATTCTTCTCTATGAGCCCGGCCGCCTCCTCGTACTTGCCGGCGTTGTACAGCTCGATCAGCGCGGCCCTGAAATCCTGATATTCTTCCTCTTCCGTTTCCCCTCGACCGGCATGGCACGGATAGGCAAGGAGAAACACAAGTACAACAAGGTTGATCGAGAGACGCCAATTTCTGTATTTCAATGTTCCCTCCTTATAGGTATTTTCCGTGCCCACGCTGATCATACGGGAGGAGGAGCGGGGAATAAAACAGAAATCGACGCCATCGAATTGCAATCCGCCGATGATCGGCAGGGCTCATCTCCCGGCAGGGGAACACGCATATCGTCTCGACTGCCGGAACCGCCTTGACATGCGGGCGAGTTGCCGATAGAGTAGGCGGTGTCCAGAATTCTCGAGGTACGTGCACCGGCGGGGATGGCAACGGATCCCGAATAAAATTCGGATTCATCGTTCGGATCGAGTGATGCGACGATTCTGAAAGGATTATTATGTGTGGAATGCGGATTCGCCGGGACGGCGGGGTGGCACTGGTCGTTGTCGTGGCTGCATGTGTCTGCCTGTATTCGATCCCCCCGTCGATTCCGGCGCGTGCGGTGGATTCGCTCCCGGCCGGCGCCGTGGATTGCGATGGGATCTTTCCCGCATACCCGTCGTGGTCTTCACAACCGTCGAACCATACGGTGAGCCTCGCCCTCGGGGATATCGATCTCGACGGGGATCTCGATCTCGTCGCCGGGAACAACGGCGAGGGACATGCCCTCTATCTCAATGAAGGCGGCACCCTCTCGACGATCCCCGCATGGCAGTCGAACCTTGCAACCGGAACAGCGAGCGTCGCGCTCGGGGATATCGACGGCGACGGATACCTCGATCTCGTGTGCGGCAGGGAAAACCAGTACGATATGATGTTTCATAACACGGGGGGTACATTCACCGACGGCCCCGTGTGGCAGTCGAGCCCCCGTGATGCGACACGGAGCATCGCGCTCGGCGATATCGATAATGACGGCGACCTCGATCTCGTGTGCGGAAATTTCAGCCAGCCCAACACCGTCTACCTGAACACCGGAGGCACCTTCCCGATCGATCCGGACTGGCTCTCGGCCGGTGAGGAGAATACGTACAGCATCGCGCTCGGCGATATCGACGGCGACGGATACCTCGATCTCGTGTGCGGCAACGGCTCTTATAACACGGCGTTTCTGAATACGGGAGGGATTTTCGACACGATACCGTGCTGGGTATCCACCGAGCACAACAGCACGTATGATATCGCGCTCGGCGACATCGACGGGAACGGGCACCTGGACATCGTGTGCGCGAACTATCATTTTATGATAAGCCCCTATGTGGACGGCTATAACACGGCATACCTCAACGACGGCGGTGTCGTCTCGGCGAGTCCCCAGTGGCTCTCGGCACCGAAGCTCAGAACGACCTCGCTCGATCTCGGGGATGTCGACAACGACGGCGACCTCGATGTCGTGTGCGGCAACTACTACGACATAAACAATCTGTATCTCAACGAAGGGGGCATCCTGCCCGTCGAGCCTTCGTGGACGGCGGTGAGCGAGGACATCGCGTACGATGTCGTGCTCGGCGACATCAACGGCGACGGGGCGCTCGATCTCGTCGTCGCGAATTACGGCCAAAGCAACCAGATTTACTACAACCGCGGGACATTCTTTTCGGCGGCGCCCACCTGGTCTTCAGCGGAGGAGAACCGCACGTTCGCGCTCAAACTGCACGATATCGACGGTGACACCGATCTTGACCTGGTCTGCGGGAACGCCCAGGGACATAACACGCTCTACCTCAACGAGGATGGAACGTTCCCACTCTATCCGTCATGGGCCTCGGATACGGCCCTGGTCACGGTGTGCATCGCTCTCGGAGACGTGAGCGGGGACGGCCGCCCCGATCTCGTCTGCGGCAACTACGCCGATCGAGGCACCGTCTACATGAATACCGGCTCGGGATTCTCCCGGATGCCGGATCAGTACCTGTTCACCTCACAGTACACCTACACGATAGCACTGGGCGATGTCGACGGCGACGGCGATCCCGATCTCGCGAAGGGCGATGTCAACGTCACCAGCAATTATGTATACCCCGATACCGGCTCCGCCTTCTCCCTCCGTTACATGTGGAGATCGTATTCCACGCATAAAACAGAGTGCATGAAATTCTACGATATCGATAATGACGGCGATCTCGATCTGATATGCGGAAACCGGGGCCCGAACACGATATTCATGAATGGCGGAACGATGCTCTCGCTGTATCCGGACTGGCAGTCACTGCCCGATGTGATAACCACCTGCATTGATATCGGCGATATCGACGGTGACGGCGATCCCGATCTCGTCTGCGGAAACAAGCAGCAGTGCGACGCGATATATCTCGGCGCCGGCGGCACCTTCGATACGGAACCGTCGTGGCTCTCGCGGCCGGCGAACCTGACATCGAGCGTTTCGCTGACAGATGCCGACGGCGACGGCGATCTCGATCTGGTATGCGGGGACTGGTACTATGAAAAGATCGTACTCTATAAAAACGTGAACGGCCTCCCCGAAACCGAGCCGGTGTGGCAGGTGGGTGGGTATCTCTGCAATGCGGTCGCGACGGGCGATATCGACGGAGACGGCGACATCGATCTCGTCGCCGGCATAGAAGGGCCGAATGTACTGCACCATGGAATCAGGAATCCCGCCTACAAGGGAGATCCAGAACTACCCACGAACCATCTGCCGAACAACACCGCATTTGTCAGCCGCGTCGATATCTCGCCGTACGGCACAAACCTGTTCCGGATATCGATCGAGATTCGGGATGTCGAGTCGGACCCCGTGTGGATCATTCCGGAGTACCGGGCGCGCGGCGACAATGCGTGGATCGGCGCCGACATCATCGGGTACGACGGCATTATCGGACCGCTCCAGTCATCGCCCGGCGGCACCGCGTACGAGTTCGACTGGAATGTACTGTGGCTGCCACACGGTGTCGAGGACGTGAGGTTCCGGATCCGCACGATTTCCCATCCGGCGACCGTCGGCGCCGTCCAGCACATCGCATCCTTCATGAAATACCTCCCCACGATCGCGAACCATCGACCGCAGATCGCACCGACGATCTCCCGCCTGAATTTTCCGAATCTTACCGTCGGCGACACGGCATCGGTCGACCTTGCCATACGGAACTGCGGTAACGAGATTCTCACGATCACCGGTATGACGTTCCCGCAGCCCGCCATGGAGGCAGCGCGGGAGATGCCCTTCGATGTGCTCCCCGGGGAAACGGACACGCTCGCAATACGGTTCGTGTTCGAGGACGACACCGAGATAATGGGATCGATCATTATCGACAGCAACGATCCGAACACCCCGCATGCGGTGGAGGTTTCGGGCCGGGGCGTGGCGATAGACTACACGCTCGCCGAGTATTATCCGGGCGGTGTGATCGACGAGGCGCAGAATCTGCTCATGTCGGTCGTCATGTCGGATTCGGTGCACGTCGATTCGGTATCCCTGTATTACCGCGCGGGCGGGAAAGCGGCTTTCACCAAGGCGAAGCTGCAGATGGTGGAACAGGTCCCGCGGGAGCAGTACGCCCTGACGGTCCCCAGCGATTCGGTCACATCGAGGGGAATCGAGTATTTCATCGAAGTCCGCAACGGAACGATCGAGGTTCGGAGCCCGGTGCGGCACATACGCAAGCGGGTCGATAACCTCGCGTTCCCGGATCCTATTCCGCAGCGATCGTACGCGATGATCTCCTGCCCGCTCGATATCCATACCAACAATACCCTCGCGGGCATGTTCAACGACGATCTCGGCGCGAGGAGCGCCTCGTCATGGTGCGTGTTCGAATACGATTGCGGGGACTCGATCTATTTCGAGACGCCGAGCGACAGCCCGCTCGTCCACGGCTGCGCGTACTGGTTGATCAGCGCGAAGGAGGTGTCGCTCGATACCGCTCCGATGAAGGGGCTCTCCACCGTTACCGACAGCGGCTTCGTCCTCACGCTCGGTCCGGGATGGAATATGATCGGCAATCCGTTCGACTTCCCCGTCGCGTGGGATTCGATACTGGCCGGGTCCGTGGCGATGCCGGAGGCCGATACGATCGTCGAGGCGCCGGTGCGATGGATTGCAGGAGAGGGGTACCGGTACGATGTTCCCGTTCTCGAACCATTCGAGGGATACTGGGTGAAGAACCTTCTCGCCGTCCCCGTGTCCCTCTGTATCCCGCCGGTTGAAGCGCCGGCCGCAACCGCCTCACGCGCACCGGCGATCGAAGCGGCGAGCGCCGGGGAGGCCGGAGACGGTGAGGGATCGTGGCTCATCACGATCGAGGCATCGTGCGCCGGCGCCCGGGACCGGGGAACTATCGGCGTCATGGTGGATCGCGGTCACAATGAATGGGACCCGCTCGATCGCTCGAAGCCGCCGATCGATCCGGGACGCTCTGTATCACTCTACTTTCCGCACAACTCGTGGCATCGCCATCCCGGCCGTTACGCCTCCGATATCAGGGGTGCGTACGTGGCGCTGGGCGGTGATCGTACCGCGCACGCGCGCTCCGCGAGCGGGACATTCGGCACGATGGAGGGTTCCCTCTCCATATCGGGTGACGTGTGGGGGCACGTATGGCCGTTCGATCTGGCGAAGGCCGCCGCACGCGACGGCATGAACGAGATGACAATCACGCTCGACGGTATCGGGGATAT
>DATKWS010000195.1:0-3314 GCA_035529435.1 Patescibacteria group bacterium
GATATGCGTCTCACCGAAAAACTGCATAGAATCTCCTTACATCGATTTTTTCACTGTATCGCTCATACGTGCGGCGCGGCGGACTTTTCATATTGCCGCGCGGCGCGCTAGATACTCAGGGTCTTTACCCGACCGCTTCTCGTCCAGAGATTGAAGAGCATCCTGCTGAACACGAGCGCGGTGAACATACTCGCGATGATGCCGATACTGAGCGTCGTCGCAAATCCCTTCACCGGTCCCGTTCCGAACTGCCACAGCACCACCGCGGTGATCAGGGTGGTGAGGTTGGCGTCGAGAATCGTCGTGAATGCACGGTCGTACCCGGCGTCGATCGCCGAGCGGATGGTCTTCGCCTTGCGAAGCTCCTCCCGTATTCGTTCGAATATGAGCACGTTCGCGTCGATCGCCATACCGATCGTCAGAATGACGCCGGCGATCCCCGGCAGCGTGAGCGCCGCGCCGAGGTACGCGAGCAGACCGAACAATATGATCAGGTTGAAGATGAGGGCAAGGGATGCGATGCCGCCCGATATCCTGTAGTAGACCAGCATGAACAGCACGACGACGGCGAGGCCGAGCAGGGCGGCACGGACGCCCATCCTGATCGAGTCGGCGCCGAGGCTCGGACCCACGGTCCGCTCCTCGCGTATGAACATCGGCGCCGGCAGCGCGCCGGCCCGTAGCACGATCGCGAGGTCCCTCGCCTCCTCGTCGGTGAAGCTCCCCTCGATGACCCCCTGCCCGTTGGGGATCTTGTTCCTGATGATCGGATACGATTTTATCTTGCCATCGAGCACGATGGCGGTGAAGCGCCCGACATTCTCCCCCGTGAAGCGCGAGAATTCCCGCGCGCCGCGCCGGTTGAACTGGAAGCTCACGAGGAGCTGTGTCGGCGTGCTGGGATTGCTCTGCGGGCCCGCATTGACCAGGTTCGCTCCCGAAACCATCTCGTCCCTGGCGACGAGATAGAGGAATTTTGCACGCCCCCCCTCCTCGATCTGGGCCCATTCCTCGAGCCACATGAATTCCGAATCCTCGGGGATGGCCTGCTGCGCGGCGGGGGTGCTCAGGATCCGGCGAACGCGCGGAATGTTCTCCTCCCTGACGATGAGCCAATCCTGGTAGAACCGGTACAGGAGCGAGGTGAGCGGGTGTTCCGGATCGGCCGTCTGGAGCGCCTCTCCGAGTTCATCCACCGCCTGCCCCGGCGCGACGGCCGCCGTATCCGCCCCGCCGCCCGTATCGGCGGCAGTGATCGCGGCGGGTTCCTCCGGCACCGGGGGCACCGCCTCCGGCATCTCCGCGGGAACGGTGAGCGATTCCACGGGAACCTCCGGTACGGTACCAAGGGACTCACCGGCGATCTCCGGCAGCGTCCCCAGCGACGGCTCCTCCCCGAACGGCGCGATGACGACGAACTTGCCGCTGTAGGCCTTCTGAAGCACCTCATCGAGCTTCTGGATAACGGTGGCCGTCTCCTGCTGCTGGCGTATCAGGCGCCACTCGAGCATCGCCGTCTGGCCGATCAATCTCTTGGCCCGGTCTGCATCCTGCAATCCGGGGAGCTGCACGAGTATTCGGTTCAGCCCCTCGCGCTGGATGGTCGGCTCCGACACGCCGAACTGATCCACACGGTTCCGGATGATCTCGAGGGCCCGGTCGACGACATCCTTCTTCTCGTCATCACGAAGCTGCGAATCGTCCACCTCCAGCACCAGATGCATTCCACCGCTGAGATCGAGCCCCAGCTTGATCGATTCCTTCATGAGATCGTCGTACTTCTCGGGCTGCTCGAGCTCCAGCTTCGCGCGCTCCTCACGGTTCATCCGCAACCGCTGGAACGTCGGGTAGAGAAAGTAGAGCGAGCCGGCCAGCACAACCAGCACAATAATGATTTTAAATCGTAAGCTTCTCACGTTTCCTCACTTCACCTTCCTGTTCATCGACGGCCGCTCGATCGCCGACGGTTTCCCGCCGGGGGCCGTACACGGATCGGGAACATGCGATCCGGCACTCCATTCATCAATGTAAGAACACGTATAGAAACTGTAAATTATAACAATTACTCTATTTCAGTCAAATGGAAAATGGAGCCCTGAATGGAGACCACCCCGCGGGGCCCGTCCGCTCCGTCACGGCCCGCCGATCGGACCGGCCGTGCATCCGGGGCGCGGCCCGGGGCGCGGCCCGGCGCACGCCGTATTTGAGGCTTGAATAAAAGTGCAGGGAATAGTGTAATGTAAGCAAACAGTGCCTGTTATACAAAACCCCGGGAGGTGATTCGGTGAACGAACTCAACTACACGTGCCCGAAGTGCTCGAACACACAGTACGAGATCGGTGAGTTCAGGGCTGCGGGCGGATTCTTCACGAAGGTGTTCGACGTTCAGAGCAAACGCTTCAGCACGGTGACCTGCACGCGGTGCAAGTACACGGAGATCTTCAAGACCGAGAGCAGCATGCTGGGTAACATCTTCGATTTCTTCACGGACTGAGGGGGCGCGATGAAAACGTTTGGCATACCAGCGATGTTCGGTATTGCGCTCGCGATTGCACTCTTCGCCATCGCCGCCGTACCGGCGGCCGGCGGCGCGGCGGTGGGCGCCGCCACGCAGGTGGGCGATCCCGAGGGACTCGAGGCGATGGCGCGGGAATTCGTCTCCATCTGGTCGCGGGGCGACTATGAAGGGGCCGGCGCAACGTTCGACGGGACGATGCGGCAGATGATGCCGCCGGATAAAATGAAGGAGGCCTGGGAAGCGCTCATCGCGCGGGTCGGCGAATACCAGGGGCTGGTCGGGACGAGAACGGAGCGGTGGAATGACTATGACATCGTCTTCGTGACGTGCCGGTTCGCTTCCTCGCCGATCGACATAAAGGTCGTCTATGACGGCGAGCAACGGATCTCCGGGCTCTGGTTCGTGCCGACGGAGCAGCCCGCCGCGGCGTACGAACCGCCGCCGTATGCGGATAAAACCACATTCCGCGAAGAGGAGGTCCGGGTGGGCCCGGGCGAATGGGAGCTGCCCGGTACGCTGGCGCTTCCCGCCGGGGATGGACGCTTTCCCACCGTCGTGCTGGTCCACGGCTCGGGGCCGAACGACCGCGATGAGACGGTCGGTCCGAACAAACCGTTCCGCGACCTCGCGTGGGGGCTCGCGACGAGGGGGATCGCCGTTCTCCGCTACGACAAGCGGACCAAGGTGTACGGCGCGAAGATTGTCGGCCTCGAGGGCGGCATCACCATACGGGAGGAGACGGTCGATGATGCGCTGGCGGCGGTGCGGCTCCTCCGTGACGATGCCAGGATCGACG
>DATKWS010000196.1:0-16324 GCA_035529435.1 Patescibacteria group bacterium
CTGGTCGTCTACATTCTTCCCTACCCCCGGTATGGATTTCTCGGGAGTTCGGCTTCGGGCAATACGGTCTTTCTCTCTCCCGGAGTCTGCGAACCGACCGGCTGTTTCACAGCCTTCACCATCACGCATGAATTCGGTCACATCTTCCAGCACGTCTTCGCTCCCACCGATGAGAGCGGACGGTGGGAGAACTATCTCCGCGTCCGCGGGATATACGACGATCCACGGTACACCGAGTCGTCACAACATCGGAATCGCCCCCGGGAGATCTTCGCAGAGGATTTCCGCTACCTGTTCGGGGGGGAGGAGGCGTGCTACACGCATTCGCTCGAGAATTCGTCGTTGATGCTGCCCGACATGGTTGAAGGTTTGGAGGAGTTCTTCATCTCCCTGCTCTCGCCGGTTGTTGCATCGGCGCCGGACGGGGAAACGCCGCCGCATGACGGTATCGTCTCATCAGCCAACTTTCCCAATCCGTTCAATCCGTCCACGACGATCGAGGTCCTCTTCGGCCGGCCTGCCGAGGCCGCTCCGCATAACGTGGAACTCTCGATATACCGGGCGGACGGTTCCCTGGTCAGAACGCTCTACCGTGGAGAGGTCGGCGGCACGGTGTTCCGCGCCGGGTGGGACGGCCGCGACGCCAGCGGCGCCGCCGCCCCGAGCGGAGTCTATTTCTATCGGTTCCGATCCGGAGCCGAGGTCGCGACGGGGAAGATGCTGCTCGTCCGCTGATTTCGTCCCGGGTCCCCCACGTCATCCATCATCGATCATTCGAGCGCGCAACTGCCCACAGGCGGCGTTGATGTCACGCCCGCGGCTTCTCCGTACCGTGACGGCCGGCGTCCCGGGGAGGAGGAGACCGATGAAATGATCGAGCCGCCCCTGCGGGGGTGTCCTGAACGGAGAGCCCTCCCATTCGTTGAAGGGGATCAGATTGATCTTGAACGGGCGCCCGGCCGTCATGGCGGCGAGCCGGGACGCGTCCTCATCCGAATCGTTGACGCCGTCGATGAGAACGTACTCGAGCGTCACCCTCGTCTTTCGCCGCACGGCGAACGAAGCGCCCGCGTCGAGGGTTTCGAAGAGGTCGAACACCCCGGGCATCAGCTTCCTCCGCACCCGGTTCGTGGTCGCGTTGAGCGAGATGGCGAGGCCGAAGCTGAGGTTCGATCCGGCGAGTTGCGTGATCATGTCGGGACTCCCGATCGTGCTGACGGTGATCCGTTTCTCCCTGAGCGCAAAGGCATCCTCGGCGTTCAGTATCTCGAGGGCGCGCGTCAGATTCGGCAGGTTGAGGAGGGGTTCGCCCATCCCCATGAATACGATGTTGAACCGCTTCCGCGGCGGCAGGTAGCCCTTTTTGAAGAAGAGAACCTGATCGAGCATCTCATCGCTCCGCAGGTCGCGGATGAAACCGCCGCTGCCCGTCCGGCAGAACGAACAGCGCAGGGGGCATCCGATCTGGCTCGAGATGCATACCGTCCGATGCCCTCCCGACTCTATCAGAACGGCCTCGACGAAGTTCCCGTCGTCACAGGCGAGGAGGAATTTCCGTGAATCGTCGTCCTTCGAGCGCACGCATTCGATCGCGTCGAAAGACGGGATAACGAATGAACCGTCGAGTGCGCCGCGCAGCGGGAGGGGGAGGTTGGTCATCTCGGCGAAGGTGCCCGCGCCCTTCTGGTAGAGCCACTGAAGGACCTGCCTCGTCCGGTGACGTGGTTCCCCCAAAGCCGCGAAGTAAGCTGCCAGCTCGTCGAGGGAGAGGTTTTTAATGTTCCGGCGTTCCATCGGTGTTTCCTCCACCCTCAATGATACATGATCAATCGCCCCCCTCCAAACCGAAAGGGCCCCGTACCGGGTCGTTCGGGGATCGCGCACGGGCGGCGAACATGCGGCGGGGAGGGGGAACGAGGCATCCGGATAGTGCGGGCGCAGGATCCCGTGTCGTTTTCTTCCTTGCCTGGCGTGGGTGAAACGCAATACACTACCCTCATATACCGGGCACGAGGCATGCCGCGCCGCCCGGCGGTACATCATGCGGTCGTTCAGGGCGCGGCTGGGATTGTTGATGGAGGGTATCGTTTGAATGAGCAAACGCGTGTTGATCGTCGATGACGAGGAGAGTATCAGGAACTCCCTCGAGAAGCTCCTCGCGTACGAAAAGTACAAGGCGTATACGGCGGCCGACGGGAAATCGGGCCTCGAGACGATTGCCGATGAGCGGATCGATATAGTCCTTCTCGATATCAAGATGCCGGGGATGGACGGCCTCGAGGTGCTCCAGAAGATCAAGGAGGTGCGCAGCGATCTTCCCGTTGTGATAATCTCCGGCCACGGTACGATCTCGACGGCGGTCGAGGCGACCAAGCTCGGTGCATTCGATTTCATAGAGAAGCCGATAGATCTCGAACGGCTCCTCCTGACGATACGGAACGGCATCAAGCAGGGAGAGCTCGCGCGGCAGAACATCCAGCTCAGGGAGCGCGCCGGCGCCAAGACGACGATCATCGGCGAACATCCCACCATCATGGCGATCATGGATACGATACGGCGGGTGGCGCCCACCAACGCGCGCGTGCTGATCATGGGCGAGAACGGCTCGGGCAAGGAGCTGGTCGCCCGGAAACTCCACGAGCTCAGCAACCGCGTCGGTGAGCCGTTCATCGAGGTGAACTGTGCGGCGATCCCGGAGGACCTGATTGAAAGTGAGCTGTTCGGACACGAGAAGGGCTCATTCACCGGTGCCATCTCCCAGAGGATCGGCAAGTTCGAGCTCGCGGACGGTGGAACGCTCTTTCTCGACGAGGTCGGCGACATGAGCCTCTCCGCCCAGGCGAAGGTACTCAGGGTTCTTCAGGAGTCGGTGTTCGAACGGGTCGGCGGTACCGAGACAAAGCGCGTGGATGTCCGCGTGATCGCGGCGACCAACAAGAATCTGCTCAATGAGGCGGGGAGGGGGAATTTCCGGGAGGATCTCTACTACCGTCTGAATGTGGTGCCGATCCGCATAGCGCCGCTTCGCGAACGCAGATCGGATATCAAGATACTCGCCGATTTCTTCCTCGTGGAGATCTTGGCCGAACTCGGCATAACGCAGAAGAAGCTCTCGCCGAAAGCGCTCGAAGCATTGATGGATTACTCCTGGCCGGGAAACGTCAGGGAGCTGCGTAATCTCATCGAACGGCTCTGCATCCTGGCGGGCGGTCCCGTAATCGAGCGGGAGGATCTCCCGCCGCTCGAACTGACGCGTGAGGAGGATATGTTGAAGGATCCCTTCGCCCTGAAGAGCTACCAGGAATTCAAGGATTTCACAGAGCGGGAGTTCCTCATCAAGAAACTCAGGGAAAACAATGGAAACGTCTCGAGGACGGCCCGGCAACTCGGTATGCAGCGGTCCAACCTCTACAAGAAACTCGAGAAGTTCGGCATCGACACGAAGAATCTGAACGAGCGCTCTACGGATTAAGCCAGTTTTGTGCAATATCTCTGATAAGTATAAACACCTATTTTGAAAAAAATAAGACAAATCGGTTAACTCCAATTTTTTCAAATATTTTTCGCTTGAATCGTTTGACTTTGGGTGAAGCGGATATTAATTTTGAGGTGTGGGTGTTAAGGGTTTGATGGGTTGGAGGGGACCATCGGGGTCCCATGATAAGGAGATGGTACCATGAAGAGGCTCGCTCTTCTGATGACCGTAACAATCATCGTATCCATCTTCGTTTCCTCTTCACTTCTTGCGTCGCCCCCACGAATCGAGAAACCGTTCATGTCGATTCGCTCATTTATCTCGCACTACGTCATGCAGTTCATCGCCCCCTTCGAGGGATATATCGAACTGCCCGTGGTGGATGATAACGGGAGCGACGACAGGCTCGGCGGGGATGCGGATGATTACGCGAATGGGCGTGGCAGCCTGCCGGAAGCAGACGAGGAACGGAGCGGACGGCTCAATGCCGGTCATGCGGTGATCGGTCCGGAAGCGTTCAAACCGATATACAGGTTGTACTTCAGCCACTAGTACAGTCCGTATGCCACTTGAGGAGTAACCGATGCCGGACGTCCCGCAAGGGAAAGAAAACTACGGGAAGAAACGCCCGAAGCATAAATACGAATCGATCGGTTCCGCCGAGGAACTCGGTGATATGCACCTGTCCACGGAAAACTACTCCGTGGCACTCGAATATTACGAGCAGGCGCTTCAGAAAATACACCTGACGCCGGTACACAGCACCGACATGGTGCGGATCTACCGGAAAATCAGTGATTGTTACCGCAAGAAAGGGCTCCTGCGGGAGGCGATGACCTTCCTCAAGAGCGCCGAGGCCCACTGTGAGGAGGAAGACGAGATCGGTAAGGGGACCCTTGCCTGCCGGCGCGGTATCATTCTGTATGATAAGGGGGATATAGAAAAAGCGCTTCGCGAGGCCTGCAATGCGTACCGCATACTCAGAACCAGTGACGAGCATCGCGAGGTGGCGCACACGCAACTCCTGATAGCAAACTGTTACGCCCGCTTTGGACGCAACAACGAGGCCGAGCAGTATTTCCTCGATGCCCTCAGCTCGTACCGCCGTATTAACGATTCGATCGGCGAATCCTACGTCCTCAACAACCTCGGATTGTTCCACAAGAACGCCTGCCGTTGGGGAAGGGCGCTGCATTTCCTGGGTAGGGCGCTCGATATCTGCAACGATGTCGGGCTCACCCAGCATCGGGTGCGTGTAACGCTCAACCTCGGGATCGTCCATCTGAAACGGCGTGATTTCGCAAGCGCCGAGAGTTCTTTCACATCAGCGCGCACCATGTCCAAGCAGATCGGCGACGATCTCAAGTACGCCCGTGCGACGATGATGCTTGGCGTTACGGAAACGAGGACCGACAATCTCGCCGCGGCGGAAAAGCACCTCTTCGAGGCGCGGGTTCTCGCCGAGCAGCGGCACTACGGGCGCGAGATCGCGCTGGCCGATGAATTCCTCGGGGACCTGATGACGGAGCGCGGCGAACTCGATAACGCGATAGAGAACTACCTCTCAAGCCTCTCGGCAGCGAAGAGGATCTGTCCCGAGGGAGATATTGTCGCGGAGGTTCTCCGCAGGATGATACACGTCTATTTTCTCCAGCGGAAAATCGAGGATGTTATCACCATAGGACGGCAGGCCGTGGAGATCGCCGGCAAGTGCGGCGAGCTGCACGAGATCGGATTCATCAAGAGAACACTCGGTATGGCCTACTCGCATCTCGGCAAGGACGAAGAAGCGCGGGGCCATCTCATGGAGAGCGTGCGATTCTTCATCGACGTGAACAATCCATACGAGGCCAATCGTTCGAATTACCAGATAGCCCGTTTTCTCCTCGGGAAGGGGGACCGCAAGTCGCTGGTAAAGGCGAAGGTGCTGATGAGTGAGGCACTCTCGTATTTCGAGAGGGCCGAGGAGTACCGGGATCTCGCCGAGAGTCATTTCCTCCTGGCGCACATCGAGCGAGAGCTCCAGGTGCGTGACGAATGCCTGCTCCATATGTACGAAGCCCAGCGGCTTGCAGAGGATCTCAAGGCCCGTAACCTCGTCAAGCGCATAAAACGGATGCGCAGGAAGGTGGAGGCCGAAGCGGCGGGGATCGCCGCTGATTATTTCAAGAAGGACGCGGTGCCGAACGAGGTGGCGAGCCTCATCGTCAACGATCCGCAGGCCGGCGCGTATCTCGATTATGTACTGGTCGATCTTATGCGCAAACTGACGGTGGGACACGGTTTTGTCGCGCTCTGTAATCGTACCAACGGCAACAAGAAGATACGGATACTGACCAGGCGCGGCGTCGAAGAGGAAACGACGCGAAGCCTGGCCGACTGGTTTCTCAGCCGGGAGGGTGAGGACCTATCACAGAGGCTCCTCATCACCGACACGTTCCATGATAGGCGGTCCATGGGGATACGGGACATCCTCCCCGGACGCGCCGCACCCGTCTATTTCCATCCGCTCTGCTGCTGCCGGGAGCCGTTCGGTCTGCTCTTCTTCCAGTCCGATGAGCACGAAGGTGAATCACCGTGCCTCGGTTCCAATTTTGATATCGTTTCGACCTACGCGAGCTTTATCGGTTTTCTCGTCCGGGGCATCTTCTCGGACGACGAGGGAATCGGTGCGCATGCCTCGAAGAGGAGCAATTTTCAGCAGATCATCACCAATGACGAGAAGATGCGCACGGTGATCAGCCTTGCCGAACGGGTGGCCGTCTCCGATTCGACCGTTCTCATCATGGGTGAGACCGGAACGGGCAAGGGGCTCATCGCGGAGGCGATTCATCGGTTCAGCCCGCGGCACGACAAGAAGTTCGTGCACGTGAACTGCGCCGCCCTGCCCGAAACCCTTCTCGAGAGCGAGCTCTTCGGCCACGTGAAGGGATCATTCACCGGCGCCGTGAAGAACAAGAAGGGTCTGCTCGCCGAGGCCGACGGCGGTTCGATTTTCCTCGATGAGATCGGTAAAACCTCGCTCCCTCTCCAGGGTAAGCTGCTCCAGTTCCTCGATACGAAGAAGGTCCGGCCGGTCGGGAGTAATGAGATGTTCGACGTCGATGTGAGACTCATCTTCGCCTCGAAGGTCGATCTTCGAAAGCTCTGCCGGGAATCCAAGATGCTCGAGGATTTCTATTACCGCATCAGTGATTTTCCGCTTTCGATACCGCCGCTGCGTGAACGTATGGATGATGTAAGGCTCCTCGCGGAACATTACCTGAGCCGTTTCTGCAGCGAATCGGGCAAGCGCATCCTCGGATTTTCCGATGAGGCCCTTGTCCTTCTCTGCAACCACGAGTGGCCGGGAAACGTCCGGGAGCTCGAAAAGATAGTGAAGCGTGCGATCATCCTCTCCGATGAGAACGGCGTAATCACACTCCGTGAGATCATGATGGATGAAGGTCTCAACGGCGGTGTGAGACCCGAGACACTCAGCGGGAAGGTACGTGAGCTTGAGAAACGGCTGATCACGGAAGCGCTGGCCCGGCATGGATGGAACCGCAGGTCCGCAGCCCTCGAGCTCGGCATCAGTTATCCTACTATCCTCAAGAAGATCCGCTCCTACAGAATCGAACGCTAGCGATCCGTTTACATTTTTTTACACTGTCATGAAATGAACACCCCTCCTGTTACGGGCAAACGCCGTTTCGACCCCTGTCACGTCGCGTCATGTGAAGATGTTTGCTATTATAATTGATAGCGAATATTAAAGTTACACGTTTCCCGAGGAGCGTGTAAAACTTCTTTATACCCGTGCCGGTGTGCGGGCGTACCGGCGCCGGCATCGCTCGCCGGCTCATTTATAACTTATTGTAATATAATAAATTAACTGAGTGCTTGAATCTTGGCTCATTGACCATTTCTGGAATGGTGCTTGCGAAGTCATAAAACTGGTATCGGTTGGCGAAGGGGAAGTGGCGAATCCGGCGGGGTGCCCAAAATTTCATTCCCATAAGCTCTCCTGGAGCTTACATACGGGGAACGGTGGGGTCTCTAGGGAAAGAAAGAAGGGCACCCCGTCGGACAATTTTTTTTACACACTTGACGTTCCTGCCAGTGTTCTTGTATCCTACTATTAGTCAGGGGTATGAGAAACCTAAAGGAGTGGCGAGATCCTTTGGAATGCGAGTATGGACATCCCCTCCGGTGCTCGCATCTTGTACCCCTGAATCTTTCCCTCCTCCCGATCTTCTGCTCATGAAACTGTCCTTTTATCAGTACAGCCCTGTCGAATCCGAGTGACAAAAACGATGTATCCAATCGGGATATCGCGCTTCCCGGCCGGTACGTTCTTCATGTCAAATGATTTTACAATTAATTGAAATAAAATAAATTGTAATGTTCCTGACGATATTCGGAGCAATCCCGCAGGTCTGCGGTGCCGTTCTGGCACAGCGGTTGCCTTACATACCGAGTGATGTTCAAAATGAAAATGCATAAGATGAGCAAGTTCGCAACGCCTATAGCGGTACTCGTCCTGATCCTCCTCTCGTGCGGCGAGAAGGAGAAGATTGTGGAGGTACCCATCAAGACCGATTGTCCCCCCGCGGTTCCCCGTGGAGTGTTCGCCTATAACCTGGATGGCTACGTTCAGATCTGCTGGTATCCGAATACCGACGAGGATATCGACGGTTACGACGTGTGGTACGGGGAGGAGGCGTACGGCGACTATTTCTACATCGGAACGGTCTGGGCGGTCTTCCCCGATCCCAACGAGTACTGTTTCAACGATACGACGGGGAACGGCAACCAGTACTACTACGCCGTTTCGGCGTTCGACAAGTCGGGCAACGAAAGCGATCTGAGTTTCGAGATCGTCAGCGGCACGCCGAGGCCGGAGGGGCTCCTGACTTTGTACGAGTACACCTACCTGCCGGCTGAGAGTGGGTACGATTTCTCGACGCTGAGCAACACGGCGCAGCGCTTCGATCTCGCGACGAGCGATATCTATTTTGCGGCCGATGAGGGTTCCAACGAGATCACCGCCTTCCGCCCGGGAGTCGATATACAGGACTACGGTTTCGTCGGCGATTTCGATGTGATCAATTACGCACCGGAGGAAGGATGGTCGGCGAAGAGGAGCGCCGAGGCGATATACGGACATGTCTACATACTCCGCCTCGACAACACCCCGAGCGGTTACCACTTTGCAAAGCTCTACGTCACCGAAGTGACGGTGAATTTCGTTACCTTCCTGTGGGCCTATCAGACGGATCCCGGCAACCGTGACCTCGCGCCGGCGCCCGATGGAGGCAGCGACGGTAGAAGTATCGTGCTGAATGAAGCACTGATGAGAGGAGAAAAGGTTAAGGTACATAAAGGTTATCGTGTTGGTCGACAATTCCCCCCATCGTTTGGAGAGGGTAACATGGAAACGGATCATGACCTGCAGTAGCGCACCTTTCTCGAAACTGGCACTTTTGGGAAGATTGTTACCCCCGAAGGTCGACCACAGGGGAGAATGGAGAAGAAAGGTTGTCGAACAGGGGCGGCAGAGATTCTTCATTCTCCCCCGGTATTTTTATGGACCGGATATTCGAAGCGCCCGCTCACGATCGTGCCATCAGTAAAATGCGCCGCAGGGTGTAGGGGAGGACGATAACACTTGCGGCGTAAACCGCACTTTTCATATTATCAATTACTTATGAATGCACCGCTGAAAGCGATACTGATTTTTCTTCTCGTCGCCTCCAACGGTTGGATCAGGGCGCACGGCGCGGGCGAGGACCCCTGCGGTCTCCGGTTTCCCCGCGGCAGGGCCGACAACATATACCAGCAGCGTGCCCTTCGCCGCCTGCCCGATCCCGCCCATGAGACCGTCGATGGGATAACGCTCCTCGTTGTCCGTGTGGCTTTCACGGACCGGGATTTTCTTGCTCCGCACGATTCGCTCTACTACACCAACGAGCTCAGGCACCTGAACGAGTACTTCGATGGCGCATCGCGGCATCGATTCACAATCGATGCCGATATCCATCCAGTCATCGTAACCCTTTCGCGACCGGAAAGCTATTACGGGGAGGATGGCGTGTGGGACGAACGGGTCGTCGAGATGCTGATGGAGATCGTGGAAGCAACCGATAGTGAGATCGATTATGCGGGATACGACGCGTTCGCCGTTGTACATCCCGGGGCGGGCCAGGAAACCGACTTCAACGGCGATTCGCCGCAGCAGCTTTGGTCGGGATTCGTCGATCCGGTGGAAATGGCCGGGATTCTGGCGGACACGCTCGGCACGCCGGGCGTTCCGACGAATGACACGGTCGAGGGTGATACCGTCTATATCGACAATCTCATGGTCTGGCCGGAGGATGCCTCTCAGGATGGGATGACCTTCGGATCGCTCGGTATCTATGCGTACCAGGTCGGGCTCCGTATCGGCATGGTTCCCCTCTTCGATACCACGCCGTCCGGGTATCCCGATTCACAGGGGATCGGCGCGTTCGGGCTCATGGGGTACGGTCTCTACAACGCCGCAGGTTTTATTCCGGCCTTTCCATGTGCGTACCACCGGTACCTGATGGGGTGGATCGATGCGGTCGAGGTCGCGCACGATGCGGAGATCAGAATCACCGATATCAATACGGGGAGTGAGGGGGACACCACTCTCATCCGCGCTCCGATCAGCGCTACGGAATACTATCTCGTCGCCAATCGCGTGCATGACGGCGACTTCGACGGCGCATTCGACTTCATCGACGTCGGCGGCGACGATCCGATACCGGAGAACGAGGATACACTGCGGGGGGCCGAGTTCGATTTCTTTCTCACCTCATCGACGAACCCGGTCGAGTATGTGGAGGGTCCCGGCGGCGGCACCGTGAAAAGGATCATAACGGGCAGCGGCCTCATGATATGGCACATCGACGAGTCGGTCATCGTGCAGCAGCTCGAATCGGGCGGCAGGCCCGAGGACGATCCCGCGCGCAAGGGGGTCGATCTCGAGGAAGCCGACGGCATTCAGGACCTCGACAGGCCCGGTGGCTCATATGCCTTCGGCAGCCACTACGATTCGTTCAGGGATGGCAACAACACCCTGTTCGGCACCGATACCGCGCCGTCGAGCACCAATAATGCCGGTGTACGCTCCGGCATAATCATCGATGACGTCTCGGCGCCCGCCCACGTCATGACATTCACGATCCGCTTTGGGTACCCCCTCGATCGAGTGCGGACCGACGCGGCGGGGAGCATCGCTGGTCTCAGCCCCATACCGGTCGATCTGGACGGTCTGAATGGAGAGGAACTCGTCGTGCCGGTGCAGGAGGGGCTGCTGTACGTCGTTGCGGGAGCTGGGGACGAATCGTGGACGGGACGCATCGATACTCTCTTGGATGTGCCGTGGGAAAGATGGACCGGCTCACCGGTCTTCGCCGATCTGACCGGAGACGGGACGCCCGAGATATTCATCACGTCGAAATCGTGCTCCCTCTATGCGTGTACCGCGTCAGGCGCGCCGTTCCCGATCGACGACGACGCATCCCCCGGCGCCGTTACCGTCTCGGATACGCTCTGCAGCGCGCCGATTGTCTGCGAGGCGGACGGCGATCCGTATCCCGAGGTGATTATGCTCGCACAGAATGATGATGCGGTATGGATGTACATCGTCGGCTGCTCGATCGATCTGACCGGGACCGACTGGCGCGTCGTCTCGTCCGGTGTCAAGGCGCAACGGCTCGTGAAGGGGACACTGATTTCCCATCCGGCCCGCGGTTACATCGATGTGACGGCCGGACCCTGGGAGGGGCTCTATTTCGCTTCGATCTCTCCGATAGGTGACCTGCGTACCTACTTTCTCATACTCCTCGATAACGGAGCGCCGCTGCCCGAGGGCGTGTGCATCAGCGCCGGAGGCCGGGCGGGGGTGAGCGCTCCGGATCATCTCGTCAATCCCGCATCGGGGGATATCGATCGAGACGGTATCGACGAGATAGTCCTAGCATTCCCGGGACTGGGCGTCATCTATACAAATCCCGGCGAGGTGAACGTCACGGCGCGGCTGGAGGGTGCACGGCCGTCGTCTCCGGTGCTGGCCGACATCGACAGGGACGGCGTGCTCGAGACGGTTATACGCGACGAAGCGGCCCTGTATGTCTATACCGGGTTCGGGGTGCTGCTCGATGACTGGCCGGTGGCACTGCCCGGGGCGGTGACCGCCGCCGAGCCCGCCGGGCCGCCGCCCCCCGCGATCGTTGGAGATCTCGACGGGGATGGCCGCGGCGAGGTCCTCTTTTCGGCGGGAGGCGATCTCCACGCCTACGAGGCATCGGGCATCCCGGTTGAAGGGTGGCCGCTTCCCGGCGCGGGAGCGGGCTCCGGCTCACCGGCGTTCCTCAAGGGTCAGGGGGAAATGCTCTATCTATTCGTGGCATCCTCGGCGGAGCGTGTCGAGGGTACGGGCATCACCGGCCCGGCGTCCGGTGCATCGCGCACGTCACTGCTGCGGTACGATATCGGCGTCCCGTACTCGGGCGATCAATCATGGCCGTTCCACCGCCGCGACGAGCGCGGCTCGGGATGGCAGGAGCCGTCGCCGTACACGGCGGAACCGGCGTCGTTCGTCGACGAGCATTCGTTCATATGCTACCCGAATCCGGTGGCCGGCGGCGACGTGACGGTGCGTGTCGTCATTCACACATGCGCGACGGTGCGTATCCGCATCATGAACCTCGAGGGGGAGGTGGTGGCGGACCACGGGGGCTATCAGGATGATTACTCGGGAGGTGGCGTTCCGTTCGAGAAGAAGATATCAACCGGTTCGCTCTCGAGCGGCGTCTACATCTGCCATATCGAGGTACAACATCTTGGACGCGTGTTGTGGTCCGGCGCCCGTACGTTCGCGGTAGTGCGCTGAGCGTACCGCGACGGTGGCCGGCAGGGACGGAAAATATCGCAGTTGACCGAACGAATTGCATGGATTACTATATACTATGGATCATCGAGGAGGAATCATGAGTCGCCGAGTCCTTGCAGTGGTACTGGTTATCGTTGCCGCGCTGTGTGTCGATGCCGAAGCAGGCGAACCGGGCACGAGCGGATTTCTCTTCCTGCGCCTCGGAAACGGCGCGCGTGCGAGTGGGATGGGCGAGGCATTCACGGCGGTCTCGGGTGATGCGACCAGCATCTACTGGAATCCGGCCGGTATGGTGGACATCACGGGGGTGGAGCTGAACGTGACCCACTCCGAGTGGCTCATGGATATCCGCTTCGAGCAGGTATCCGTCGTGAACGAGATGCTCGGCGGTGCGGTTGGACTCTCGTTCACCGGTCTCTACTACGGTGAGATGGACCGGTACGGTACGAGCCCGTCGCTGACGCCGGACGGTACCTTCGCGCCGTACGATCTGGCGGTTTCCGCCGGCTATGCGATGGATGTACTGCCCAATATCGCCGTCGGCGGCGCGGTGAAGGTGATTTACGAGAAGATCGATTTCGAGTCCGCCACAAGTTGGGCGGTCGATCTCGGCCTCACGCATCGGAGCATGATTGAGGGGCTCACCCTGGCGGCCTCGGTCCTGAATTTCGGCCCCGAGGCGAAATTCGTCGAAGAGAAGTTCTACCCCCCGTTCCAGCTCAGGGGCGGGGCGGCCTACACGTACAGCGATCAGCGGCTGCGGGGCAGTCTCGTTCTGGCAGGCGAGGCGGTCTTCCCCAATGACAGCGATGCGAAATTCCACATCGGCGCCGAGTACACGTACCGGCGCTGCATCGCGGTGCGGTCCGGATACAAGGCCAATTACAACGTTCAGGGTGCGACGCTCGGTGTCGGCGTGTTTTACAAGAGCCTGCGATTCGACTACGCCTACATGCCGATGGAGTACGGTCTCGGAGACTGTCACCGATTCTCGATCAATGTCTTCTCGCCATCAGGGTTGTAATATTCCAGGAACAGCTCTCCGCCCTCGAGTCTCAGGTACGAGCGGTACGACAACCAGTCCCCCAGGATGACGAACGTCTTGTCCCCGTACCGTTTCATCAGGGGGAAGTGTATATGCCCCATGATGAATACGTCATTGTCCCAGCGAAAGAAGCTCCCGGCGGCCCGCTCGCACATGAGCCGCGCGAATCGCTCCGTTTTCTTTTTGTCGATGTTCTGGCTGGACTGTGAGAACCACCGGGCGAACCGGTACAGGATATCGGGGTGGACGAGGCGCGACAGCTCGACGGCGGGACGGCTCCTGATGATCGTCTTCAGTGTCTTGTAGGCGTAATCACCGGGCAGGAGCGTATCCCCGTGGGTCATCGTGATGGTCTTTCCCTGGAGCCGGTGCGTCGTGCGGGTCGGCAGCACCGTGATACCGAGAGTGGTGGGAAGGTACGATCCGAACCAGTGATCGTGGTTGCCGCCGGTTATGAATACCTCGGTACCGCTCGAACGGAGCGTATGGAGTCCGAGGAGTATATCGCCGTAGTATTTGGGTATCACGCTGTAGTACTCGAACCAGAAATCGAAGATGTCACCGATGAGGTACACCCGCCGGGCGCCGCTCACGTGCTTTAAAAAATCAAGGAAGATCAGCCGTTTTTTTCTTTCAACCGCGGAAGAAGTATGGTATGTAAAATGGGTATCGGAAACAAAGAAGATAGATTCTTTCAAGTGGGATTCTCCGTGCGCCATTTCGACTCTGTGACCCAGCAGGAATGTATCATCGAACGATATATGTCAGAGAGTGCGGTAAATGGCAAGGGAAAATCCTAACCGGCACAGGCACAGGCCGCTCGAAGTGGAGGACCGTATGGATTCGAATGATTCTCTGTGGGAAAAGGTGAAAAGGAATCTCGTCGAATGGTATGACGCCGCATACGAGAAGACCGATGTACTTGCGCGGGTCGGGAAGAAAAAGATAGAGATGGCCGGGATCAACCGGGCTATCGAGAGGCACCTCTCCGAGCTGGGAGGGAGGGTGTACGACCTCGTCGAGACGCAACAGCAACAGACGGGTGTCGCGCAGGACGACAAGGTCATGGCGCTCATAGAGGAGATCAAACGGCTCGAGGAGCAGCTCCAACAGAAAGAGGAGGAGATCGAACGGATAAAGGAAGAGAAAAAGGAGAAACGCGAACCGGAAGAGGCGGAGTAACGGGAACCGGCGTGTATCGCTCCCCCGGCATTCTCACAGACGGTACAAAGTGTCGTTTTAAGGTAATAATTGCTACTGATAAGGGACGGAATGCTTACCTTCCCACTAGAAATAGAGCGAAATGGTGAGAATATGAGCCTAAACATGTCAAAAACCTTGATAGTTCTATTATAGGCTTAATATTCTTCTCATATTCATGCATATTCCTGAAAATAGGCCCTTGACATAACGGAAATTTTGGTGTAAACTTCGATCCGTGAAATCAAATTCGCCGTATCGCCCGTGAGGAAGGAAACCGTTCATCAAAGTATCCCCTGAGTAGACCCCACCAAAAAAATAAATTTTTTTCGTCACTGAGGTGTATACATAAGTAAAGAGTGGTTTCGTAAGTTTTTCCGGATAGTCGTACCGGGGAAACAACCGGCAGAAAGCAAGGGAGCAGAGAAATACGGTTGGCTTTATAAAAATATGTAGAGTGACCGCTTTACAAGTGATTGAAATCGTATTACATTATTAGTAGGGGAGTAAGAAAATGTATCCGGAAAACAGGGATGGAGAATACCTCGGCGAACGAAGCCTCGACCTGTACCTGCGGGAGATAAACAACACACCGCTACTCACCAGAAAGCAGGAACGGGACCTCGCCCAGCGTATTCGCACCAGTGACGAGGAGGCGCTTCATCAACTGGTAAAGGCCAATCTACGCTTCGTCGTCTCCATCGCGAAGCAGTACGTTAACCAGGGCCTGTCCCTCGCGGATCTGATAAATGAGGGCAACATGGGATTGATCAAGGCTGCCCACCGGTTCGATGAAAAGAGGGGATTCAAGTTTATATCGTACGCGGTGTGGTGGATAC
This sequence comes from Patescibacteria group bacterium, assembly GCA_035529435.1. Taxonomy (GTDB): domain Bacteria; phylum Krumholzibacteriota; class Krumholzibacteriia; order Krumholzibacteriales; family Krumholzibacteriaceae; genus DATKWS01. Next base: position 15,459 of record DATKWS010000196.1, read on the forward strand.
GGCAGGCGATGCTACAGGCGCTGGCCGAGCAGTCGCGTATCGTGAGGCTGCCGCTCAACAGGGCCGGGACGCTGTATCGGATCGGTAAGGTCGCCCGCCAGCTCGATCAGGAACTGGGTCGTACACCGGAGGTTTCCGAGATAGCGGAGAAGCTCAACCTCTCCAACGAGGAAGTCAGGGACACGATGCAGATTGCGAACAGCCATCTGTCGCTCGATTCTTCCTTCAACAGCGATCAGGAGGACAACAGCCTCGTCGACTACCTCGCCGACGATAACCAGGAACCTCCCGACGAGATGACCTACATGAACGCGTTGAGCGAGGATATGCAGAAGGCACTGGCGACATTGACGGATCGTGAACGAAAGATCCTGGTCCTCTACTTCGGCCTCGAAGGGGAGGAGCCGCTCACGCTCGAGGAGATCGGCAAGAAGATGCATCTGACGCGCGAGCGGATTCGCCAGATCAAGGAGAAGGCAATCCTCAGGCTCCGGCACAGTACGAGAAGCAAATATCTCAAGGGTTACGTGGAAGAGTAGAAAACCCTAAGGTATTGTAAATACGTGAATTAGAAGGCGCAGGAACGAATCCTGCGTCTTTTTTAAAGGAGCCATGTTCGTGGTACGCACCTTGCACATACCGTCAGGGAAATAATTCTTGACAGGGCGAGGTGACAAACGTAGTTTGACCTCCAAGAATGAGGTGATATCATCGAAGCGGGGAACGATGGATAATTATTTCACATTTCTCTATGTGCGCAGGGGAAATGCCGGCGTCAGGTCGATCAGGATACACCGCATACTCGCATTGTCACTTGCCGTGGTTTTTCTCGCTCTGTTCGTGAGTACGATTTCGCTCATCGTGCG
>DATKWS010000197.1:0-4411 GCA_035529435.1 Patescibacteria group bacterium
CCATGATAAAATCTTCATAATTGTAGTAAAAATTCAGTTCGACCCAGTGAGTATGCTGCTGGAACTCGGAAAGCCCGGTGGCGATGCCGCTTATCGCCCCGCTGATCTCATCCATCGTCCAGTTCTCACCGTCCCCGATACTTTCGGGGAACACCATGTTGATCAGCACCGTTCCGATCAGGAACTCGCTGTTCTGCCAGATGTTCCGCTCTCGAATCTCGCCCGGGGCGCCCACCCGCCGTTCCCGCCCCGTCGACGGGACGGGACCGTCCGCCGGCACCTCGAGGACCATGTCCTCGAACGTCGCATCCCGCGGGCCCTCGTAAGCCGACAGTATCCTCTCCTGGTCGAACAGATCGACGATGACCCGGTAGGTCACGGGATCGAGCTCCGCCTGCATCGCCGCGTCCGGGGCCCGCATGATACGCACCGGGAGACCGTCGAACGAGGACTCACCCAGTTGCGGCGGGAAACGGCCGAAGATCACGTCCGGCGGGAATGCGTGGAGCGCCCGTGCACCCTCGCGTTGAAGGACCGCGTACACGGCATGGAACGTCGCGCTGCCGTGATCGGTTACGAGGCAGGCGGCGGGCTCGAGCCCATATTGCAGGAATGGATCGGCGAACGAGGAAACACAGTAAAGGGCGGTGGGGATTAAAAGCATCAGCAATATGGGAGGAATCGTGTACAACCTCATCATTCCTCCTCAGTATGTGTCCCGGATTGCTGCGGCCTCAATCCAATGGCGCCTGTAACATAATACATGCATTGACTATCGGCAAATCATAATAATAACTTGGAAATTCTGTCGGTTGCGTTCGGATGCGGAAAAATCCGACTCCTGAGCGGATAGCGCCCCGCGTCGGGCCCGAAATCAACCCAGCCGCTTCTGAAAACGCACCGTCGCGGAAACGAACATCACGAGGCCGAAGATCGTCATGGCCAGGGCCTCTTTCCACAACAGATCGAGGCCGGTGCCCTTCAGGTAGATCTCGCGGATCACCACCATGAAGTAGCGCACCGGATTGAGGTAGGTGATCACCTGCACGACCCGCGGCATGTTCTCGATCGGAATAAAAAAACCGGACAGCAGAATCGAGAAGATCGTGAAAAACCACGTGACGAACATGGCCTGCTGCTGGGTGTTGGCCAGGGTCGACGCGAATACCCCCAGCCCCAGACTGGACATGCTGAACAGGATACTGAGGAGGTACAGGGTGATCAAACTGCCCTTCATCCACAAGCCGAAGATGAGGCCGGCGGCCAGGATGCCGATGTTCAGCAGCACAAACGCCACCACGAGAAGAGGTATCACCTTGCCGAGGATCAGCTCCGTGCTGCGTACCGGCGTCACCATCAGCTGCTCCAGCGTACCGATCTCCTTCTCGCGGACAATGCTCATCCCCGTCAAAAAGGAGGTGATGGTCATGAGCAGCATGGCCAGGATACCGGGAACGATATTGTTGGTGCTCTCGAGAGCGGGATTGTACACCATGCGCGTTTCGACTTCGGTGAGATGGATATTGCGCAATTCCCCGGCACCCGTCCCCGCCTCCCGGAGCCATTCCCGCTGAAGGTCCTGCACGATCCTGTTCGCGTAGGCGAGCGCGACACCTGCCGTGTTGCCGTCCACGCCGTCCACGAGGACCTGGACCGCGGGACTCGCCCCCCGCTTCACGTCCCGCTCGAGGTGCCGGGGAATGACGAGCGCCAGCTTGATCTCATCCCGGTTCATGCGGCGCGCGACCTCCCGCTCCGTTGAGAGGACGCCCCGGTAGCGGAACGATCCGGTCACCCGGAAGGCGTCGGTGATACGCCTGCTCATCGATGAGCGATCGTAATCGATGATCGCCATCGACACGTTTCTGATATCCGTCGTGATCGCAAATCCGAGCACAACGATCTGTATGAAGGGCATGATGAATATGACGAGGAGAAAGACACGTTCCCGGGCGATCTGCCGGAACTCCTTCTGTATGATATAGAGCAATCGTTGCATGTGTCACTCGAGCCTCGTGTTGAATTTCCTGACGCTGACGGTGATGAGAACGATCGAAAGAACAAGGAGGTAGGTGATCGGCGTTACCAGATCGCGTACGCCGCTTCCCTTGAGCATGATACCGCGGATGATACGCAGAAAGTGCGTCGCCGGCACGATCCTGCTGACGTACTGGAAGACCACGGGCATGCTCGGTATGGGAAAGATGAAACCGCTCAGCATGATTGTCGGAAGTATGGTGGCAAGCAGCGTCGCCATCATGGCAAGACGCTGCGTGTTCGCCACGGTGGAAATGAGCAGGCCGAAACTGAGACCGGTGAAGATGTACAGGATGAGTGACAGACCCAGAAAAACGACCGACCCGTGAATGGGTACGCCGAACCAGAAATGACCGATCACGAGGATCAGGACGCTGTCCACGAAGCCCAGCACGATGAACGGTACCACCTTGCCCAGGATGATCTGCACGGGATGCGCCGGGCTGACCAGTATCTGCTCCATCGTCCCGACCTCCTTTTCCCGCACGATCGCGATGCTGGTCAGCAGCGCGCTGATCAACAGTATGATCACGGCGATGAGCCCCGGCACGAAGAAGTACTCCGATCTGAGATCGGGGTTGTACAGAAGGCGCGGCTCGAGGCGGAGCGGCATCGTGAATGAAGGGTTGCGGGCGGCGTCGTACCCGGTGGATACCTGCATCAGGTATTTTTGGATGTAATTCGCCGCATTGGGATCGCTGGCATCTATGAGAAGCTGGATGTCCGTCTCGGCGTCTTGCTCGAGGGATCGCGCGAAATCATGCGGGATGACGAGAATGCAGCGAGAGCGCCGCTCCTGGAACAGCCGTTCGAATTGCGCTTCGGGAACATTCACGGCCGCGACCTCGAAAAAATCCGACGCGCGAATCCGCTCCAGAAATGCGCGGCTCTCCGGCGACCGGGAATGGTCGACCAGCGCGATGGTGATCTGCCTCATCTCCAGGGTGATGGCGTAACCGAAGAGCAGGAGCATCAGTACCGGCATGACGATGATGATCACGAGCGTCTGCCAATCCCGCACGACGTGCAGGAATTCCTTTTTAACGATACTCAGGAAAATGCGGTCAAACATTATTTTCCCCGACGGCCCGCACGAATACATCCTGCATCGTTCGCACCCCGTACTTGTCCTTGAGGCGGCCGGGACGATCGAGTTCTATGATGCGGCCGTCCCGCATGATCGATACGCGCCGGCAGTATTCCGCCTCGTCCATGTAGTGCGTGGTCACAAAGACCGTTTTTCCCCCCGCGGCGAGCCCGTATATGAGGAGCCAGAACTGGCGGCGCGATTCGGGATCGACGCCGCTGGTCGGCTCATCGAGGAAAACGATCGGGGGATCGTGCAGCAGGGCCGTACCGAGCGCCATCCGCTGCTTCCATCCGAGGGGAAGCGATGCGGTCAGCCTGTCGGCGTGCTCCCACAGGCCGAGCTGATCGAGCAACTGCTCCGTCTTGCGGGCGATGGCGGCCCGCCCGAGGCCGTATATCCCGCCATAGAACTGTATGTTCTCGCGTACGGTCAGGTCCTCGTACAGGCTGAAACGCTGGCTCATGTAGCCGATGTGTTGCTTGATACGTTCCGCATCGGTCCTCACATCGAATCCCGCGACGGTGGCCCGGCCTCCGCTGGGCGCGAGGAGGCCGCACAGCATGCGGATCGTCGTGGTTTTCCCCGCGCCGTTGGCCCCCAGAAAACCGAATATCTCCCCGCGCGGCACCTGGAAGCTGACGTGATCCACCGCCGTGAAATCACCGAACGTGCGTGTCAGATTCTCGGCCGTTACCGCGAATCCGCCGTTGCTCATTGGATCCCCGCCACCCTTTCCCCACCGCGGTGGTGCATGAGTCGCAGAAACACATCCTCGAGATCCGGCTCTGCGCGTGTCACCTCGCCGTACGGCAGGCGCAGGCGGTCCAGCACGGCGATAATCCCCTCCCGCCCCCAACCATCTTCATCGGTGAAATGGACCCCGTCACCGAATAGCGCGCATTGCGCGCATTCTCCCTCCCTCCGAAGCGCGGCGTAGACGCGCTGGACCTCTTCCGTCTTGATCACGTAGAGCGGGTAACGGTAGCCGCCGCGCAGTTTCGCCGGTTCATCCTGCGCCATGATCTCGCCTTCGAAGATCAGGCCGATACGATCGCACAACTCCGCCTCGTCCATGTAGGCCGTGGTGACGAGGATGCTCTTTCCTTCCCCCGACAGCGATCGCAGGATTTCCCAGAATTCGCTGCGCGAAACGGGGTCCACGCCGTACGTCGGTTCATCCAGCACGATCACACCCGGCTCATGCATCAGCATGCAGGAGAGGGCCAGCTTCTGCTTCATCCCTCCCGAGAGGGCGCCGGCACGCCGTTTCTTGAACGGCGCCAG
>DATKWS010000198.1:0-10387 GCA_035529435.1 Patescibacteria group bacterium
CCTCGTAGAATATGCCGTTCAGGATCGACGCGAGCTCGCCGTCGGTATGGGGGAGGAGCCCGTTGCCGACCTGGATGAAATCGTCACCGAGCCGCCTGCGTATCTCGCTCGCGTACTCCTTCTGGTAGGCGATGAGCAGGTTGCGCTCCGTGGAGTCGTCGACGACCGCCTCGAAGTACTCCCGTTTGTACGAAGGTTGCCCGGCAATGCCGCTCGTGTCCGCCCACAGCGTAGGGACGCCCATGACGAGCTGGTATCCGAGCAACCTGATATCCGGATTGAGGGACTTCAGTTCGCTGATGATATCCTCCGCGGCCGGTGCGAAGTAGAATTCGATCGGGGCGATCATGATCTTGCCACGCGCCGCTTCGGCGATCGTTTCGGAGTCCCACGACAGGAACGAAGCGCCGTGCACGACCCCACGCTGGGGGTACCCGGACGTGATGTGGATCGGTGTACCGCTCCCGGGGGAGGCGGGATCACCCGCGCCGCACGAGAGCGGGATCAGGGCTGCGGCTACCAGAAGGGCGCGTACGAGATGCATAGTGCATTCCTCTCGTTGACTCTGCGTGCCGTTCCGCCGGCCCGGCGGGACCGGCCCCGGGGCGCCATGCGCAGCGATACGCAATCATCCGGCACAAACGGAACATGTGCGGCACCGCCCGCGATATCAAACAGTTCCGATTTAAGAATTCTTGCATGAGGGGTGCCGGATTTGAGCGGTTTATATTTTGCCCCGTTCATGGTAATACTGTTAAGAATCGTGCGAGAACCGTCGCCGCCGCATTTCCGGCGGGGACGTCGTGAAGCTATAATTGTTGATGGCAAGGGAGGTTTCGATGAGGGAAATCCTCGATCTACTGGTTCAGTGGGCGATCTCGAGCGGAATCCGGATCGTAATCATCATCGTGGGTGCGTTCATCGTGCTCAGGATCTTCCGGCTCCTGATACGAAAGTCAAAGCAGAAATTCACCGGGAGGGACAGGCTCGATGTCGAGGGGCAGAAGCGCGCCGAGACGATGTCGCACATTCTCGAGAACACACTGCGCGTCGTCGTACTGATCGCGGCGCTCCTGATGATCCTCAAGGAGATCGGTATCGATATCGGTCCGCTCCTCGCCGGGGCCGGCATCGTCGGGCTCGCCGTCGGCTTCGGCGCGCAGAGTCTCGTCAAGGATGTCATCAGCGGATTCTTCATTCTCATGGAGAACCAGATGAATGTGGGGGACGTGGTCCGTGTCGCGGGCGAGGCCGGGCTGGTCGAGGCGATCAAGCTGAGGACCACCGTTCTCAGGGACCTCGAGGGAAATGTCCATGTGGTGCCCAACGGGGCGATTTCGGTCCTGACCAACATGACCAAGGAATGGTCGCGGGCACTCCTCGATATCGGCGTTGCCTACAAGGAGGATGTCGACCATGTCAGCGACATCCTGCGGGAGGTCGCCGAGGAGATGCGAAATGACGGGGAATTCGCCCCCATGATTCTCGAGCCGCTCGAGGTGCTCGGTCTCGACAGCTTCGGCGAGTCATCGGTGAATATCAGGGTGATGTTCAAGACGATACCCCTCAAGCAGTGGGCCGTGGCGCGCGAGTTCCGGCGGCGCGTCAAGAAGGCGTTCGACGAGCGGGGAATCGAGATCCCGTTCCCGCACCGCACACTATACATGGGGGAGGCCAAGAGCACGGGACGGTTCAAGATCGAGGTGGTACCGCCGGGCGGGGCTTCGTGAACGGGGCGGCCGTGCGTGCTCCGGGCGCGCACCGTCCCCGCCGCCGGCTCCGTCTTCGCCGCCACGCAGCAGCTCGTCTCCGCCCCCGGCGGAGAGACGCGGTCAGCCTCACCCCGATTTGAAATAGAGGAGCTCGAGTTTCGGCCGGTCCGCGGGAATGCTCGACTCCCTAAGATGCACGCGCACGGAACGCTCGCTGCTGGTATCCCGTGCCTTGATGATGACGCCGTGGTTCGTGGACGGCTCCTTGATCCAGGCCAGAACGAGCGGGCCGGGGAGCGCGAAGGTTACGGCCGTATCGGCGTGCACCGTTTGTGCATCGAGCATCGCAATGGCATAATCTCCGCCCGCCGTGACCCAGGGGGCCGTTCCGTCCACCGTTGACCACGAAACACCCGCGAAGAGCTCGCCGGTACCCTCCGTCCACGAGGCGGGATTGGCCGGGGGCACCTCCACCTCGTACACCTCGAGAACGAGCGGGTCGGCGAGATCGGATTCGATGCGGAGCGAGAGCCGTGCATCGATCACCGCCGAGCACTCGCTGAGGCCGGAGAGATCCATCCTGACGAGGAGCCGTCTCTCGTAGTAACCGCTGCCGGCACGGACGACTCCCAGCGTGTCACGGGGTTCCGCGCCGAAATTGCCGTTGATGAATGCCGGTGACGGGCCGTCCTTGATCACGGCGTCGCGGGTCCCGAAGTACGTCTCGTACGGGTGCACACCGTCCTGGAACGCCACCTCGAGGGTGTCACGATCCGGATACTGCGGGGGAGGAAGGCCGCTGTCGTCGCCGCACCCTGCGGCGAGCAGCATACCGAGCAGGCAGGCGATGAGGGCATTTCCCGTTTTCATCTATCGACCGCCCTTGAGTGATCTGAAATCTCCCGGATCGATGCTGTGTTTCTTCATGAGATCATGGAGTGTCGGCCGGCTCACCGCCAGCTCCTGGGCCGCCGCCGAGACGTTGCCGGTCGAGTTGAGCAGGGCCCGCGTGATCAGCCGGTACTCCAGTTCGTCCCGGGCCTCCCTGAGCGTTTTGCCGGGGAGCACGGCCGTCTCGTGCGGCGCTCCGGCTCCCGCGGCGAGGGTCTTTGGGTGCGGCAGGTCTAGGTCGTCCGGTTGTATAATCTTTTCCGGCGCCATGATGATTGCGCGCCGCAGCCTGTTCTCGAGCTCGCGGACGTTACCCGGCCAGGAGTAGCGGTGGAGGGTTTCCAGCGCGGCATCGCTGAAGCCGCGGATGTTCTTCGAGTACTCCCTGTTGAAGCGGTTCAGGAAGTACATCGCGAGCAGCGTCACATCGTCGCCGCGCTCGCGCAGGGGGGGCAGATCGATGTCGATCGTGTTGATCCGGTAGAACAGGTCCTCGCGGAAGGTACGCTCGGCGATCATCTCGTTCAGATTCCTGTTTGTGGCGGCGATGATGCGCACGTCCACCTCGATCGGTTCGCGCGCGCCGACCCGTTCGATCACCTGATCCTGGAGGAAGCGGAGGATCTTGACCTGGAGGGCGAGGGGCAGCTCGCCGATCTCGTCGAGAAACACCGTCCCCCCGTCGGCCACCTCGAATTTGCCGGGGCGGGAGGTGTGGGCGCCGGTGAAGCTCCCCTTCTCGTGACCGAAGAGTTCGCTCTCGAGGAGATTCTCGGGGATCGCCCCGCAGTTGATCGGGACGAACGGCCCGTCCCGCCGGGGACTCCGGCGATGAATGGCGCTTGCGACGAGCTCCTTGCCCGTGCCGCTCTCCCCGGTGATCAGAATCGTGACATCGGTGGGTGCGGCGCGCTTCACCGTGTCGAAGACCGACACCATCTTCTCGGACAGGGCGATGATCCCCTCGAATTCATGTCGCTCGCCTGCACGCCTGCGCAGCGCCGCGAGTTCCTCCTCGAGCGAGAGGAGCTGCGCCGCCCGCCGGATCAGGATACGGAGCTCGTCGATCACCACCGGTTTGGCGTAGAAATCATACGCCCCCTTGGAGATCGCCTCGAGGGCGTTTTCACGCTCGTCATGGCCGGTGATCACGATCACCTTCAGGGTGGAAATCACCTGGAGCGAGGACTCGAGCACGTGGAATCCCTCGAGCTGAGCCGGATCATCGCTGAGGGAGAGATCGAGGATCATGATGCCCGGCCTGTGCGTCTTGACGGCCCCCAGCGCCTCGTCGGGGGTCCGGGCCGTGACGATGTTGAAGTCACGCCCCAGTCCCCACGTGAGTTGCTTGAGTATAGCCTCCTCGTCGTCCACTATCAGGAGCGTTTTTTGCTGCAATGCCGATCGTCTCCTCTTCTCGCTGGCGCCGCGAGGTGTATCATGCCGGATCTTCACCGGCGGGGAGCGATACCCTGACCGCCGCGCCGCGCCCGGGCTCGCTCTCGATCGAAAGCGCGCCTCCGTGCGCTTCGACGAGCGATTTGCACAGAATGAGGCCGATCCCCAAGCCGTCCTTCTTGGTGCTCCGGAACGGCCTGAATAGATCGGTGTGCAGGTAACCCGGGTCGAATCCGGTCCCCGTATCCCTCACGACAAATTCGATATCGTGCGCTCCCCGTTCTCCGGCGTCGATTTCGATCCGTCCGCCCTCCGGGGTCGCCTCGATCGCGTTCAGTACCAGGTTCTCGATCACGCGGCGCAACGCCGTGGGATCGACCTCCGCCAGTATACCACGCCCGCCGCCGGTTATCACGGAGACATGCCGGGAAGCGGCGATGGCGCCGAGGTTCTGCACCGCCTGCTCGATCAGGGTTGTAATGTCGATCCGCGTTCTGCGTATCGCTCCGGGCGAGGTGTGCGTATTGAGCGAGTCGATCAACTGCTGCATCTTCTCGACGGAGCGTTTGATCGTTCCGATCGCATCGCGCTGGAAATCGGCGTCATGGATGTTCTCGCGCGCATTCTCCGCCGTCATGGAGAGCATGCCGACGGTGTTCTTCAGATCGTGGACGACGAACGAGGCGAAGCGGTTGAACGATTCCATCTGGTTGGACTCGATGATGCGCTCCTCCATGATGAGATTCTCGATGGAGAGGAGCGCCTGATCGGCGATCGTCGCGAGGAACTCACGATCCTCGTATGAGTACGAAGTATTCATGTGCTTTGGTCCCAGCGCGATGAATCCACGGCACTCATCTCCCGCGCCGAGGTACGCCACGGCGCCGATCCAATCGCCTGATGAGGAACGGGCGCCCCGATCGCCGCCCGTGCCCGGCTCCGCCGTTCCGTCAGGCGCCATGTGCGTGCCCGGCTCCGTCTCCGTGCCGGCGGTCGCATCGAACGCCGAATCCTTGGCGATGATCACCGCATCCTCCGACGAGCGCCGCATGACGCGCGCCACGAGTGCATCATCTATCGCATCGGCGGTTATACCGTAGTAGGCGGTGATGCCTCCCCGCACGGCGATCCGGACGAATCCCTGCTGGGCGGCGATCGTCTCGCACACGGTGCTGATCAGATTCGATGAGAGCTCGTCGATCGACGTGCTCGACGCCATCAGGTGCGCGTATTTTCGCCATTCCTTGCGGTAGTCGTATGTGTTGAGGTAGAAGTTCTCGTTGACGAAATGCCGCAGGCGCATCCTCGCACGCCCGGAGATCGATACCGCCAGAAGGATGAATACGGCGAAGATGCCGAGCACGATGAGCGTGAGCCGGTCGAACGGTACGCCCAGCGCCGCCGTGAGATACGAGATCAGCGCGAGCGCGAGGAGGTACAGCCCGGCAATTATGACGGTGACGACCGAAGAGGCGACTTCCCGGCTGATGTAGGCCTTCACGTCGAAGAGCCGGTAGCGCACCGTCGCGAAGAGAAAGGTCGCGCAGATCATGATGATGCCGCACGACTGGATTGCCATGAAATTTATATCTATGACGGAGAGCGCGACGAGCCTGCTCATGACGATGAAGTTGATGACGGAGGCCGCGAGAATTCCGAGGAACGGATACTTCAGCGTGACCTTCTCGGGAACGTTGGCGGCGCGGTACGTATTCTCGAAATAGAACAGAAAGAAGACGTTCACGAGCAGCACGTAGACGCCGATTCCCTTCCCGAATCCGGACAAGGTCATCCCCCAGAACGGACCGCCCTCGGCGAAATGGATCTTCTCGATCACGAGGCGCGGCGGGACGATGAATGCGGCCACGACGAGCAGGACACCCAGGGTGATGATCCCCTTCAAGTTCTCCGAGAGGATCTCGCGGTCGTTTCTCCTGCCGAATGTCATGAAGAATGGAAGCCCCACGGCGGGCAGGAAGATGAGGGAGGGAAGCAGTACGCTGAACGCGCCGAGGACGCCCTCGGGCGTGCGCGCCAGTACCAGAAACGCAACGGTGATCTCGATCGCGGCGAGAAGGAACGCGGAGAATATGAAAAGCATCACCTGGGGACGTCTCGGTTTCCGTTTGGTATGCGCCAGCGCGAGCGCCAGAAGGAATCCGGCCGCGGCGAAGGCGAGTATCGCGGATAGATGTATCATCTCGTGCCCGTGATCCTCCTGTGCTGCCTCTCGGCCTCCGCGGCGAGATCCGTGCCGGGATAGCGGTTCATGCAATCCCTCAGTATCTCCGCCGCCCGCTCCGGGTCATTCAGCTCGCGTTCGTGAATGGAGGCGGCCCTCAGGTAATTCTCCCTGAACCGGTGGTACCGGGGATACCGGTCGGGGAGCTCGAGCAGACGCCGCGCCGCCTCCTGCCATTTCTCCTGTTCGACGAGCGCACGGATCAGGTATTCCTCCGCTATCACCCGCACCTCCTCGGAGATCTGGCTTGCGACGAGGCCCTCGTAATGCTCGATCGCGCGCTCGAAGGCCGAGGAGGCGGCCTCGCGCTCGTTGCGGTTCCGGTAGTAGTACGCGATCCTGAGCGGTGCCTCGAGTCCCTGGATCGTACCGGGGTGATTCGTGTAGATCAGATTGTAGAGCAGCGACGCGTCCACCCAGTTGCCGCGCATCTCGGCGATCTGGGCGAGCTGCCACGAGGCCTCCACGATCCGCGCGTCCGTATCTCCGTACGTGTCGATCACCGACTGGTATAGCCGCCGCGCCTCATCGTACCGCCCCGCCTCGAACTGCATGCCGCCCGCCGTCATCAAGGCGCTCGCCGCCTCCGGCGATTCGGGATAGCGTTGATAAATGTTCTGTAATATCTCCAGGGCGCGCGCGGCGTTTCCGAACCCGTCCCGGTAGATCTTCGCTTCGACAAAGTACAGGCCCGGGAGGTCGCGCTCGTTGCCGTACCGGGCCTCGAGGTCTCGTATCAGGGCGTGCGCGTCGTTCCAGCGCTCACCCTTGAGGTACGTTGTCAGGAGGTTGAACCGCATCTCCTTGACCAGTGCGGAATCCTGCGAGCCCGAGATGGCGGTGCGGTAGATCCGTTCCGCCTCGTCCAGCCACGATCCGGCCTGCTGGCCGTTTCCCGCCCGCGCGTTGAGGTCGGCGAGCTTGAGGGGTGTTATCAGGTAGCGGGAATTCATCCGGGCGGTGGCGTCCACCGATCCCTCCCCGAGGAATTCACGGTGGAACCGCTCGTACCGCTCGATGGCATCCGGGAAATCATCCGCCGTTTCCGCCACGAACGCGGTCGAATAGAGTGCGTTCGCCCGCGCCGCCGGTTCGTTCCCGGCGATACGGTACGCCTTATCGAAGTCGGCGATCGCCTCGTCGAAGCGTCCCGTACGGAACTCGAACTCGGCGAGCTCCATCTGCGCCGAAATGACGATTTCGCCGAGGCCTTCCGTCCGATCCATCCCGCCCGCGAATCGATCGACGATGGCGCGATAAGCATCGACCGTCTTGTCGATGAATTCGGGGCTCGATCTGTTCTGGACGAGTTGTTCCCGCATCTTCCGCGCCTCGAACAGAGCCTTTTCGGCTTCGTAGCGAGGGGAACCCCCGCCGCAAGCAGCCAACAGCGCCGCCAGGAGGGTGACGGCCGCGATCACGCCTACAGGCGGCCACGGGCGGCGCCTCCGTTCATTCGCGCGCGCGCGGCGCCGGCGCTTCCGTGCCGGCACACCGCCCCGCAACATCGATTCACACGCCGGTCCGGACCGTGCGATTGTTTCCCGCTCGGTGGGCAGTTTCATTGACAGCCTCCATGGATCGTTTTATCGGTTTTGTGCCGGTATCCGCCCGCATCCCCCGGATCAGCGCGATCGTCGCCCCGCCGATTACGAGGTACGTGGCGATCAGTTGCATGATTTCACCCGCGATCTGGTTGATGAGCAGAAAGTCCGGCGAGATGCGGAACGCGATCATCTCCGCCCTGAAGCCGAGGAGCAGGGTGGGGACGGTCAGGACGAACGGCGCGGCGACGAGCAGGAATGTCGTGAAGGCATTGCGTCGCGTGAAACGTGCACTTGCGGCGATGGCCCGCGGCGCGGAGCGGCGCTCGAGAACGACAAGGGGAATTGCATAGAGAAAGAGCGCCTGCATAATGAGGCCGAGGAGGAGCGCCAGGCCGGTAATGCCGAGCCGCATCGCGCCGCCGAGGCCGGTGGTGAGGAGCCGCGGCACGTTGAGACATACGAATAGGGCGATCGAGACGGCGAACATCACAACGATCAAATGGAGATAGTCCCTCGACGCTTCGGAGAATCCCGCCGCGAGGGATACGGGCCTGCGCCGGTACGCCGCCGCGATGAGTGAGATCGTCGCGCCCTGGAACAGGACGGATACGAGGATATCGAGAGCCATATCGAACCGGCTCAGGATGACGGGCATGAGGATCAGGTGAGCCGGGTAATGACTCAGTTCCTCTCCCGAGAGTCCCCCGACGAGGAGCGCCCAGAAGGAGCTGAGCGGTTCGGTCACGCTCGCGAGGTACAGGAAGATAATGGCGAGGCGCAACGCGAAGTAGAGGATGAGGGGAACGGCGAGCCACCCGTTCCGCAGAAGGGAGAGCGCTTCGGCAAAGATGTTGAAAACATTCCCTGTCCCGCCGCCGTATCGTCCCGGTAGCCGCTTCGAGAACAACGAAGACGCCATGTGACCGCTCCTCGGCTAGCCGCCCTTCCGTTCGGGTTCCGCCGCGGGGACTGTACGGCCCCGGAGCGTTTCCGTGATGCGAGGGCCGATCGCCTCGATAAAACGTATCAGTTCCGTTCGCGCGTGTTCCGGCGCGGCAGGAGAGACCTCGGTCGAGAATCGTACGAACGCGGCCGCCTGCGGCTGCTGCAGGAGGGCGCTTTTCATCTGGTACCACTTCAGGGCGAACTCGTTCGTGATCACGCCGCCGCGCGTGTCGAACCAGTAAACGACCTCGCGCTGCTCCCTGCCGTCGGATATCACGAGGCGCTTCACGGACGCCTCCGCACCCGGAGGGCCGATCCGCAGCGTTCCTTCCTCCACGATATCCCAACCGGCCCCCGGATAGCAATGTTTCGGTGAGTGTATCTGCGAGTTTTCTTGCTGTGTTCCGAAGTAACCGAGGAAGAGCCAGATGGTATGTCCCCCGGCATTCCGGTACGTGCGGAAAACGGTCGCATCCGCCCCGAGAAGGAGCAGCGCCTCGGCGGGCTGGTATGCTTCGGTGCTCTCGTACTCGCCGATGACCGTTGGAATGCCCGCAAGGTTGGGCGACGGCGGTCTCTGCGCTTCGCGGTACCGCAGCATATACGTATAGACGGTCAGGGCGACGATAAGAAGCAGCAGGGTCACTATCCGTATCGGTTTCACTTGATCCATTTCAGCACCCACGCGAAGAGCGCCAGCATGAGAAATCCGGCGAAGAAGACGATCAGCCCCGAAATATCGTGGAGCACGCCGTCGGCGAAGCTGCCGCTGACGGTATATGCGCCGACCGCCGTGACGACGAGTCGAATCGTGTTCGCCGCGATCGCGGCGGGGACCGCCCACGCGACGAGCAGCGCCTTCCTCGTGTTCGAGAGATCGGAGAAGCCGGCAAAGATGAGTGCCAGCGTGACCATGGTCATGAGCGAGCGCAGTCCGCTGCACGCGGCGATAACTTCCAGCGAGTAGCCGGGAAGGTGGATGACGTTGCCCTTGCGTATCACATTTATCTGAAGCATGTCGAGAATGCCGGCGCTGAGCCGCGCGCTGAAGAGCTGGAGCGGGAATGTCAGCTTGTAGTAGATGATGTAGGGAAGGGGAACCATCATGAAGAGAAACAGGAGCGGGAAGGCGAGCCGTGCCGTGAACGCCGTCCCGAGGAGGAAGAACGATGCGCCGATGAAAAGGACGGGCAGCGAGATCCTCGTCGTGAAGAGCTCCGATGCGGCCGTTCCCCCGATGAGAAGTGCCGCGGCGGCGATGATCAGTACCACGCCCCATCCGGTGCCGCCGCCCGGGCGCAGTCCCTTCAGTTCATCCCGTTTTCGCCATATGATGAGGGCCGATACGAAGGGAATGATGATTCCGTGGCGATAGTTCGGGTCGCTCAACCACTGGTCGACGAGCCTCGTCAGAACCGGCAGGTAGAGCGCGATGATGAGACATGCACCGGCGGACAGCAGTATCCGGTTGTTCCGCTGTTGTCTGATTTTCACCGGATACGCATCCCCGGACAACGGTACCCCCATGTTACGGTTTCCTATTTATATCGGGTTTCAAGCGTGCAGACAAGTGTAATGAACGGGGGGACAAACGAAAAGCGGGTGCCGTTCAGGCACCCGCTTCATGCATCGACGCACCGATCGGGGATGAT
>DATKWS010000199.1:0-3010 GCA_035529435.1 Patescibacteria group bacterium
ATCGTACCCCGCCGTGATACCCAGACACAGGTTGTTGGTCAGCATTTTACCGGCGAAAATGCGCGCGCCGACCATCCCACCCCCTGCATCATCGACAATCGCCTTCGCATAGCCGCCTCCGAAGTGGAATACACTCTGTCCACCGGTCGCCTGTCCGAACGCCGTGCCCGCCGTTATCGCGAGTAGACATGCCAATACACCTATACTGGATATTATCGCTTTGGTTTTCAATAGGGCCCTCCGATTAGAGCGTTATCCGTTGACCTGCCAGTACTTTTTTATAATATACGGGAGCGTTCCCGTCAAGTTGTTTATCCTGTTACATCACTGTATGTTAAACGGCATTTCCTTTGCTATTCCGGGTTCTTTGCGCTACAGTGGTCTCGCAGCGGCCGCGCCGGGGCCGGCAGGCGCGGGCGCGAGGGGCGCGCGTCAGTGAAGAAATAGCGTATATTACGTGGATACAGCGTGTTATGAAGATCCTGATGGTTCAGACCTTTTACTACTACCGGGGCGGGGATTCCACGTACATGCTCAACCTCTCGAAGCTCCTCGAGGAAAGAGGGCACGAGGTCATACCGTTCGCGATGCAGCATCCCCAGAATCTCCCGTCGCCGTACGCGCGGTACTTCGCTCCCGAGATCGATTTCCCTTCTCTCCTCGCCGAATTTTCCCCACGGGCCGCATGGACCGTCCTCAGCCGCAGTATTCATAACCGTGAGGCGGCCCGCAGCATCGCGGCCCTCGTGGACGAGGTAAGCCCCGATATTGCCCATTTCCACAATATTCACGGACACCTCACAACGTCGATCGTCGGGCCGCTGCACCGGCGCGGCATCCCGATTGTCTGGACGCTCCACGATTTCAGGCAGGTCTGTCCGAACACGTCGTTTCTCTCGCACGGCGAGATATGCGAGCGGTGCCTCCCGAACCGCTTCTACGAGGTGTTGCTCCACCGGTGCAAGAAGGGGAGTCTCGCCGCGAGCCTCATTGCGATGCTCACGATGTACTACGAGCGCCTGAGCCGGGTGCCGCACCGCGTGCGGCATTTCATAACGCCGAGCCGTTTCCTGAAATCGAAGCTCGTCGAGGGCGGATTCACCCCGGAGCGTATCACGCCGATACCGAACTTCGTCGATCTCGACGCGTACGGGCCGGGCGGCGAGAAGGGGTACTTTCTCTATATCGGCAGGCTCCTCTTCGAGAAGGGGCTCGATACGCTGATCCGGGCCGTCGCCGCCATGGACCGCGGCGAGCTGTGGATCGTGGGTGAAGGGCCGGTGGAGGCGGAGCTCCGCGCGCTCGCCGCCGGCCTGGGCACGGAGCGGGTACATTTCAAGGGATACCAGGCCGGAGACGATCTGAAACGGATTCTCTCCGAGGCGCAGTTCGTCGTTCTCCCATCGCGCTGGTACGAGAACCTTCCCTTCTCGATCATGGAGGCGTTCGCCTGCGCGCGTCCGGTCGTCGCCTCGAATGTCGGTGGTATCCCCGAGATGGTCGAGGACGGCGTGAACGGGTATCTCTTCCCCGTGGGGGACGTGGAAGCACTGGCGGGACGCCTGGGGGCGATGCTCGACGATCCGGCGCGGAGGCGCGAAATGGGGCGCCGTGCCCGCGAGAAGGCGGAGCGACTCTACGGCCGCGATGAACACTACCGGATGATCGAGGAGATCTACCGGGAAGTTTTAGGGGAAACACGATAGGGGGGCCGCAGCCGCGCTGCCTATCAGAGGCTCTTGAAAATCTCCAGCGTATCCTCGGCGATCCGGTCCCAGTTGAAATGTTCGATGACGCGCGAGCGGGCGCGCTCCCCGTACGAGGCGACCAATTCGGGCTTTCCGTCGAGCATCTGGATCTTCTCGGCGAGATCGTCGACGCTGTTCATGTCGAAATGGAGCCCGGCGTCCCCGATCGTGTAGAGGTTCTCGGGGATGCCGTTCACCACGACGCACTTACCGTACCCCATGGCGGTGAGGAGGACCGGTGAGGTTCCCTCGACCTCCGAGGGCTGCACGTAGACGTAACAGTTCGAAATGAGCTGTCGCGATCCCTCCCCGTAGATATAGCCGAGAAAACGGACACGGTCGTCGCCGCACTCCTGGAGCCGGTGGACGTACTCGGTCGTGTACTCGCTGCCGCCGACGATCACGAGGGGTTTCTGGGTATCGACGTTGCAGTAGGCGTCGATCAGGTAGTGGACGCCCTTCTCCGGGATGAGCCGCCCGATAAAGAGGTAGTAGCCGTTCGGCTCGAGGCCGTGCTTGGCCAGCTCCGCGGTGCCCTCGCGCTCCGGGGTGTTCGCCCCGTGCGGGAGGATATGGATTTCCCGGTGATATGTCTTTCGGTACCAATCGAGCATCGTCGGATTGTCGGTGAGAACCTCCTTGGACCAGTGGTTCACCAGGTTCATCGACCAGCGGAACATGCGCCGTACGAGGGGATTCCATTTCTTCCGCGTCCAGTCCATTCCGTCTATCTGGACGAGGAATTTCTTGCCGAACAGCTTGAGAATGGGCAGAAGGACGGCGTGCCCCGGATTGAGCACGAATACGACGTCGGCCGTATTGCGCAGGCCGATGTGCCAGCAAGCGAGGAATGAATGGGTGATCGTATCGAGATTCTTCGTGTTGATCGAGGGGAGGTGGATGAGACGGATACCCCGGTACGAGCTGTGGAGCTCCTCGCTGTCCTTGGCGTTATGGTACCGGCAGTAGGCGATGACCTCGTGCCCCGCCGCGGCGAGCCGACTTCCCAGCTCCTCGACCATCGTCTCGGATCCGCCGTAGCGGGGCGGCAATCCCCGTATGCCGATAATCGCGATGCGCATTCTGTGAATGTGATCCTTTCCATCCCTCGTGGGCTGCTTCGCGCGCCGGTAGGAAGCTTGTACGTTCGGCGGGCGCCCCGCATGGGGCGGGGCCGGGAGCCTCCGGCACGCGGTTCGCGCACCTTCGAGCACCCCGGGTTCCCGGCGCGCAATACTGCAATGTAACACCGCCCCCCGCGG
>DATKWS010000200.1:0-5970 GCA_035529435.1 Patescibacteria group bacterium
GAGCCCACTGGGACGCATTGGGAGCGATCGATTTCACGACGGTCGAAGTGTGGGCAAAAGGCGGATTGGTCACCTATTATCTGCTATTCGTGATGGAGATTGCCACGCGTCGTGTTCACCTTATATCGGTGCAGCTCCCTCCACGAAGTCCGAATTTGAACGCCCACGTGGAACGTTTCCACCGCTCGCTCAAGGAAGATTGTCTCAATCGAATGATCTTTTTCGGCGAGAAGTCGCCACGAAACTCAGTTAGTACGTTCCTGGATCATTTCCACATGGAACGTAATCACCAAGGTCTCGCGAATCGAGTGATCGAACCAGGGGCGGAAGTCAACCGACGTGATGGCGAAGTTCTTTGTCGCGATCGGCTCGGCGGTATGCTGCGGTACTATTATCGCAAGGCTGCATGAGGACAGATAATTGGGCGTATTTTCTGCAAGTGGTACGCACAGACCGCATGAGCGACTCGCATATCACCTGGCCAACAATCGTATGGACGTGTACGATTCCACAACGTTATCGTCCGAGATTCGGCCAACATGTTCGATGTAACATTTGATCGTCAAAGAGTATGGCTGTTGGTGGAGTTTCTTCATCTTGCGGGCCTTGCTTAAGTGCGGAAAAACAGTTGACATGATGATCGTCATATGGCATGCTATATGACGATGAAGTCGTCAAATCATACAATAACCCCGGAAGCACCCTATATTCAAAGGGTTTTGGATCTGCCGGCACTTCTGAAAAAGAAGTCGTATTTCCTGTTCGGACCTCGCCAGACGGGTAAGACCTTCCTGATTCGCCATACGATGGAGGATGTACGCGTTTACGACCTTTTGGATTCCACGGTCTACCTGTCACTCAGCCAGAATCCCGGGCGCCTGGCGCAGGAACTTACCCCACAGGATCGCGTCGTGGTCATCGATGAGATCCAGCGGCTGCCGGTTCTTCTCAACGAGGTGCATCGGCTCATTGAAGAGCACCGCGTTCTATTCCTTCTGACCGGTTCGAGCGCCCGCAAGCTCCGCCGGGGAGGAGTCAATCTCCTGGGCGGGCGTGCACGAACGCAGTATCTGCACCCTCTTACCTATAGGGAGCTCGGGAACGGGTTCGATATGGCCCGCGCCGTGGAGCGGGGCCTGCTGCCGTCGATCTATTTCTCTGATGATCCGCGTGCCGATCTGGAGGCATATGTGGGCTCATACCTCCAGCAGGAAATCGTTGCAGAGGGTGCGACACGCAACGTGCCGGCATTCAGCCGTTTTCTCAAGGTGGCCGCACTGTGCAATAGCAGAATAGTGAATTTCACAAATGTCGCAGGCGATGCGCAGGTGCCCAGGACAACGGTGTATGAATATTTCGAGATTCTGAAAGATACCCTGGTGATTCATGAAGTCCCCTCATGGAGGAAGTCGAAAAAACGGAAACCACTTGCTTCTTCCAAGTACTACTTTTTCGATGTAGGAGTAGTCGCGGCGCTCCAGGGGAGGGAATTCCGGATCGGGACGCCGGAATTCGGGGAGGCCTTCGAAACAGTTATATTTCAAGAGCTCATCGCCTACCGTGATTACGTTTCCGGAGACAGTGTGGAGTATTGGCGGACTAAGTCAGGATTCGAGGTCGATTTTATACTCGGTGATCACACGGCTATAGAAGTCAAAGCCAGCAAAAATATTTCGAATCAGGATCTCAAATCGCTTCGTGCGCTCTCAGAGGAAAACAATCTGAAACGGTATCTCTGTGTAAGCCAAGAAGAACGTCCACGCAAAATAGAAAAGGTATCAGTAGTTCCATTCAAACAGTTCCTTGCCTCGCTGTGGAGCGGGGAATACAAAGATTGATCCCTTTCTCGAAGCGACTCCCTTACAAACAGGGCGTCCCAGCTCCGAAATCCATCTACTCCACCAGGCATCACTCCAGCCCGGCTGCCCTCCGGTAGTGGAAGCGGTCACCGCGGCTCTTTGCCGCCGCCACGGCGGTTTTCAATCCCTTTTCGGCCGTCTCGTCGGCGTAATCCCGGTAGGTGATTGTATTGTCCCCGCTGTGCATCGGCACGAAGACGGCGGGGCCGAGTTTTTCCAGGGCGTAGAATACCCCCATCTTCACCGCCACCTGGTCCCCGAAGCCACATCCCGACACCGGCAGGAAGGCGATGTCGATCGTCCCGAAATCATTCGCGAGATAATCGATCTCAGCGCAGTAGGGGCCGGAGAAATCGCGCTGCCTGTTTGCATGGTCTCCCGCGTGGAAGATCCGCACTCCGTCGGTCTCGACGAGGAACCCGACGCCGGAGTCGTTCGATTCGATCGTTGCGATCTTCAGATCGCCCACCGTGACCATGCGGCGGGGTCCGGCGAAGACGTAGTTCTCGACATCCTCGGGCTCGAATCCGAAGACATAGCGAATGCCGGGGACGGATTCCTTCCACTCCATGATTTGAGGAAAGTAATGATCGCCGTGTGCGTGGCTGACGAAGACGGTCACGTTCCGCCCGGCCATCTCGTCCGGCGTGAGGACACCGTTCGCGATACCCGGCTCGTCCGGTTTGCGGCCGCTCTCCCAGCAGTCGAAAACGAGGAGATTGTTTTTCGTCTTCACGGCCCAGCCGCTGTGGCCGAGGTGCCAGACGTAGGCCTCGCCGTCCTTGATCTGCATGCCGAGCTGTTTCGAGGGAGCGTAGTTTTCCTCGCATGTGCCGGCTTTCCCCTCGTGGTTCTTCAGGCAGTCCGCGCAGCCCGCGTTTCCGTGTTTCGATGCGTAGTAGAGGGGCGTTTTTCCATCGGCGTCCTTCGCGTTGACGTCGGCCCCGGCGGCGATCAGATCTTCCGCGATATCGGCGTAACCTCGTATGGCGGCGCAGTGAAGCGCCGTCCACCCGTAGCTCCTGTCGGCGGCGGAGAGATCGGAACCCCGTGCCGCGAGGATTCGAGCAGCCTCGGAGTGGCCCTTCGATACGGCCGCCATCAGCGGGGTCGCTCCGTCATCTCTGGTCACCGATGGATCCGCACCCCTGTCGAGCAGCATCGTGATGATCTCCGGGTCTCCGGAGTGGGCCGCGGCGTTGAGGGGCGTCCATCCGAACTCGGTCCTGACGTTGACATCGGCGCCGTGATCGACGAGGGTCCGCACCAGGCTCGTCCTGCCCTCCAGGGCCGCGGATATGATCGGTCCTCCGGTCTTGTTGCCGATCCCGTCGGCGCGTGCGCCCTTCTCGAGCAGGAGCGCCAGGGTTTCTTCGCAGTTCCGGATACAGGCGATCTCGAGCGGCAACTGAACGTTCTCGCCCGTCGGGTTCGGGTCGGCCCCGTTGTCGAGGAGAAACCGGGCAGCGTCGGTATGGCACCGGTATGTCGCCCCGGCCAGGGGGGTGTTTCCGTACCTGTCCGGCCCGACATTGACGTCGGCGCCCCCCGCAATCAGGGAGCTGAGCAGATCGACGTTGCCCGAATAGGAAGCGGCGTGGATCATCGCGCCGCCGCTTGTGTCCCTGGCGTTTATATCGGCCCCCTTCGAGAGGAGGAAATCGATCATCTCCCGCTGTCCCCGGTTACCGGCGAACAGAAGCGGGGTCATGCCGTTATCGTCCCTGATATCGACGTCGATGTTCCGGTCGAGAAAGAGTTGCGTGACAGCGGTATTTCCACCGATCGCGGCCACGTGGAGGGGCGTGCTGTTCTCGTTGTCGCCCGCGAGCGGATCGGCTCCTTCCCCGAGGAGATACCGGGCCAGATCGAGATGTCCCTTTATGCATGCGATGTGAAGCGGCGTCGAGCCGTCACCGTCGCGCGATTCGAGGAGCGCTGCGTCCTTCTCGAGGAGATCCCTGACGGCGGCCAGATCTCCGCTGTCCGCCGCCTTGTGGATCTCTCCGGCCGCCGCCGAACCGGCGGCTACGGGAATGGCCACGAAACAGGCGATTGCGATGATGAGGGAGACTTTGCGCGGGAGCATACTGCACCTCCGGAACAGGGTTGAAACTCACGGCTGGCGGGAAAGGCCCGGCGAATACTTTAGATTAATATACGTTCCCGGGGCGGCCCTGTTCCAGTAAAAATGTTAAAATTTTAACATGCCGGCCGGGGCGGCCCTCGGCGGACCCCCGGCATCGCGGTCGTGATGAATGAAAAGGGCGGGAGGATGAAAAACGTATTATCTACTCGAAATGGGCGTTCACGACGGGGAGCACCCTGAGGCCCGGGCGGTTGTTCCGTGCTATATTGATCAGCCCGAGTTGTATACCGTGCAACTCCTCGGCGTAATTGACGATGCCCACCACGAGACCCGTCTGCGTTTCGTCATAGATATTGACCAGGGCGTGCGAGAATCCCCGTAACCGATGCGCTTTGACCAGCACCGCCGACGAGGCGGCGCCGACGATCTCTCCCGCGCTGATGCGGATGCCCCCCAGGGCGTATCCCTTCAGCTCACGGGAGATATCGATATCGATGCCGTGCAGGGTGAGCCAGCGGGCGCTCTCCGCCTGGATCCCGTGGAAATGAAGACCCTCCTCGCCGAAGGAACTGGAACCGAGCGTGCCGATAATGCCCGCCGAGACGCCTCGCAGCTCCGACTCCGTGATGATGGCCCCTCCACTCAGGGTGATGCCGTGTATGCCGTCGATGCCGATTGTTCCGAGGCCGCTCGCGGTGAGGCCCTCGATCTTCCCGTCGGCCACCATGGCGAGGCCACTCGCCGCGATGCCGGTAAACCGCCCATTGGCCACCGTCGCGAGACCGCTTGCGACGATGCCGCGCATGTCGCCGTCGCAGATGGTGGCGAGCCCGCTCGCGACGCCGCCGCTCATGTTCCCGTCGCAGATGGTGGCGAGCCCGCTCGCGCCGATACAATTCATGCCTCCGCCCGCGATATTCGCCAGGGAGCCGATCATGATCCCGTTCGCCTTCCCGTCGCATATGGTGGCGAGTCCGCCCACGAGGATGCCGTTCAGGTCGCCATCGACGATCGACGCAAGTCCGCCCAGGGCGATTCCGGAAACGTTTCCATCGGCCACATTGGCGAGACCGCCGAGCGTGATTCCCGATACATCCCCCTCGGTCACGTTTGCCAGGCCGCCGAGCGATATGCCGGAAAGCCCCCCGGCGCCGACATTCGCCAATCCCCCGATCGTTATGCCGCGGATAGTGCCTTCCGCCACGACGGCGAGCCCCGCGACATTGATGCCGCTCAGCGAACCGCCGGATACGACCGCCGCGCCACCGAGCGAAATACCCGATATGGACGATTCGGCCTGCACCGCCGCGAGTCCGATGGAAATGGCCCCGAGAATATCGGCCGAGGGTCCGTACAGGCCCACGGCGATGCCGTGCACGACGGCGTCGGGATTCTCATCCGGTTTCCACAGCGTGACATTGACGCCGATCACGTTCTCGACACCGCTGTCCACCGCATTGATGCGCAGGCCCCTGAAGCGCTTCGAGTTTCCGAGGCTGATCCCGTATCCGCCGACGGCGAGATCGAGGCTCCTGCCCGAACCGGCGGAACGATCCCTCGGGGCGGGAGGTGCCGCCGATCCACTCCCGGCAGCAGCCAGAATCAATAACGGTACGATTAACGTGACGGCGACACGGCGGAATATCAGGAACATATGGCCCTCCCGGTAGTAATATCGATGGTCCAGGGTTCAGATTGTATGGTTTTAGTACGTGCGGCAGGCGGAATTGTTGCAGGACGCGCCCGGCCGGACATTCATATCCAAAAGAATGGCGGATCGAGGTCAATAAACCTGTTACAAATCATTACAATTTAGGCGGCACGATGGGTGGCGCCGCGTTGTATATTGAGTACTAATGGAAACCCCAGGTATTCGCGAGGACAGCGCTCAAATAGGGAGAGAGGAAAGATGAACAGACGCATCGCCGCAATTGTCGCACTATTGATCGTCATTTCCGGGTTCGTCGTCGGATCGATACTGAGTAACCAGAAGAAACCGGTCCGGCGGTTTCAGCGGCCGAA
>DATKWS010000201.1:0-7439 GCA_035529435.1 Patescibacteria group bacterium
CCCACTGGCAGTCGCCCAACTTCTTCGCCTACTTCCCCGCGAATGCATCGTTCCCCGCGATGCTGGGGGAGCTCCTCTCCGCCGGCCTCGGCGTGCAGGGGATGATCTGGGCGACGAGCCCCGCCTGCACCGAGCTCGAGACGCAGGTCCTCGACTGGCTCGCCGGGATGCTCGGTCTTCCGGAGAAATTCACATCACAGGGAACCGGCGGCGGTGTGATCCAGGATACCGCATCGAGTGCATCCCTCTGCGCCCTCCTCGCCGCGCGCGAGCGCGCGACCGGGTACCGTACCAACGAACAGGGATGCGACGGAAATCTCGTCGCCTACACATCCACCGAGGCACATTCTTCGATCGAGAAGGGGATCAAAATATCCGGGATCGGTAACACAAACCTCCGCATGATCGAAACCGATGAAACGTTCGCCATGCGCCCCGACGCCCTGGCTGCACGGATCGCGGAGGACCGCCGTGCGGGCAAGAATCCGTTCTTCGTCA
Organism: Patescibacteria group bacterium; assembly: GCA_035529435.1. Lineage (GTDB taxonomy): Bacteria > Krumholzibacteriota > Krumholzibacteriia > Krumholzibacteriales > Krumholzibacteriaceae > DATKWS01. The sequence continues at coordinate 499 of DATKWS010000201.1, forward strand.
GCGCCACGATCGGGACGACCTCGTCGAACGCGATAGATCCCGTACCGGCGATCGGCCGCATCTGCCGTGAGGAAAACTTGTGGCTCCATATCGATGCGGCGATGTCGGGATCGGCGGCGATTTGCCCCGAATTCCGCTATATCCACAGCGGGGTGGAGCTCGCCGACAGTTACTGCTTCAATCCCCACAAGTGGATGTTCACCAACTTCGACTGCGACTGTTTCTACGTGGCCGACCGGGCGGCTTTGATCAAGACGCTGAGCATCCTGCCGGAGTACCTGAAGAACAAGGCGACCGAGTCGGGCGCCGTGATCGACTACCGCGACTGGCACATTCCGCTCGGACGGCGTTTCCGCGCGCTGAAGCTCTGGTTCGTGATCAGGCACTACGGCGTCGAGGGATTGCGCCACCACATCCGGCGCCACGTCGAGTTGGCGCAGGAGTTCGCGCGGTGGATCGAGGAGAGCGGGTGGTTCGAGCTCGCCGTGCCGCCGCCGCTCAACCTCGTCTGTTTCCGCCACCGGGGCGGCGACGAAATCAGCGAGGAGCTGCTGGGGCGCCTCAACGCCTCCGGCGAGCTGTACCTCACGCACACGCGCCTGAACGACCGGTACACGCTGCGCTTCTGCGTCGGGCAGACGCACACCGAGGCACGCCACGTGAGGCGGGCATGGGAGCGCATCCGGGAAACGGCCTCGGATATCCGAGCCCGCCGCGGAGTCGATTCTCCCGAGGATTCGTAGCCCGCCGGAGAAATATCGCTTGTCACGAAAGATCGAACCGCGCGAAAAATGAAAACGAACTCGATGATATCGAAGGAACTGCTCGAGATTCTCGCGTGCCCCGATTGCAGGGAAGACCTGCACGAACGCTGTGGGGACCTGGCATGCACCGGATGCGGCAGGTGCTTCGATGTCCGGAACGGGATACCGATTCTATTTTCAAAACATGTAAATCAGGAACGTCTCGAGAAGGAAGAGAAGCTCGGTGAGAGCATGAAACGCCCGAAGCCGAGCCTGAGCGGAAAGGAGTTATTCTCGGAAGACCAGTGGCGCGAATCAAAAAATGAATTCTGGGAGTACGTCGAGAGCTCGCTCGTGACACGGCTGCCCCGCACGATTATCAATATCGGGTGCGGTATCGACACGCGATTCCTCCAGCTCCGGGAGCTCGGGCACATGGTGATCGCGTTCGACCTGATATTCGATCTGCTCGACACGCTGCGTGCCGAACACGGTTCACGATACAACATCGCCGGCGCGGTGCAGGCGCTGCCGTTCAAGAAGAACTCCCTCGATGCACTCTGCTGCATAGATCTCATTCACCACGAGTACGCCGGCATACCGCGGATTCTCGAATCGTTCCGATCGATACTGAAGCCTGGTGGATACCTGTTTCTCGAGGATATCAACGCGTGGGGGCTGTACCAGTTTCCGAAATCGATCGTTCTACCGAAGCGGTTGCACCGAGCGCTCCGTTCATCCTACCACCGGCTCCGCCGCTCGTCGCACCGGCCGGCCGATTACGAATTCCCGACGAGCGTGTGGTGGACGCGAAAGACGCTCGCGGAGCTGGGATTTCGCGACATCACGGTCGTGCCCCAGCGGACGTACCCCAATGTATGCCCCGTCGGGTGGAAGCTCTACACGATCCTCGCGCGCAGTGAGTACGTGCGCCGCTATCACAATTTTCACTACATGATCGCCGCCCGGAAAGCGCAGCCAGAAGCGAAATCACCGCAGCAGGATTAATTTCTTGGTATCCGAGAATCCCCCGCTCTGCATCCGGCAGAAGTAGATACCGCTGTCGACGGCGCGGCTCGCGTCGTTGACGCCGTTCCACGTGACCGCGTAATGCCCGGGATCACGCTCCGCGCTCAGCAGCTCACGTACGAGCCGGCCCGCGACATCGTAGATATGGATATCGACCCGCCCACTTATCCCGACGGTGTACTCGATACGCGTTTGCGGGTTGAACGGATTGGGATAATTCTGGTAGAGGCGGTACGGATACTTCGGCACGGGTCCCGGATCCCCCGCATCGGTCGTCACGCCGGCCGCGATCACGAATGCATATTCCATGCTTCCCCCACCACCGAGACTGTAACCGTACTCGGGATTGAGCTGGAGCGCGAAGACGTCCCGCCGTCCGGAGAGGACGTCCGGGGCGGGTGTGAAATCATATTCCACCGTGCTCCCCGTCACGGCATTCACGATGCCGCGCGTCCCGGCGGTGATCACGGACGATGTGTCCGTGCCGTCGTAATAGGCGATGCTCTCCCGCCCGTAATCCATCACGGCAATGAGCGCCGGGGTGAGGCTGTTCTCGATCCGGTGGCTGAATGTGCGGGGTTGGCTCTTGTTGTTCTCGATACGGTACGTGACGCCGAGCCCGCCGCCGGCCGGGTAGAACGACTTTGTCAGGGTCACGTCCGCATCGGTGTATAAGAACCGCAACGTGTCGCTCCCGAGCTGGGCGGTCTCCATCCAGCCGTTGAGGAGGCCGTCGACCGGCGAGCCGTTTATCGAGAGAAACTCGTTGAAGCACTTCTTGCGGATACCGTACACGCGCTGGTACGGCAGGGCCGCGGGAAATTCGTACGGGGCGTTCCAGACAAAATCCTCCATATAATGATAGTCGTCGTTGTACCCGCCTCCATGGTGCTCGCGCCATCCCTCGTAGTAGTACCCGTGCATGAAGATCTCGTTCCCCACGAGCTGCTCGCCGCGCACGAGATCGTACCAGTAGAGAAGACGCCCGCCGTATGGAGTGAATACGAAGAGATCCTCCGGCGTGACGAGAAGCATGTCCGGTATCGAATCACCGTTTGCATCCCGCGTCACGATCTGGGCCTGCTGCACGGGACTCGCAGCGTACTCGGCGGCGATGCACGCCGCCTCGAGCGTTTCCATCTTATGGTAATCCTGGCAGTAGAAATCGCCGCACCCGATGCACCCGAACTCGAACTGGTGGGCGACGAAGTTTCGGATCGCGTGCCGCACCAGATAGCCCGCCGCGCTCTCCGGCGCGAAGCTGTCCTCGAGCGCCTTCACCCGCTCCCGCTTCTCCGTGAAGAAATCGCGGTAGAACGCGAGGAGCGGCGAGCGCTCGTTGTAGTCGAACCAGTCGGCGTACCCGGCCCCCTGCGAGGGGCCGACCATCCAGTTCGCCTGCCCGTCGACGATCGGGACGAGCATCTCGGTGGGATGCCGCGATGCGAGGTACCCGCTGAAGGTGGTGAGCTCGATCCAGTCGAGCGCCTCGAGATCGGTGAGCACCTGGTCGAGGTTGTCCCAGTCGGGCTGCGGATCGTACCCGTGCTCGTAGTCCCACAGCCCCGTCGCCTCGGCGTCCTCGCAGTAGCAGACGGCGAAGTCGCGGTAGGTATCCTCACCGTGCAGGTACGAAAGATACGCGATGAGATCTCCCGAGTTGCCCGAATCGATCGCCCCGTCGAGAAGCCCGATCATCTCGGCATCGTCGTTGAAGACGGCGATTTCCCGTCCGCCGAGGTGCGTCATCCGTATCGAGTGCTCGGGGACAGTCGTCCCGCTGTCGAATAAAATATGGCTCTCCACCCATGTGGCCAAGTAGCCGTTGTCGGCCAAGAGCGGCACGAGCTGCTGCTTCCAGCACCGCTCGGCGTTCCAGAAGCTCACCGGGTCCGCCCCGAGGGCCCGCTCTATCACCTCGCGCTGCACGTCGATCTGTTTGTCGTTGTCCCACATGTGCGTGGAGTAGGGGATGTTCTGCGCGTAGGTGCTCCCCACGATCTCGAACTGCCCGTCCGCCGCTCCAGCACGCAACATCGCGACGGTCGACGGCGCGTTACGGTAATTGAACCACTGGAGATCGTGCAGGAGCGAGCCGGAGAAATGGAGCATGAATTTGGAGCCGGGATGCTGCCGCAGAACCTTGACGAGGCCGTTGAAGCAGACATCGTTCGCCGTATCGCCCTGATAATTCACCGTCTGGTTGGCGTGGAACAGGAGTACGACCTTGAGCTTCCCGCCGGGAGCCGCCCGGTCGACCGTGATGTCGCCCCCGACCATACCGGACGGGTGGCCCGCCCCGTCGACGCACGCGATCCGGTACCGATAGGCGCCGTCGGCGACCGCGGTTCCGAGAGAGTCGGTGCCGTCCCACAACGCGCTCCGGTATCCCGACTCGCACGCCGCCGCATCGAGTACGCGCCTCACCGGCGCTCCGCCCGCCGTCCGGATCTCCAGGTCGACTGAAGCCGCCTCCGAGAGGCGGAACGAAATCCGCGCGATGTCGTCGGAGCCGTCTCCATCAGGCGAAATCGTCGGAGGCGAGACGAAATGCTCGGTAGCGGCAGGTGGCGTGACGTCCGCCGTGACGTTGAACGAGTGCTCACCGGCGCCCGGTTCGCGCGTCGTATTGACCCCGTCCGAGGCGGTTATATAGTACCGGATCGTCCTGCCTTCCATGATGTACGAAGCGGGAATCTCCGCGTACCAGGCATCGTCGAGTCCCTCCAGAAACCGCGCCTCGAAGAACTCACCGCTCCCCTCCTCCCAGTAATACAAATTCGCCGCCTCGATCTCCTCATCGTCGGTGATCACGGCCGAAACCGTGACGGCACTCCCGGCCGGCTGGTCGCCGACCGGCGTATGCGCTATCACCGGCGGGTTGAAATCGAGATCGACATCGAAAAGGGACGAATCGGCGTGGTGCGCGCCGCCCGCCGTGCGAATCGATACCTTCAGCTCATGCCCGCCTTCCACGAGGGAATCGACGAGCGCGAACGAGGCCTTTCGTGTCAGCGTATCGTAGTGCGCCGGGCCGCCCGCGACCACGAGATCATCTATATATATCTCGAGCGTCGAAAGATCGAGCGTGGAGCCGTCGCCCCACGCGATGCTCGCAGAGACGGTCGGCCGCGACACGGCGATCCCGGTACCGTCCATCGGGTCGAGATAGTACACGAGCGGGGCATATACGATTATTACAGAATTAAGATTATCATCCGGATTGCGGTCCGGGTTCAGCGGATCGCCGTACCATCTATACCCGTCCTCGACGAACTTGTACTCGTAGTAGCCCTGTGCGAGCCTGCGGTCGATCGTCCAGACGCCGTCCATGTCCGGATCGGTCATCGGATCGATCGCCGTGTCGATTCCCCCGCCTCCCGGATCGCACCAGCCGTTGAAATCGCCGGCGAGGTTCACCGAGGCGGCATCCGGCGCATAATATTCGAAACGGACCACGACCGAATCGGCCCCCGCGCCGATCTCTTCCGGCTCGCCGTCCCCATCCGCGTCATAGACAATCTGTACGGGATTATCGAGACTCAGCCGGTCACCGTCGATATCGGCGTCCAGCTCATCGCCGCTCCCGCCGCCGAGCGGCGCCTCGGTGTCATCCTTGTCCGTCGCCCAGCCGAGTCCCGCCGCGACCCTGATCCAGCCGTCGACCTCGAGCCCGATCTCGCTCCAGGGGATCGAAATCTCCCATCCGCCGATGCCGTTGCTGTTGTGGTAACCCCACCGTGAGGCATGCTCCGCCCCCGGGACCGATGCCGTGCTCCCGTCACCGAGGATCCTCCTGATATCGGCGCCGATGCCGTTCTCCATCTCGCACACGGCATGGACGAAATCGGGATCCCATCCCTCGCCCTGCGTGACGAATCCGGGGTAGTAATCATCCTGTTCAATGCCGGTCGAGAGTGAACCGGCATCGATATAGATAAGAAATACGTTATTCGTCGAGCTGTACCCCTCGACGCCGATATACAGGTTGGTGAGATCCCAGCTCACGTAGAGATTGATCAGGTCGTTATTCGGGCCCCAGGGCATATCGCCGTTCACCGCCCGCCTCTCCAGGGCGGGATTCCACTCGCCGGGGGAGAAATCGCCGTCTACGGTGATCGATGCGAGGAGCATCATGATCGGACGGAGCACATTATTGCCCTGCACCGCCGCATGAGCAGCAGGCTGCATGGCCGGTGCGCCGAGCAACGCTAAAAATATAAATACCGCGGAGGCGGTTACCATGTGTACAGTACGCATCGTTTGAACCGTTCATTCAATGCAATCCACGAGTGTCCGCACTGAGTTAAATTATAACATATATTAATTATCGGCGCCATTTCATACGAGAACCATCAGGTGTTTTGCTCTTGCGTCATAACGGCATAAAATAGTATACTATAAACAGACTCCAGCTCTTGATCGATTGAGACCCCGCGTGCGATGTTATCCCCGATAACGGTGTTGTGTTATGCTTCACAACATTCATTAACGCTAGGAGGGTACCGATGAAACGAACCGCCCTGACCGCTCTCGTTCTCGCCGCTCTCGCCATCCTCGTTCTCTCGACCGGCTGCTGGGAGGTATTCTGCCCCCTCGATGAGGAGCCGGTCGCCGTCATCGAAAAGCCGCCGCTCCAGAGCGCCGGCACGCAATCGTACGCGACGACCGTGACATTCCGATGGAGCTGCGAAACGGAGTGCAGGCCGCTGTCGGTCCGCTACCTGTGCGATATCGTGAGGGATACGAACGGCGTGTATTCCGATACCTTCAACGTCGTTCGCGATCTCAACAGGAATCCATCACGGTACGAGGACCAGTGGTCCGACTGGGTATCGTACGACGCACCGGACGAGGCCGGCCGCGAGGTCATGGTCGAGGGGCTGGAGGTTGGAAAGGTGCAATTCTTCGCCGTTCAGGCGAGAAGTTACTGTGACCATGCCACCACGGTTTTCACATTGAATAAAAATATCCGGCGCTTCATTTCAAGTGTAAAAGCGGGGCCGCTCCTGACCGTCGGTGAGACGTACCTCGGATACGCCAGATTCATCGGAACCACCATGTCGCCCATCAAGTACGATCTCCCCCCGGGCGTACCGCTCAATTTCAAGTGGAAGGCCACCGCGGACGATTACGGCGGCGAGATTGTCTGCTACCGGTACGGGTGGG
>DATKWS010000202.1:0-2099 GCA_035529435.1 Patescibacteria group bacterium
CTTTTATGACGACTGCCACCTCAGCCTGGCCGGGAAGCATCAAAAAGCGCGGATAATAGGCGAATTCATCGTTCAGCACCGGAGCGATTTCGGGTGGTGATACGGGGCGAGGCGCCGGGGGAGAATCATTTCGCAATCATATCCCGTGCGGTGCATCCGGCCCCTTCCGTTCACGTTCATTGCAGAAACAACTTAGCGGTACTTCCGTACTCACAGGTATATCCGGCCGGTAACGGCCACGGTCCGTAATTATCATGCGGGAGGCGCATTGTCCGTCACGCTCCAGGATTTCACCGTAAAATACGGCGCCGTAACCGCGGTCGACCGCATCTCCGCCACATTCCCGCCCGGCGCGACGGGACTCCTCGGCCCCAACGGGGCGGGTAAGACGAGCCTGATTCGTGGGCTCCTCGGCCTCGTGCCCGCGGCCCACGGCTCGGCGACGATACTCGGCCATGACATCCAACGCGAGCGGAAGCTGATCAGGCAGCTCATCGGTTACATGCCCGAGGACGACTCCATCGTCCCGGGCCTTACGGGGATCGGCATGGTGCGCTACGCCGGCGAGCTGAGCGGTATGAGCGGGGCGGATGCGATGCAGCGGGCGCACGAGGTGCTGTTCCTCGTCGGCCTCGAGGAGGCCCGCTACCGCACGGTCGAGACCTACTCGGCGGGGATGCGCCAGCGGATCAAGCTGGCCCAGGCGATCGTGCACGATCCGAAGCTCCTCTTTCTCGACGAACCGACGAGCGGGATGGATCCCAAGGGACGCCTCGAGATGCTCGAGCTGATCCGCATGATAGCGGGTCGGAACCGCATGAGCATCATCCTCGCGACGCACATACTGATCGATGTCGAGCGGACATGTGACCACGTCGTCATCATCAACCGGGGCCGCCTCATCAAGGAGGGAAGCGTCGGCGGGATAAAGGGTAAATACGCGGGTACCTTCTCCGTGCGTGTCGAGGGACCGCGGGCCGCGTTCGAGGAGGCGCTGCGGAGCCGCGGTTGCGAGATTACGCCGGACGGTGCGCACCGGATCGATGTGACGCTGCCGGACGGCGCGGCGACCGAGCTGTTCTTCGAGGTCGCACGCGACACCGGCGTGCAGCTGCGCAGGCTCCTGCCGAGCGTGCAGTCGCTCGAGGACGCCTTCGTGAAAATTGTGGATGAGGACGAGTATGGCGGCTCGAAACCGGTAGGGATGGACGGACATGCCGATTCATGAGGAAGCATACACCGCGTGGGAGGGGGCGATCCTCAAGAGGCCCCGCACGTGGATGGTCATCGCGCGGACCGGTGTCCGGCTGGTGTGGCGCAAAATCCTTGCCATTCTGCTCTTCATCGCGGCGATCCCCTTTCTGTTCCGCGCCGGCCAGATATATATCGCTTCCCGCATCAGCGGACAGTCGTTCCTCGAGGATCTCGCCGCCTCGATACGGATCGATGCGCCGTTCTTCATGAATTTCATGAAGGATCAGATGTTGCTGTTCCTGATCGTTGTCGCCCTGTGCGGCGCCGGACTCATCGCGAACGACCGCAAGTACCGTGCGCTCCCCCTCTACTTTTCGAAACCGGTGAACTTCTGGGACTATGTCTCGGGCAAGTTCCTAATAATCGTATTCTACGGTGGCCTCGTCACGATCGTGCCGGCGTTCCTGCTCTTCGTCTTGCAACTGCTCGTGACCCGGGAACAGGGATTCCTTGCATCGCATTACTGGGTGCCGTTCTCGATCGTCGCGATGGGGGCGCTGATGCTCGTCGTGCTGGGTGGTCTCATGCTGACCGTTTCGGCGTTCGCACGCGGGACGCGATCGGCGATCATCGCGATATTCGCGTTGATCTACATCCCGGACCTTCTGGCGAAGATACTCTCGATGTTCCGGGACATGGGGTGGATATCGATCAGCAGGAATATAGAGCAGGTCGCGGCGGTGCTGTTCGATGCGGGCAACCCGCGGAGCTATTCCCCCTGGGTGGGTTTTGTCATACTGACGGCGATCGTCGCGGCGTGCGTCGGTGCGCTGCGATGGCGGATACAGCCGACGGAGATCGTGAAGTGAATATCGCAGCGGAGAAGCTCTCCAAATGGTACGGCC
>DATKWS010000203.1:0-10045 GCA_035529435.1 Patescibacteria group bacterium
GCCCCAACTTCATCATGCCGGTAATCGGTCTGAACTACCATTTCCTGACCGGTCCCCGGATCGACCTCTACGCCGGCCCGTTGGCCTGTCTCGGGGTCATCGCCTCCGGACTCGGCATCGATATCGATGTCAGCAAAGATGTCGCCCTGGGAATAAAGGCCGGGATCGATTATTACATCAAGGGACCGTGGAGCCTCGGCGCCACCCTCGAATACCTCGATTTCGGCGAGTTGGATTTCTCGCTGCTGCCGGCGGGCCTCGAGGGCATCATCTGCGATAACGGTCTCTTCGGCATCGGATCGATGAATTTCATTTCCTTGAAATGCGGCGTCGGATACAGATTCTAGGGAGAACCCCGCACGGTGCCGGAACGCGTGTTTCCGCAGCCGGCATCACGGCATGATGAGAAGGAGCGGATCGTGAAAATTCGGAATGTCCTTATTGCGGCCATCGTGATTACGGCGTGTATTGCCGATGCCTCCGCGGCGGGGGAGTTATCGTACGGCGCCAAGGTCGGGATGACCATGGCGAATATCACGCAGACCCCCGCGGAATGGGAGCAGGACAAATCCTTCAAGACGGGATTCACCGGCGGCGTGTTCCTCAACTACTCGATCACCGAGAATTTCAGCCTCCAGCCGGAGCTCCTCTACACGCAGAAGGGCGTAAAGGACAACCTGTACGACGGGCTCTTCACCGTCGATCTGACCGCCAGCTTCGATTATATCGAGCTGCCCGTGCTGGCGAAATACACCTTCATGCCGCAAAAAAATTTCAGGCCGAACATCTTCGGCGGCCCGAGTGTCGCATTCACCATGAGCTCCGAGCTGGAAGTTTCGGCGTTACTGTTCTCCGCGGAGATCGATTTTTCCGACCTGACCCACATAACGGACTTCGGAATCGTCGCGGGCGGCGGGTTCGACTATTCGATCGGTAAAGGGATGATTGTATGTGACGCCCGGTTTTATATCGGATTCACGAATGTCATCCTGAGCGGCGATTTCGAAATCGACGGCTCCACGCAGACGATCGACGAGGACGACTTCAAGAACTACGGATTTTCCCTCATGGCCGGGTACGGTTTCTAGGACGTTCCGGCAACGGCAGCATTTCAGAGCGGACAACCGACAACTGTCTCGATCGATGCAATCGAAAAACCTAGAAGGCCTCTACCACCAACGCATAGATCCCCGAATTTTCCCCCCTCCCAAAACCGAAATCCAACCGCGCGTTGATTCCCTCCTGTTTATCGAACACAAACCGCAATCCGAATCCGAGGCTGTATTTGAACTCATCCAGCCTGAATTTTTGGATGGGGTACGATCCGCGGAGCTGGATCTGGGCGCGGATCCTGAGCACGCAGATCGTCATGATGGCTCCCTGAGATCCGTGCGGCCCAGGCCCGGGAAAAATCACGAGGAATACGGTGCCCTCCCTTCTATCAGGAACCGGCTTGACTCGGAATCCTTTCTGTCCGATTATTCCTGGCAGGAAGTTATACATCACCAACAAGGAGCACATATGCTGCGTCTAGTCTTCATGGCATGCTTTTTTCTCGGGCTCTCGCTTGCATCATGCGGGGCCGATTCGGATCGGCGGCAGAACGCGATCGACAGAATCGCCGAATCCTACGTGAAGCTCACACTCGAGATCGGGTTGTACGATCCCGACTTCGTCGACGCATACTACGGCCCCCCCGAGTGGAAACCGGCCCCGCTCGACAGCGGAGCAACGCATGAGATCCCCCGCGACGAGTTGTGCGGCATGGCCGACGGGCTGCTGGCTGACCTCGCGGCCATCGACACGAAGCGGCTCGACGACATCGGGCGGCGGCGGCTCGCGTTTCTCCGGGCGCACATCGTTTCCGCGAAAGTGCGTATCGAGCTCGTCGCCGGAAAAAAGATGAGTTTCGACGAGGAGTCCAGGGCCCTCTACGACGTCGTCGCTCCACCGTGCAGCGTCGACTTCCTCGAATCCGCCCTCAGCGAGCTCGAGCGTCTCATCCCGGGGACGGGGGATCTGCCCGCGCGTGTCGAGGCGTACCGCAACCAATTCGTCATTCCGAAGGACCGCATCGACACCGTCTTTGCCGCGGCGATCGCCGAGGCCCGCGAGCGGACGCGGCGCCATATTGCGCTGCCCGACGATGAAAGTTTCGATATCGAGTACATCACCGACGCCTCGTGGGGGGCGTACAACTGGTACAAGGGGAACTATCACAGTCTGATCCAGCTGAATGTCGGGCTGCCCGTCTACATCGGCTCGCCGCTCGGGCTCGCCGTTCACGAGGGCTACCCCGGGCATCACGTGCAGAACATTCTCATCGAGAAGCACCTGCTCCGTGACCGGGGCTGGGTCGAGTACTCGGTGCAGCCGCTCTATTGCCCGCAGGCGACCATCAACGAGGGCGGCGCCAATTACGCCATCGCGATCGCCTTCACCGAGGAGGAGCGGATCACCTTCGCGCGCGACGTGCTTTTTCCGCTCGCGGGTCTCGATCCATCGCGGGCCGGGGAGTACCACCGCTTCGAGCAGTTGATCAAACGCCTTCGCTGCGCGGGGGCGGAGGCCGTCCGCCGCTATCTCGACGGGCACATATCGCGGGAAGATGCTATTGCGTGGATGTGCCGGTATGCGCTGTACTCACCGGAGAGGGCCGAGCGGTACCTCCGTTTCGGCGAGCACTACCGCAGCTACGTGGTCACTTACGGGGTCGGCGAGGATCTGGTCAGGGATTACATCGAGCGCACTGCCGCTTCCTCCGGAGATGCTGAATACCGCTGGGAGCTGCTGCGCGATCTCTGCGCGATCCCGCACCTGCCGTCGGACCTCGAGTAACGACGCCGGGGGGGCGAATTACAGTTTCTTGTATACCCACCATAGCAGCACTGCCCGTTCGGGTCCGTCGGTGAACAGGCGGATCGCGTTTTCGCCGGTCTTCACGAGCCCCTCGGGCAGCAGGATGGTCTGCGGCACGAAAAACGCCGAGTCCGGACGAGCGGAGCGATGATACTCGAATACCAGCGTGTCGTTGATCCATGTCGACGCCGAATCGATGATACCGGGTTGCGTCGCCAGGAACGGCGGCCTCATCACGTTGAGGTAGTAGCTATACACGACCGGCAGGGGGGTAAGTGAATCAATGAAGGTCGAATCCAGCAGCGTCCCCACGGGGCTGCCGGGACCGACCGCGACGGGACCGAACAGGGTGTGGGGTTCCCGCGCGTGGAGGGGAAAGAGGCCGAAACTCGCCCCGAAAAAGTCCTGAACCTCTCCATCCGGTCCCTTGACGAGCGTGATGAGGAGCGGATTCGTCGATGTGACCTCCCACATCTCCGGTGCGATGCTCACACCCACCTTGTAGACTCCTTCGCGCAGCCCGCCGAACCGGTATTCGCCGTTCACATCGGTCCGCGCGAGGAGGAGCACCTTGTCACCGCCCTCGAGAGTCTTCTCGAGAAAGACGGTGATTCCGGGGATGCCGGGCTCGACCAGATCACTCCGGTCCCTCGCGCCGTTTCGATTGTCGTCGCGGTACACGATACCCAGGATCATTCCCCCGCCCGGCGGCGGTCCCAGATCTATCCGGAATCCGATCGCAAAAGAGCGCGGCCTCGCCGTATGGAACCTCATCGTGACGCGCTCCGTGCGCTCGCCCGGCTGGAGGATATCGTCGTCGCCGAGCTTCGAGCTGAAATCATAGAAGGGGAATCCATCCCACGAGGTCCCGTCGAATTCGAGCACGGCGATGCTCGGCGGCATGATCTCCGTGATGACGAACTGTATCGGTGGGGGTATGTTTCGCCGCGTCTGGTTACCGAGCTGCACATCGAACGATACGATCCCGGTCTGCGTATCGTACGCGACATCCATCGCCCAGATCTCGAGGTACCCCGGCGCGAGCGTGGTGTCCGTTACCGTACCGAGCAGAAAGCTCCCCCCGGCACCGGGATCGATTTCACCGATGCCGGTGAGGTCTCCCTCGCCGGGGATCTCGCCCAGCCCCGTCGGTTGCCTGTCACAGGCGAAAACGGATAACAGCATCAACGCGAGAAGGATCGCGAGGAATACGCCGAATAATGAACTGCATCTCTGATCGTGCATCGCCGGCACCTCCCGGGAGATTGTTGCAGTGGGGTCACGGTCATAGTATATAACAATTATCCTGGCCGGAAAAGGAGCAATTCATATAAGCTCACCTGCGGCGCTCCCGGTCGTCGCGGCCATGCCCGCAGCACCAGCGTTCCGGAACCGGGAGCCCGCGCTACGAGAGGCGGTAACAACGGTGAACGGACATGCCGGCGGCGGCGAATCGAAAAAGATAACGCTCACTAGTGTGCGCAAGGCCTTCAAAACAATTATCTGGCCTCGGAAAAAGCTCCTGTTTCTCGGGCTCGCACTAACCGTCATCAACCGGCTGGCGAGTCTCGTCCTTCCGGGATCGACCAAGTATTTGATCGATGACGTCATCGCGCGGCGGGACATGGCGCTCCTCAAGATGATCGTGCTGGCCGTGGGGGGCGCGCTCCTCGTTCAATCGGTGACGTCGTTTCTCCTGACCCGGTTGCTCAGCGTCGAGGCGCAGCTCCTCATCTCGAGGCTCAGGGTGCAGGTTCAACGGCACATCTTGCGGCTGCCGATCAAATTCTTTGACGACAACCAGTCGGGATCACTCGTCTCCCGGATCATGAACGACGTCGAGGGTGTGCGCAACCTCGTCGGCACGGGATTCGTGCTCATGGTGGGCGGCGTCCTGGCGGCCTCGGTTTCACTCGTCATCCTCATCAGGATAAACGCCCAGTTGACCCTCATCGCCGTGGTGCCGCTCATCCTGTTCGGCCTGATATCGCTCAAGGCATTCTCCTACATCCGGCCGATCTTCAGGGAGCGCTGGGCGATCAACGCCGAGGTGACCGGGAGGCTGACCGAGACGATCACCGGCATCCGCGTGATCAGGGGATTCAACGCCGAGACCCAGGAGGAGCGTGTTTTCGAGGAGGGAGTGGACCGCCTGTTTCAGAACGTGAGGAGATCGCTGACGGCGACCAGCCTGGTCGCCAGCCTCGCCATACTGCTCATGGGCGTGGTGAGCGTCAGCATCATGTGGATGGGCGGTGGAATGATCGTGCGCGGCTCGATGACGGTGGGCGATTTCTTCGCGTACACGCTCTATCTCGCGTTTCTCGTCGCGCCCATCATACAGATGAGCAACATCGGGACACAGTTGACCGAGGCGTTCGCCGGGCTCGACCGGATGGAGTTGCTCCTGAACCTCGGCCGGGAGGGAGCGGAACCACGGCGGACGGTGGAATTGAGCGACCTCAGGGGGGATATCGAATTCCAGAACGTCTCGTTCTCGTACGAGGAGGGAAAGGAAATCATACGCGACGTGAGCTTCATCGCACCGGCCGGAACGGTGACGGCCCTCGTCGGCAGCTCGGGCTCGGGCAAGAGCACGATCGCCCAGCTCGCCGCATCGTTCCTCACCCCCGGCTCCGGCACGATCCGCGTCGACGGGATCGACCTGTCGACGGTCAGGCTCGACAGCTACCGCCGCCAGCTCGGCGTCGTGCTGCAGGACGATTTCCTTTTCGACGGAACCATCCGCGAAAATATACTGTTCGCCTGCCCGAGATCCTGCGAGGAAAACCTGGGAGAGGCGGTCCGGGCCGCGCACGTCAAGGAGTTCGTCGATCGCCTCGATGACGGCCTCGATACGATCATCGGGGAACGGGGCGTCAAGCTGTCGGGCGGACAGCGGCAGCGGGTGACGATCGCACGGGCGCTGCTCGCCGACCCGAGAATCCTCATCCTCGACGAGGCGACCTCGAACCTCGATACGGAAAGCGAGATCTTCATCCAGGAGAGTCTCTCGCAACTGCTGAAGAACCGCACGACATTCGTGATCGCCCACCGGTTGAGCACGATCCGCCGGGCGGACCGGATCCTGGTGATCGAGGAGGGCCGGATCGCCGAGCGCGGCACGCACGATGAGCTCATCGCCGGGAAAGGCCGTTATTTCGAACTGTACACCTACCAGGCGAGGATCTGACCGCACTCAATCCACACGACACGGGCCACATTCATCTTGCGGCTGGGCGCCGGAACGGGGGCGCTCCGGCTCGCCGGGCACTCGAGAAAGGTGGTGCTTCCGGAACGAGTACCCGTTACACTGACGCCGCAGTACGGAAAATGCCATGAATGGCCGGACGGTTTTCTGCCGAGGATGAAGTGGAATGATTGCTGGCAGCCCCGTATCTCATGAACGGCGATACGTATTCCGCTCGAGTCCCGTTCTTCTTCTCATGGCCCTCAACTTTATCACGAGATGGATCTTTCTGTATCGTGGCGGCATGCCCGAGCCGGATTCCGTCGCCATGGCTGCCGGAATGGCCCGGTGGTTCACTTCGCAGATCGATTTTTACGATGCCTTTCTGTACGGCAGGCAATTGAGCCCGGGCATCTATTTTTTCTTCAGGATCGTGTACCCGGCGGTCTTCAACGACGCGTCGCACATCATCCCCTTTCTGAACTGGATCGGCCTGATCTCATCGACATTGATGGTGGCTCCGCTTTACTTGATCTTCCGAAGGCGCTTTGATCGTCGTGTGACAGTGGGATGCATACTGCTGATACTGTTCAGCCCGCTGGTCTGGGAGCTGGGAACATTTTTCCATCCGATCATTCCGGCAACCCTGCTCTTTCTGCTCTCTTTTCTTGCATGGAACAGGATTTCCCGGTCACCGGCGGGTGCCGTCTCCTACCTGCTGACCTATCTGCTCGCCTCGGCATCCGTTATCATGCGGCTGGAAATTCTACTCGTCGCACCGGCACTGTGTACGGCTGTCATACTCTCGCCGGACAGGAGACGGGACATGGCACGGTTATTCAGCCTGCTCCCGTTGGTGGCGGCCACCTATCTGGCCGTGGTGAGGAGCATTTCCAAGCCGGCCGACATTCCGTATCATGACCTGTGGAAATTCATACAGATCTTCGGGGAAAATCTGCGGCTGTTGCTTTCGTTCACCGCGATCAAGCGGACCATCATCTGGGCCTGTGCGGGAATCGGTGTCGGTTCAGTCGCGCTTGCGGTCTTTGGATCGATCACCCGCGCGGCAGGTTCCCGTCTGAAAAGTGATAAAGAGACCGAAAAGGGCTTGAAGGACTACCTCGTCGCCGTCGTGTGGATGGTGCCCGTTTTGATTCTCTGGCTGCCGCGCCCGGTACCGATAATGCGGCACTTTTTCCTGGTCACGCCGGCCGCCGGCTGGATGGCCGGTGAAACCGTTCTGCGGCGATGCTCCACGAGGAGAATTATCACCCTCGTATTCATTGCGATCGTCTGCAACCTGGCGGTTCCGGAGATTTTTTATCGCTCTTACAACATCGCCCATCCCGAATCGAAAAAGACGCCGAACGGATCATTTTTTTACTATCATCAAAGGGAAGCAGAAGGCATTTTACGCAATCACGCCATGCAGGCAAACGTGCTCTCCATTTTCAAGCAGGATTCCAATAATCGAGATGCCGGGATCGTTCCGGGAGTGTTTGTCGCCGTCACCTGGGACTCGTACGGGTATCTACTGTATGCCCTGGCTCAGATGAACGGGATCGACAGATTGCCCGAGATCACTCCCGATCCCGGAATGTATATCCGGCGGTACACCCGCGGGGAAACCGAAATTCGTCTGGCCTTGCTGGAAGGATACATGACCGAACCCGGTTTGATGAACCTTCTGGTGCAGATCAAGACGGCCGGGCGAGAAGGATTCCGCGTATTCGTGCCCGAAGAGATCGTGCGAACGGGGATCGGCCCGAAGCTCGAGGAGGATTCCTATACGACGTACTGAGCCCACGAATACGGCTACGGGATTTATACATCACGTATACCGTGCCTGCCGGCGACGGGGCCCGGCATCGATTATTTCCTGGTGATCCCGGCCCGCTCCTCGTTCGACATCTTCGCGAGCCTCTCGACCTCCTTCATATTCAGACCGAGACCCTCGGCGACTCGCGTGCCGTACTCGACATCGGCCTTGTAAAAAAGCGCGCACTGGCGAAGCTGTATCCTCTTCTGCGCGCCGCCGAGATGGGCCACGATGTTTCCAACGAGATGCCCGCGTGCGGTATCGTCCATTACCGTGCGGTACAGATTGCCCGGCTGCACGAAGTCGTCCTGCGGATAGTCCGGCTTGTGCCGCGCGGCCATCCCGGCGACGTCGATCGGCGGTTCGGCCGCCGAAGGATCCGGCTCGGGACCACCCATACTGTTCGGGTAATAATTGGGATATTCATCGCCGTCGAGGTTTCGCCGCATGAACCCGTCACGCTGGTAGTTGCCGGTTGTCGCCGCTCTCGCCCGGTTCACCGGAAGCTGCTCGTAGTTCGGCCCCAGGCGGTGGCGGTGGGTGTCGTGGTAGGCGAAGAGCCTCCCCTGGAGCATCTTGTCCGGTGACGGACCGATGCCCGGAACGAAGTTCCCCGGGCTGAACGCCGCCTGCTCGACTTCGTCGAAGTAGTTGTCGGGATTATGATCCAGAATCATCTTCCCGACCTCGATCGGTGGATAATCGGCGTGCGGCCAGACCTTGGTAATGTCGAAAGGATCGAAGCGGTACTTCTCCGCGTCCCCGGGTGGCATGATCTGGACCTCGAGACGCCAGGCCGGGGACTCTCCCCGTTCGATTGCCTCCAAGAGGTCGCGGGTCGCATGGTCCGGATCCTTGCCTGTCATCTCCGCCGCTTCCTGCCGCGTGAAATTCTTGATGCCCTGCAGGGTCTTGAAATGGTACTGCACCCAGACATACTCGCCCGGTGCGTTGTACCACATGTAGGTATGGCTGGAGTACCCATTCATGTTGCGGTAGCCGTACGGCGTCCCCCGGTCCGAAAAGAGAATCGTGACCTGGTGGATCGACTCAGGTGTGAGCGAGAGAAAATCCCAGAACATATCGGGATCGGGCAGATTGGACCGGGGATGGCGCTTCTGTGTATGAATGAAGTCGGGAAATTTGATCGTGTCCCGGATGAAGAAGACGGGCGTGTTGTTGCCGACCATGTCGTAATTGCCGTCCTCGGTGTAGAACTTGAGGGCGAAGCCGCGCGGATCGCGCGCCGAATCGGACGATCCCTTCTCGCCGCCGACCGTCGAAAAACGCGCGAGGAGTTCCGTCCTCTTCCCCACCCCGGAGAGGAACCTGGCCTTTGTGTACTTTGTCACATCGTTCGTGACCTCGAAGTAGCCGTGCGCCCCTGCCCCCTTGGCATGGACGACGCGCTCCGGGATCCTCTCCCGGTTGAAATGGGCCAATTTCTGCAACAGGTGAACGTCCTGTATGAGTATCGGTCCGCGTTTACCGGCGGTTATGCTGTTCTGGTCGTCGGCCACCGGCGCGCCCCAGGCTGTCGTCAGCCTGCGCTTTTTGCCCTTCGCCATGATAGACCTCCTTTGAATGATCCATAATCACAACGATCATGAATCTTTGATCCCTGCGCGGGATCCGTTTCAATGGAAGAACGGCAATCTTCACGAACACTTCAAAGATGATGGTCCGATTATATCGATATCGTATACTATTTGAAAAGTATTATTTTTTGATCCGCCGGGTGCATGCCCCTCAACTCGAACCGCGCGCCATCCATCTTCCAGCCGGAAACGGGTCTACCCGAATACCGCATCAAAACGAGAGCGCGCCCTGAAAGGTGAGCATCAAGAGGCCGCTTTTCAACTGGTAGAGTGTCGGATAGTGCGTATCGAGGTTTATGGCCCGATTCGTGTGACTCAGGGTGATCGATGTGCCGGAAACCGGCGCCCATCCGAATCCAATGTCGTAAAACGGGTAGAGATAGGATTCCTCGCCGGAAGCATCTATAACGTTGAAATCCAGTTTACAGATCGCCGTGCAGTCGCCGGGCAATCGGCATGACGCGTCGGCCCGGAATATGAAGCTCTGCACGTCCCGTTCCTGGTAATCGGTATAGACGGCCCACTGGCTGAACGGCCGGTGAAACAGACCGAGCGGATACAGATAATTGCCCACCGTGT
>DATKWS010000204.1:0-5398 GCA_035529435.1 Patescibacteria group bacterium
AAAACAGAGAACGGATCTTCTTTTCATGATCTCTCCTAACCGTCTGCGCCGCTTACCCAGGCTCTCGTCTTGAATGTATCCCTCTCGTCCGGGCAAACGGCAGGTGGGGTCATGGACCATGTGCACGGTCCACGGCAACAAGAAACGGCCGGTTTTTTCCTCCTTCCGTGATTGGCTGAAAATAAAACGCGCCCCGCCTCCGGCGTCCGAAACGACACCGCCTGCGTCATATGGAGCGGGGCTGAACTGATTTAAGTAACGCTTCCGGTGTTGCATGCACCATCGTGCCTGGCGGCGGGAATAATACAGTGGTTATCGCGATGCATGCACGTGTCATCGATTCATCTCATAGCGTTGAAACGTAGGATACGGAAATAACGCTGATCCCTCATGGTGAAAACGATTATACGCCATGGCGCTGCGCGCCGTCAATCCGCAAGTACCGCATCGCCGGAAGGCCTCCGCGACAACGATCCGTTCACGGTGCGCGGGCCAATCGCGCCGTCAGGCGCACCCGCGCCGCACCTACTCACCGATCCGCCAGCGGATTGATTTAACTACCGATTCCCAGTCGCCCCGCTCCCAGGCCGCATCGTATATCTTCCGCACTTCGCCGGCATACTCCTCGAGCTCGGATGCAATTCCTTTGAGCGCATCCTCTTCACCCGGTACGCAGGAATGCGGGGAGAACCGCTCGAGCGTCCGGAAGAAGAATCGGGGGCGGTCGAGAAGGAAGCACGGCCGCAGCGCGTTCCCCTCGAACGGAATCGCCCGCCTGAGGGTCGAGAGGTATTCACCTCTCAGCGCTCCGGTCAGGGTAACATCGTGGATGTTGTGCGTGGAGAAGTTGCTGTAGACGCAGGGGGTGACATCACCGGACGCAAGGATATGAATGTAATGCCGTCCCGAGCTGGTGCAGCCGCCGGTGAGCGGCCCGTCGTTGATCACATCGATCAGGAAGATCGGTTTTTCATTGCGCAGGCGGTATACGTTCCGGCGTGAGAGATCGCGTTGGCGCGGCGTCGGCAGGAGTGAGATGTCGGGATCACGCCCGACCGGCATGTAGTGAAAGTAATATCCCACGAGGCATCCGCACCCCAGCGCCCAATCGACGAATCTTTCGGACGTGACCTCCTCGACATTGTCCCGCGTCTCCATGACCGAATAGCCGAAGGGAATACCGGCCGCACGGAGGCGCTGCATCGCGCCTTTCACCGCTTTGTACGCCCCGTCCCGGCGGCGACGGTCCGTCGCTTCCTCGTACCCCTCGACGCTGAGCATCGGGAGAACGTTGCCCAGATCGGCGAGCCGGTCCACGGCCGCGTCATCGAGCAACGTGCCATTCGTAAATATTTGAAAAAAACAATCGGGAAACTGCTCCATGATCGTAAAGATATCCCGGTAGACGAACGGCTCGCCGCCGGTGAAGATGAAGAAGTGCACCCCCATCCCATCCCGTGCCTCACGCATGACACGGAGCATGATCTCGGGGGCGAGGTCCCCGCCGGCCTGTCCAGCCGCGCTGCAGTGGGGACAGCTCAGGTTGCACCGTGAGGTCGGCGCAATCGATACGGCGTACGGAGGCGGGAATCCCTCCCACCTCTTGAATCTATTCCGCGGCCGTCCGTTTCCGAGGAGTCCCCGCACGATGAGATTCGATACGAGCTTCTTCCTGCAGCGGGGCGATAGATCGGTCTCGAGACGCCGAAGAAACCGTACGAACGGGTGTCCCGAGCGCACCAACCCCCGCAACCTCCCCATGTTGTCACGCCACGCGCGTGAACCGCCGCCGAGCCACTGGAACAGTAGGAGGAACGTCTCCAACCTGCGTGGGGATGAACGAAGAAGATGATCGAGAAGAAATGATGAGATTCCCGTATGTAATTCCAGAATCGCGGCCATCGGTACCCTCCCGACACGTACCGCGCAGAATTGTATCACAATCGATGCAATCACTCCAGTGGGCCGCGAGCAATGATTCACGATTATGGTATACGGAACAAATTTACATATAATATTTGTTAAATGAAAATGATTGCATTTTGCCTTGACGGCAACCGGCATCTGGTTTATAATAGTCACGCAATCGATAAACGGCTGCCGATTTAACGACAACGAACGCGAGCGCCTAAAGTGTCAGGGCCTATGCACCTCTCGAGTGGCGGAGCGGTTGGCCCGATCCGATACCGGGCAACTATCCGCCATTTCTCTGCGGCGCTACGAAGGGTGAATTGTTCTCCGTCTGCTGCAAACGGGCGACTATCCGGTGCGGTGCCGCCCTCGAGCAGTAGACAGGGGGAGCAATCAAGGAGATGTTCGAATAGCCCGCGGGCCTGAGCAGCGTCGCGGCACGGAGCCGGCCTTGTTTCGCTGGCTCCTTCTTTCTATTATTGAATACATAACCACTCGTCCGGCCGCGGCTCAGGTGAATCATGGATGGCGGAAACGAGCGAGCCATCAGTGCGCCGCCGTAATCGCGGCGGACGGAGAACATATGAAGATCGGATACCCCTGCATCAACCGCAGCATCGGATGCTCGTCGAGCCGCACGTTCCGGCTGGCGAGCTATTCCGACGAGAACCTGATCAGGATACTGGGCGGCAACCTCGCGTGCCTCGACAGGATTCTCCGTTACAACGTGGAGAGGGGCCTCCTGTTCTTCCGGATGAGCTCCGACCTCGTCCCGTTCGCCTCGCACCCCGTCTGTACGTTCGACTGGGCCGGCCACTTCGCCGCCGAGCTGCGCGGGACCGGCACGTACATCAAGGAGAACGACCTCCGCATCTCGATGCACCCCGACCAGTTCGTTCTGATCAATTCGATCCGGCCGGATGTGATCGAGCGGAGCGTGGCCGAGCTCGACTACCATTGCCGCGTGCTCGACGCGATGGGACTCGACACGAGCGCGAAGGTGCAGATACATGTCGGTGGGGTGTACGGGGACAAGAATGCGGCGATCCTGCGTTTCGTCTCGAATTACCGGCGGCTCCGGGCACGGATACGGCGGCGGCTCGCCATCGAGAACGACGACCGCTCGTATTCGCTTGGCGACTGCATGGCCATACACCGGCAGGTCCGGGTACCCGTCATCTTCGATGTTTTCCACCATGAGCTTATCGGGGACGGGCGCCCCGTGCGCGAGGCGATCACCGAGGCCGCGGGCACGTGGCGCCGCGGCGACGGTCCGCCTATGGTCGATTACAGCAGCCAGGAACGCGGCCGCAAGCGGGGAAGCCACGCCGAGCGCCTCAGTCCCGCGCAATTCAGGCGGTTCGTCAACGAGGTCGATGGATTAAATTTCGATCTGATGCTCGAGATCAAGGACAAGGAACAAAGCGCGCTCCGCGCCCTGAAGATTCTCCGTGAAATGGATACGCACATGCTGGAGACATGAGCGAACCGGGCGCCGCGCGGATCAGTGCCCATCGATGGCGGCGATGCGGCACGGATAATGGCCCGGCCACGGATCGGCGGCATGATCCGGCGCTCACGGCGCGATGCCGTACCTGCGCCGCTTCCGTGTCACCATGCCCTCATCGACGAGCCTCCCGAGGTTCCGCCGCAGGCGCGACGCATCGAGGCCGGTTACCCGCCGCAGCTCGGCCTCCGCGAGATCCCGCTTTGCGAGCGCCTTCACGATAAGGCCGCGCGCCTGGCGGTCGGACCCCTCGAACGGGCCCTGCCGCGCATGGTGGGCGCTCCTGCGCGAGGGATTCGGCAGCCGGCTCTTCAGCATCGATCCGTAGTCCATGAGGGCGCTGTACCACGCGCGTGGGCCGGCACGGTCGAGCGTCTGCTCTACGAGCTGCAGAAGCTCGGCATCCGGTACGCGGGTCCGATCCGGAAAAAAATGATGAATAAACACCGCCCGGATGTTCGTCTCGACAAATGGATGCGCCGCACCGAAGGCGAACGCGGCGATCGCTGCGGCGGTGGCCTTTCCGATGCCGGGGAGGGTGACGAGCTTAGCGGGCTCCGGGGGAATCGTGCCGCCGAAATCCTTAACGATCCGCTGTGCCGCACGCTTGAGGTGCAGCGCCCGCCGGTTGTAACCGAGGCCGCTCCACTCCCGCAGCACGTCGCGGAGCGGGGCCCCGGCGAGTGCCGCGATATCGGGAAAGCGTGCAATGAACTGTTCGTACTTCTCCAGCACGCGGGGCACCTGCGTCTGCTGGAGCATAAACTCCGAGACGAGGATGCGGTACGGATCGCGCGTGCGCCGCCAGGGGAGATCGGCACGTCCGCGCTCGCGGTAATACTCGTATACCGCCCGGCGAAACTTCTTCACCTCTGTCTCGCGCAGCCTGCGCATCGCGCCGGATCCCTCCCGTGATATGCCGGTATCGGTGCCAACGCAATCACCTCCACCCGCCCGCCCCGGCTATTTCCACACCGGACAGAAAGAAGCGCCCACCCGAAAACGGATGGGCGCTGCGAACGGCACGATCTATCGGTACCCTTCCTTACCTCGCTCCGGCCCGTACAGGCGCGGAGTGAAGCGCCGTGCCGCTGCAATCCGAAAGCACCCTTCTGGGAACGGCGCTAGTTCCCGACCATCTGGACATTGAGATACGAGAGCACATTATCGATCGGGTTCGCCACGGCGACACCGCCGCCGCCCGCATAGAGCAGTCCCACGGCGCGAGGATTCTCTGTGACATCCTCGACCAGCAAGGAGCCGGAATCACCGCCGCGGAGGAACTTGTCACCCTTGCTCGCGACGAAGATCTGACCCGTGTACACGACGGTGAAATAGTCACCGGCGCACTCCGTTTCGTACCACACTTCGACGTTCGCGTTGAGCCCGCTCACCTTGCTGCGGGTGACACCCGTAGTCCGGCCGGCCTTCTTGACCGGCTGATTGATATACGCATCCACCGTCTGCGACGAGAGGGTGCCGATGCCGAGTATCGTTCCATCGGTCTTGACCGTGCCGCTGATGATCTCGGCCTTCGCGCAATCGACGTTTGTGTTTCCCGTGAGGCTCGACAGGCTCGAGAGGTGCGCCACGTAATCGTCGGGAATATCGTAGCAGCCGACATCTATAAGCCCGGGCTGATTGATCGGATCGCCGATCTCGGCGACGTCGGGCGGCTCGATATCACCGGCGAAGACATGTGAGTTGCTGAGAATGTACAGCTTGTTGCCCCCCGTGACAAGAGCGCCGAGCGTGCCGCTGCAGCAGTACCCGTTCGCGAGATCCCACGCGTTCCCGCCCGATACGCCGAGGGAGATCGGCCGCGTCTGGCGGGCCTTGGGATCGAGCTTATCAGGTTTCGGAGGTTTGCCGAGGGCCTTGATCGGGCCGGTGACCAGCTTCACCACCGGCACGCCGTCGATCGTGTCCTTCACCCTCGATCTCCCGCGCTCAGACCTCAGGAGCACGAGTATCGCGGGT
>DATKWS010000205.1:0-14705 GCA_035529435.1 Patescibacteria group bacterium
CGCTCTCCCCCTCCCGCCAGCGCCTGTAATCCCCGTTCCAGCAGTAGAGACAGAGTTCCTCGCGCGGGAGGCCGATCGCCTCGATCATGTCCTCGAGCGTCTGGTACCGGAGCGTCGTGACGCCGAGGTCCTCCGCGATCCAGTCGACCATGCGCCGGTATTGTTCCGTCCGGTGATCGATGAATGCGGAGACATCCTCGATGTCGTGTCCCTCGAGCGCCCTGATCGCGCGGCGGGCGGCGAGCTCCTCGATGTTCCGCGTCGAGAGATTGAAGCGGCACGGGTACATGAGCGGCGGGCACGCCGGCCGGACGTGCACCTCGCGAGCGCCTCCCTCCCAGAGCTTTCTGATGGTGTAGTTCTTGAGCTGCGTACCGCGCACGATCGAGTCCTCGCACACGACGATACGGTTGCCCCGTATGATGTGCTTGTTCGGGACCAGTTTCATCTTCGCGATATGGTCGCGGATCTCCTGTGACGGCGGATTGTAGCTCCGGCCGTATCCCGGCGTGTACTTGACGAGCGGCCGCCGGTAGGGCCTGCCCGATTCCATCGCGTACCCGATCGCGTGCGCGACGCCGGAATCGGGAATGCCCGAGACGACGTCGACCTCGATATCGGTGTCGCGCCTCGCAAGGAATTGCCCGCACCGCTCACGGACGGCCTCTACATTGATACCCTCGTAATCGGATGAGGGGAATCCGGTATATATCCAGAGAAACGCGCAGATCTG
Organism: Patescibacteria group bacterium; assembly: GCA_035529435.1. Taxonomy (GTDB): domain Bacteria; phylum Krumholzibacteriota; class Krumholzibacteriia; order Krumholzibacteriales; family Krumholzibacteriaceae; genus DATKWS01. The sequence goes on from DATKWS010000205.1 coordinate 734, forward strand.
ATTGATGTCCCCGACGGACCGCTTCTGCACGCAACCGTCCCCGTTCAGCAATACGACCTCGCCCGGTCCGAGATACTTTGACACGGTGAATCCCGTATTCATGAAGGCGCTCGTTTCCGAGGTCACCGCCCATCCGACGCTGCCGCTGCCGATGGCGAGCTGCGAGTAGCCTAAGCGGTCGCGCGCGGCGTATATCCCTTCCCGGCTCAAAAGAAGCAATGAACACGAGCCGTCGATCGCATCGAACATCCGCTCGATGCCGTCGATCAGATCGTCACCCTCCGTGATCAGCTTCGCGACAAGCTCGGTGGAGTTCACGAAACCGTCACCGACCTCGCTGAAGGTCGTGCCGCGCTGAAGCATGGCGATCGCGAGCTCGCGCGCGTTGTTCAGGGCACCGTCCATCGCGATACAGAACGGGCCGAATTTCGAATTCAGGTAGATCGGCTGCTCCTCGAGGGCGCTGATCACCCCGATACCGGCGTTCCCCTGCATGGCGTGGATGTCCTCGTAGAACTTCGACTTGAACTGATCCCTGCTTATATTGTGGATCTGCCGCTGGAAATGGTCGCCCAGTACCGCAACGCCGCCGAACTGGGTTCCCAGGTGGGAATGGTAATCAGTGCCGTACAGGAGTGTTTCGGTACACTCTCCCTTCGTGACAACGCCGAAGAGCCCGCTCATTCACTACCTCCGATGCACAACGTTCGATGCTGCTGAATTACCGTCAGTGGAAAAATCGAAGATATACCTTTTGGCGATGCCGCTCAATGAATATTTATACTGTGATCCCGGTTCGGCCTTCTGCCCGGCCGGCCATGCAGGGGGAAGCCGGCTCCGTCACGGTCTCAGGTACCGGTCGAACCACGCGACGACGCGGTCCACGAGATCGATCTGATGGTGGATTTCGTTGAATCCGTGCTGCTCCCGCGGGTAGACGACGAGTTCCGCCGGCACTCCCGTCTGTACGAGCGCGTGGTACATCTCGTATGCCTGCCCGACGGGAACCCGGGCATCGCCCTCGCCGTGCAGGATCAGCGTCGGGGTCGATGCGCGGTCGACATAGGTCACCGGCGAATGGGCGCGGTACGCATCGGGACGCCGGTACGGAACGGCCCGCAGGTACTGGCCGAGGAAGTCCGGAGTGATATCGGTCGTGCCGTGAAAGGAATAGAGATTCGTCACGCCCGCGCCGACCACGGCCGCCGCGAAGCGCCGGGTGTGGGACACGATCCACGCCGACATGTAGCCGCCGTAGCTCCATCCACCGACCCCGATCCGGTCGGCAACGGCGTACCCCTCGTCGACGAGGAAATCGGCGCCGGCGAGAATGTCCTCGTAGTCCCCGCCCCCCCAGTCGTCGAAGTTCGCCCGCGCGAAGCCGGGGCCGTATCCCGCGCTGCCCCGCGGATTCGGCAGAAGGACGATATAGCCGCGGCAGGCGAGAATCATTCCCCATTCGTGCCACGTGCCGTGCCAACCGAGCCACCAGGCCCACATCGGCCCGCCATGTATGTTGATCACGGCCGGATAGCGGTTCCCCTTCTGGTAACCGGGCGGGAGGAGGAGCACACCCTCGATGACGGTGCCGTCCCTGCTCTTCCACCCCACCGTCCGGGCCGAGGGCAGATCGCGCTCGGTGAGCCATCCGTTCAGATCGGTCAAACGCTCGTTCTTTCCAAACCACCCGCGTTCCATTACACAGATATCGGGCGGTGACTGCGCATCCCCCTTCAAGAATACGAAGCGCGAGCCGTCCCGCGAGACGTCGAACTTCCGGTACCCGTAATAGGGAACCAGCATGTCAACGAGCGGTTCGACGGACTCGTCCTCTATCGAGAGCAGAGCGAGCCGTCCCGTCACTCCGGACATCTCGAACACGACGAGCCGCTCTCCGCCGGGATGCCAGTGCGGGTCCGCGAATGTTCCGCAGTGGGTTTTTCCGAGTAACCGAAGGTTGCTTCCATCGGCATCCACCACGGCGACGAGCTGCACGTCGATCGTGATCTCGGGGTGCGCGTCCCGGTAGAGAAATGCGATCGACCGCCCGTCGGGCGACCATGACGGCGTCCCCTGCCCGTGGTCGGAGAGTACCGTCCGTTCGCCGCGCGCGAGATCCAGTACCTCGAGCCGGGAGCGGTAATACATCTCGTTGCTTGTGGGCCGGTCCGCGACGATCATCGCGATCCGGGCGGCATCGGGAGACCAGGCGGCCGACATCACGTGCAGGTCCTCCGGCGTGACGGGATCACCCGTTCCGGCCGAGGCGTCGATGATCCGCAGGCGGCCGAAACGGAACTCCCGGTCGATGACCCGTTCATCGTCACCGCGCTCCCGCGCGCCGGTTACATCTTCCGGCAAGGGATCGGCCACGACCACCGCGAATTTTTTGCCGTCGGGACTCCAGGTGAACGACTGTACATCTTCCTTGAAGGCGGTCACCGCCCCGGCCTCTCCGCCGGCGAACCGGATACGGTAGAGCTGCGTTGCCTTGCCGGAAGCGCGGTCGGAGAGAAACGCGATCCAGCGCCCGTCGGGCGACCATCGCGGCATGTGCTCCCGCGACGGGCCGAAGGCGAAGCGGCGGGGGGTGCGCTTGCCTTCGAAATCGGCGACCCAGATGTCGGAGTGCCCCGTCTTGTCGCCGCGTGTGGTATCTGGCGGCTCCTGGACCACGTAGGCGATCCAGCGCCCGTCGGGCGAGAACACCGGCTCCATGCACCAGCGCATCATGAGGAGATCCCCGCTCGTGAAACATTCACCCGCCGACACCGATGCGCACCACGCGAGCACCGCAACCAGGGCCGCGGCGGCAGGCGCGATCTTCCCGTAACCGACTGTCATGAAATCCTCCCCGATCGTTTGCCGAATCTATCTCTGCTCGTCCCATTTGATACAGGACAGTAGGATAGCAGATGGGCGCCGGAATGGCAAAAAACTGTTTTGCAACTGTAATATTATTATATAAAATGAGTTAGATCGCAACTGGCGAGACGGCGGCCCCGAACGATTTCCACGGGGCGGATCGGGCGAGCACGAAGCATGAACCGGCGAAGTTCACAAAACCGGCGCGAACGATCGGTCACCGGCGTGAAACAATCAAAGCACACCGGAATTCCGCGCTCATTTCCGCGGTCCGCCGGACCGGCGGGGGCGCGGCCCGCACTGTATATCGTCGTTGCCACGCTCTGCGTGTTCACCTACCGCGGCATATTCGACAACTATCTCTTCAACGATGACTTCTCCTGGCTACGCGCGGCGCGGTACGACATGTCATGGGGCACTATCCTGACCTACCGCGTGGTGAACTTCTTTCGCCCCCTCATCAATCTCTCCTTCTTCGCCGTGGAACACCTCTCCCCCGGAAACATACGGCTCCACTACGCGGGTAACCTGATACTGCACTTTCTCAATACGCTCCTCGTGTTCCACCTGCTCGCCACCCTGCTGCGCCGATGGGGTGTCGCGGCGGCGACCGCGATCCTCTTCGCGGTGAGCAGCCTGCATATCGGGGCCGTCTTCTGGATCAGCGCGCGAACGACCCTCCTCTCCACCTTCCTGCTCCTCCTCGCGCTGATCATCGCAACGCGCGGGATGAAACGGGAATCGTTGCGCGTGGTTCTCGCAGCGGTTCTGTTCGCGCTGGCGCTCGCGGCCAAGGAAACGGCGATCGCCGGCCTGCCGGTCGTTTTTCTCCTCTACGCGGTCAGGCGGCGATGGCGGGGAGAGTACCCGCTCGGCCGCGGTGTGCTCGTGTCATTCACCGCGATCTCCATTGCCTATCTCATCATCAGAAAATTCGTCATGGGAGGATTTTTCCAGCATACCTGGGGACCGGGCCTCCATGCGGTACGGAACCTGGCCGGCGGCTTCCTGTTCCAATTTTACCCGTTTCCCTTTTTCACGCTGTTCATGCCGGGGGCGACGACCCTCTCCGAGCCCGCCCATCCATTCCTGCCGGAGATCGTCGTGGTGGCGCTGATCGTCGGCCTCCTCTGGATCGGGGCCGCGACGAGACGGACCGGGGAGTACGTTCTGGCCATCGGATGGACGCTCCTCGCCCTGCTGCCGGCATGCGCGTTCAGGTACCGGTTCTTCTCGACCGCATCGATCACGCAGAACCGGTACTACTACCTCTCCTCGATCGGCTCGCTCCTCGTGATGACGCTCCTGCTCGCCGCACTCTGGAACGGGCGATCGCGGATCAGGCGCGTGCTGTGCGTGGCGATCTTCGTCATGCTCGCCGCCGGATGGGTGCTGCGGGTCCACCGGCTCGAGAAGAAATGGGACCTCTATACCCTCATGTATCGCGAGGTGGTCTTTTCGCTCGTCGAGGAGATCGAGAAGCGGAGCGGTTTCACCACCATCGCGATCGAGGATCCCCCGCTCGCCTTTCCCTACGTCGCGGACGCGGTCCTTCTCGAGATGGGAAATAGAAACCGCGGCGGCGGGCAGGCCGGGCCGTTCGACCGGCCGCCGTACGAGATCGTCGAGATCGAGGGCGGAGCCGCGGCCGCCGATGCGTACAGGCCGTGCCTCTACATATACTATACGGGTGAATACCCGAAGATGATGTGGATCGAGCAACGGGAATGACATGAAAAAACGGTACGTCATCACCGAGGAATGGGCGGGAGCGCGGATCGACCGCCTCGTGCGCGCCCTCCACCCCGCCACGCCCTTCGGCGTGATCCAAACGCTGCTGCGCAAGGGAAAGGTCACCCTCAATGGAAAGAAGGCGCGCGGCGGCGCGCGCCTTGCGGCGGGCGACATCGTCGAGATCAGGGAAAGACCCGAACGGGCGGGCACGAGACCGGCGGTGCGGCCGTCATCGGGACGCGCCGCGGCACTCCCCCGCTCTCCCGCCGAAGCGATTCGTACGGCGCCTCCGGGGACGCGTTCCGCCGTTGCCGGGACCGGGCGCCGCGAATGGGGGGCGATCGGCGCGGAGATACCGATCCTGTACGAGGATGACGATGTGCTGGTGATCGACAAGCCGGGAGGGCTTGTCGTGCAACCGGGAAACAGAAGGGATCTCGGTTCCCTGCTCGATCTCCTCGAGGTGTACCATGCAAAACAGGCAGTCCCGAAAAGAGGAACGGACCGTGATGCGGATCTTCCTCCCTTTCCCTATACACCGGTGCACCGCCTCGACCGGGAAACGAGCGGTGTGCTCGTCATCGCCAAAACCCGGCGGGCGGCGCGTACGTTGAGCGACGCCTTCTCGACGGGGCGCGTGGAAAAACGGTACCTCGCCCTCGTCGAGGGAACCCCGTCGCCGGGGAGCGGCTCGATCAGCCTTCCCCTCCGTGTGATGAAAGGCAGGCACTCCACGGCGGAGCCGGTCGCCGGCGGCAAACGGGCGGAGACGCGGTACCTGCTCCTCCGGACGACCAGCGGCGGTCAATCGCTTCTCGAGGTGCGCATAGCGACCGGACGCACGCATCAGATACGCGCCCACCTCGCTTCTCTCGGCCACCCCGTCGCCGGCGACCGCCGGTACGGCGAGGGAAAGCGCCCCCCCGGCACCCGCCTGTGCCTGCACGCCTGGAAGATAACCTTTCCCCGCCCCGGCGGCCGCGGCACCGTCGAGGCAACCGCCCCGCCGCCCCCGTGGGCGCGGGATGCGTGAAACGGCCCGGTGTACTGAGGTGCCTCCGGTACTGGGAGTCGCGTTTTTACGTGAACCACGGCCGCCGATCTGCTAGCATGGCAAAAATCGCATGAAAAGAGGATATGCAACGCAGAAAGGAACGATCATGGACAGGGCACTAATGGACGCTGCGATGATCGCGGTGAAGGACTGCCTCAAGGTGCAGAAGAACGAACTTCTGCTCGTTGTCACCGACACCGAGTTGATCGAGATAGGTGAGGCGCTTTTGGAGGCGGGGCATTCGCTCGGCGCGGTCTCCATGTTATTGAAGATCTTCCCCCTCAGCCGCAACGGCGAGGAGCCACCCGATCCGGTGACCAAGGCCATGGCCGCGAGCGATGTCGTGATCGCACCGACATCGAAATCGATCTCCCATACCGCATCGAGGCGCAACGCCTGCGCCGCCGGGGCGCGCGTCGCCACGATGCCCGGCATCACGAAGGATACAATGATCCGGGGGCTCAATGCCGATTACCACGCCATCGCGGAACGTACAAAACGCGTGACGGAGCTGCTCACCGCGGCCGATGTCGCCCACGTGACGACGGCGGCCGGCACCGACATCACGATTCCGATCAACGGGATCAAGGCGATCGCCTCGACCGGCCTCATGCACGAACCGGGCTCCTTCGGCAACCTCCCGTCCGGCGAGGCGTACATGATGCCGGTGGAGGGCGCCACGGAGGGGGTGTTCGTCGTCGACGGATCGATGGCGGGAATCGGCGACCTCGCGGGAAAGACCCCGATCACGATAACGGTCGAGAAGGGGTACGCCGTGAAGATCACCGGCGGCCCCGAGGCGGACCTGCTGCGGAGCAAGCTCGAGCCGCTCGGAAAGGCGGCCTTCAACGCCGCCGAGCTCGGTGTGGGGACGAATGACGCCGCCAGGATCATCGGCAACATCCTCGAGGACGAGAAGGTGATGGGGACGATCCACATCGCCCTCGGCAACAACATGTCGATGGGCGGCACGGTCGACGTGCCGATCCATCTCGACGGCATCATCAAGAACCCGACCGTCGAGCTCGACGGTACGAAGATTATGGAGATGGGAAAACTGCTCGTGGATTGAGGACAGCCGCCGTGGAGTCCGCCGCCCGCGCTTCGCGAGAATGCCGTCCCGCACATCCGCGGGGCGCGACGCGCGGCCTACATCGACCGCAACCTGGCGATGCGTTCCTCGAGGGGCGGGTGAGTGCTGAACAGTGACTTGGTCCGTTTCTCGAACGGCTTGATCGGATTCACGATGTAGAGATGCTGTGTGGCCCGGTTCGCCACCTCGAGCACCTCACGGTCCCCGGCGATCTTCTCCAGCGCCGAAGCCAGTCCCTCGGGATAGCGCGTCAGCTTGGCCGCCGTGGCATCTGCGAGATACTCGCGCTGCCGCGAAACGGCGAGCTGGAGAAGTTTCGCGAAGATCGGAGCGACAATCGCGAACACCAGCGCTATGATCATTATGATGGCGCCGCCTCCCCTCTCACCACTCTTCCTGCGCCGTCTTCCCCCACCCCAGAACATGCTCCGCAGGAAAAAATCGCTCACCAGGACGATCGAACCGACCAGTATCCCCACCATCGTGGCGAACAGGATGTCCCGGTTCCCCACGTGGGAGAGCTCGTGCGCAATGACTCCCTGGAGTTCGTCCCGGTTCAGCTTCTGCATGAGACCCGTCGTGATGGCCACGGAGGCGTGCTCGGGGTCACGCCCCGTCGCGAACGCGTTCGGGGCCGTGTCATCTATGACGTACATGGCGGGCACCGGGAGCCCCGCCGCGATGGACAGTTCCTCGACCACGTTGTAGAGCTGCGGGTGATCCTTCTTCTCGATCCGTTTCGCGCGGCTCATCGTGAGGATCATCTTGTCGCCGCTGTAGAAGGCGGAGAGCGAGGCGACGACCGCGATCACGACGGCCAGCGATATCCCCACGTACCCGTTGCCCCAATGCAGGCCGAGCAGGTACCCCAGCACCACCAGCACGGCGGTGACGACAACCACCAGGATCCATGAATTCCGCTTGTTGGCTGCTATATCCTCGTAAAACATTTTTCCTTCCGGCACTTCCACGCGGCATGCGTACCCGCGGATCGCCGCGACGGCCCCCGTCACTCCGGAGCGGTCCGGGACGGAGCACATCTCACGAGGTGAAGTCCACCTTCGGCGCCTCGCGCTGCGCGACATCCTCCAGTTCGAAGAACTCGCGCGGCTTGAATCCGAACATCCCCGCGATGATATTGGACGGAACGGTCTCCGTTCTCGTGTTGTAGATCATGACGGTGTCGTTGTAGTGCTGTCGCGCGAAGGAGATCTTGTTCTCGGTCGATACGAGCTCCTCCTGGAGGGCCAGCATGTTCGTGTTCGCCTTGAGGTCGGGGTAGTTCTCGGCGACCGCGAAGAGCGAGCGGAGCGTGCTGGTCAGCATGTTCTCCGCCTGCGCCTGGTCCTTGACCCCCGAGGCATTGATCGCCTGCTGCCGCGCCTTGGTCACGTTCTCGAGAACCTCCCGCTCGTGCTTCAGGTACCCCTTCGCCGTCTCGATGAGGTTGGGGATCAAATCGTACCGGCGCTTCAATTGGACGTCGATCTGGGCCCACCCGTTGTCGCACCGCTTCCGGAGCCTCACGAGCGTGTTGTACAGCCCGATCACCATGAAGAACAGGATCGCGATAATGATCAGGATTATCCAGCCAGCCATCGGCAACCTCCATGATCTGTGTCATCGGCATTCATAATGACTCCTACGGCGACCACGTGCCGCTCGTTTCACTATACCATGCTGCGCGGCTCTTTATTCGATCCGAACATTCACGCCGGTTGAATCAGAAGGTATCCGGTGGGGCACACTTTGTCAAGAATGACGACGAGCCCGGCGCACCACCCCCCCCGTCTTTTTTTACCACAACGGCAGTTCCCTCAACACCTCCCATCCCGTTCCTGTTCCGCGCGGCACGGCAAGCGGAAACCGGCCGCCCGACGAAATACACGCTCGCATCATGCAAACCGTGATATGAGCGGCAAGTGCCTGATTCCCATCTCGTTATGCAATATACACCTCTCATGCTGCAAAATCGTCACCTACCCCCTGAAAGGCAATAAAAGGCATGGGAACACCCCGAAGCCCGTAATTGCTCGGTATATGGCATAATGAGAATCGATCAGAAATGAAATCCTCCCTCCCCATAAAAACAACGACACGTTAATAGATTAAATAACAACATATTACAAGCACTCCGAACCTTCGATCCTCCGGTGGCACATCACTTGCTGAACGGTTACGCCAAGGGGACAACAGGACTCATGTTCAAGAGAAGGAGGTCCCATCATGAGGAAGGTCTTCATAGTCCTTTTCGGTCTTATCCTGAGCAGCTTCATAATGTCCTGCTCAGACGATTCGACCACGCCGACCCCTCCGACGCCGCCTGATTTCGAGATCGTCACGGCTTCGCTTCCGGTCGGTTGGACTTGCACTCCTTACCATGTCGAGCTCGAAGCGATCGGCGGATCGGCTCCGTACAGCTGGGCTATCGCCGATGTCAGCGATCCCCTACCCGAGGGTCTGAGCATGACTGCGGAGGGAGAAATTATCGGTCTGCTGGATGTAGCGGGCGAGTGGATCATTACGATTCAGTGCACGGACAATTCGGATACGCCGAAAATCGAAACGCAGGAAATGACCATCACGGTCGATGTTCCCGCCAATCCGTCGCTGGGTATCTACTTCGACGGCAATGCCACGGTGTGCAGCGCCAATACCCAGGCGTTCAATATGCTCGATTGCTACGTCTATATTCTGCTCGACGCCGAGAGCATCGATTGCTGCATGGCGACCGAGTTCAAGATCGACCTGACCGATATCGACGGTAATTCACTCGAGGTCGGTACGGAGTATGCGATAGTCAACGTCACCTATCCGCAGCACGTATCGGTCACCATGGGTGATCCGTTCGCCGGTATTTCGGTCGCCTTCAGTCGCCCGATGTACAACTTCGGACCGGTTCAGGTGCTGAGCTTCGATCTGATGCTGCTCGAGAACTCGAACGAGCTGTCGTTCGTCTTCCAGCCGAACCCGACCGCCGAAGAGACGCAGCCGTCCGTCGCGACGTGCGATGCCGGCTACCCGATCGTCGAGGTGACGGGTCGTCAGGCCGCCGTGAACTTCAACGTGACGCCGTAAGTCCGGCGGTCGAGACATAGGACTCACGATTATTCCCCTCGGGGAAGGCGGCGCGGGCCGCCGACCCCGGGGGTTTTTTACGTACAGTCCGGACGGAGCGCCGCCCCCGTGGATGCTCTATTTATCGAATAGCCCCTTCGCCTTCTTCTTCAGCTCGTCGATCAGCTTCTCCCCCGCCTTCTCCGTGGCCCTCGTCCGGTCGAGCTGGACCTTCGGGGCCTTCGCCTCACCGCCGATATTGAAATCGAGCACGATGTTTCCCTTTTCATCTTTGAACAGCTCGACGAGATCGCGGTACTTGGAAAGATCCTTCATATCCTTCTGGACGGAAGGGGGGATGACAAGGGAGGCGGCATAGTCGAGCGTGCCGTCGAAGCCGAACGATCCACGGAGCGCCCAGTCACCGCTTTTCGATCTGACCCTCCAGTCGTCGGTGGACACGCGCCCGTTCTCGACGATGAAGCTGCCGACCCACTCGCTGAACTCGAAACGCTCGAGCCGCGAGAGATCGAGTCCGACGGCCTGTGAGAGGGGCGATATGAACTGGGGCATATTGATGCGCCCGCTGCTCGACGTGGCCGAGCCCTTGGCCGCGAGCGTCATGAGCGGGTCGACCGCCTCGGATATGAAAAACGATCCGCCGGTCTTGAATGAAAAGTTGCCCTCGATCAGGTTCCCGACATTGCGTATCGGCTCGAGTGCCTTGCCGGCATCTATCCCCTCGAACGAGAGCTGCATCTTCGTCTCGATCCGCTGCGGATCGCGCATATCGGCATCGAGCACGACGGCGCCCGTGCCGCCCGCGTACTTCATCGTCACGGGATCCGCCTTGAGTAGAGCGTTCTTGATAGTGCCCCGCGCGTCGATACCCGTTATGACCGCCTTGGTCGCGATCAGTGAATCGAGATGCGCCGTGAATGTCGTGTTCCGGAGCACGACGGGCATTATCGGATTGCCGGCGAACGGATTCGGCTTTTTGGCATCCGCGGCCGCGGGCCGCGCGCGGCCGCCCGCCGTGCCGGCCGCCTTCTCTTCGGCGGCGGCCGCTTCGAGGGGACGTATATCGATCGAGCGCCCCCGCAGGTTCACCGATACCTCCGGAACGATCCGCATCGAACCGAGGAAGGTGCCGAGGTTCCGCGGAGGATTGTCGCGGTCGAACATCGTGTTCATCTCGGCCAGTGCGGGCATGATATTCTTCATGGAGCCGCTGAGGGTGTAGGGGCTCCCGCCCAGCGTGAAGCCGATATCGATGCGCTCGATATCGCCGCCGGCAATCACGGCGCCGCCGTTGCAATCGGAAAACGCGAGGGGCTCCTGCGCTTTCGACATCGCGACACGCTCCAGCCGTACCGTGCCGTTCAGCGTGACGGTATCCCAGGCGTGCTTGATGAGGGTGAACGGCGTCTTCCCGCCCGCGGGGAAGAGATTCTTGAGCGTATTCGTGTTTCCCCTTCCCTCCACCGAGGCGTGCACCATTCCCGAAACCGCCGTGTTCCCCTGCTCCGCCAGGGCGGCGAGCTCGGATAGATCGAGATCGGCAGCCACGCCGAATCCGATCGATTCGACCACGCGCGTCTCCGCCGCCATCACGATATCGAAGCCCGTCTTCGCCGATGAGCGGCCGAACACGCACGTGAGACCCTCCGACCGGACCCCCGCATTGGAAAACGCAACGGTCCCGTCGATATGCAGCGGTTGTCCGAGCTTCCCGTGGACCACCACGATCTCCGACAGCTCGAGCGTTCCATCGGCCGTCATCGTACGGGGATCGCGCGCGCTCCCCGCGATCTTCGCATCGAGACCCACCGTACCTCCCGTCACGGTGGCGGGCGGCTCCTGCCCCAACCCCATCGTCTGCATCCGGTACGATATCCTATCGAGACGCAGGGCGAGGATCGTCTCCATGAGCGGCGCTACACGTATGTTCCGCGATTTCACATCGAAGGAGAGGCGCCTCTCCCCGCGGAGGTCGTTCACCTCACCCGACACCAGCACGGTGATGAGATCGCCCCATGAGACGCTCGCTTCCTCTATCCGCAGCGATTCGAAGGCGCGGTCGCTCTCCATTCCGCTCCGGAATGCGATATCGTGCACCGTCACCGCTTCGTTGATCGAAGGGCGTGCGAGGGTCACCGATTCGATCGAAGCGCGGGCGGCTATATCGAATTTCTCGCCGGCGGGCTTCGAGGAGAGATCGGCCCTGAGGCCGGTGACCTGCACATCGATTCCCCGCGGGTCGCCGGTCAGGGAGATGTCACCCCCCCTGACATCCACCCGGTCGATCTCGGGCCGCTTCCGGATCAGTGACAGCAGGGACGCCTTCACGATCACGGACTCGGTCGCCACGGAGAGTACGCTGCTGTCGGGGAGCTGCTTGTCGAAGACGAGATCCTTCACGTCGACCCCGAAACCGAAGGGGAACCGCACACCGATATCCCCGATCCGTATCTTCGCCCCGACCCTCCGCTCGATCCGGGGGACGACGAGCGTGAGGAGCCGCTCGCGCGTCAGGACGAGCCGCACGCCGACAGTCGCCACGATCAGGAGACCCGCCGCAATACAGAGAATGATTACAGTTACGCGCCCTTTCCTCTTCATGGTCACCACCTCGCAGTTTTGAGTTATATCCGCCCACCGGTACTAGGCAATGACGAGGATATCAGCAAAGGGGAGGAAATGTTAACGGAAAATCGAGCAGCGTGAACGGGCGTCCGCGCGGATCGGTTGTTGTGGCGCCGGCAGACGGATCATTCCCCGCGCGCAAACCTCCGCCGGATCATGACCGCCGCGGCGATTACCATCAGAACCGCCATAATTGTAATAACCTGCGGCGTCAGGAATGGAATACAACAGTTTTCGACCGCGTGAATGATCTGCACACAGGTGTCGTACACCGTGCCGGAGGCCTGATCCCATGCGATGATCGTCAGGGTGTCGAATGCACAGACAGGTGCCATGGAAGCATTTACGATGGCGTAGACGTCTTCGCATTCGCCGCCGGGAATCGAGTCCGTGGCGCCGCTCTGCGGGAATCCGCTCCCCACGTGGCCGGTACTGCAGACCTCATATTCGTACACGACGGGGTCCGCGCAGGGGTCGCCATTGCACACCGTGAACGGAACATATGCGGCGCTCTGTCCCCCTTCGACGATAAACAGGGTGTCCTGGAGAATATAGAGCGCGGGAGGCGCGGGAACGACCTGTACGATCACCGTGTCGATCGAGTAGTACGGATTACCATCGTACCAGTTCGGATCCTCGCAGTCGGTGCAGTCGTCGCGGCAGGCGAGCGTCTCGTCGCAGTACGTCATCTGCACGATCAACGTATCACGCTCGCCCGGCTCGGCATCGCACGGCACGGTTACACAGACATCCTGCCACCAGAGATACCCCGGGCCCACCTCGGTGCACGCGCCGAGTGGCGGATCCCCCGTGATGATCCACCCCGTCGTCGATATCATGTGCACGCAGAGCGTATCGGTGCCCTGACATGTTCCGGAAACGAAACCGAAGTTGCACGGCGACACCGTCCAGCAGAACGTATTCCCGGCCGTCACGTCCTGCAACTCATCGCCGAAGTCGACGTAGAATCCGGGATCACCTTCCCTGGAACAATCGGAGAGCGGTTGCCCTTCTACCGACCGGCCGGCCGCGATCCCCGGGATGCAGCACAGGCACACAAGGAGCAACACGCCGGACCGCGCCGCAACACGCAGCTTCGCCGTTTCGAGTGCGCCGAAATCGATATTCACCGGTATCCTCCATTGTAGATGATTAGAATGATTATCATGTAACCGGATTATATTATATCAAATGTCTTAATTTATTTCAATTTTTATCTTCAATTTTTATCGTTCCCCGCATCGTGCCCCGGAAAAAAACGACGACACGCGGCATATCGTTCCGTACTATTATGTGACCTTGATTATGTGTGATCCCCGGCTTCGGCCGGAAGGGGATAGAGAAAGGAGAATCGACTTCATGAAGCCGTTATCGTTTTTTACCGTACTGTGTTGTATCGTCATCGGCGCGGTCCATGACGCCGGCGCGATCGAGGGGCGCCTCATGCGCTCCCCCGACATACACGGCGATCGCGTGGTCTTCACCTACGAGGATGATCTCTGGTCGGCGCCGGCGGGCGGAGG
>DATKWS010000206.1:0-5117 GCA_035529435.1 Patescibacteria group bacterium
GGTCTGAACCATCAGGATCTTCATAACACGCTGTATCCACGTAATATACGCTATTTCTTCACTGACGCGCGCCCCTCGCGCCCGCGCCTGCCGGCCCCGGCGCGGCGGCTGCGAGACCACTGTAGCGTAAAGAACCCGGAATAGCAAAGGAAATGCCGTTTAACATACAGTGATGTAACAGGATAAACAACTTGACTGGAACGCTCCCGTATATTATAAAAAAGTACTGGCAGGTCGACGGATAACGCTCTAATCGGAGGACCCTATTGAAAACCAAAGCGATAATATCCAGTGTCGGTGTACTGGCTTGTCTACTCGCAATAACGTCGGGCACGGCGTTCGGACAGGCGACCGACGGACAGAGTGTATTCCACTTCGGGGGCGGCTATGCGAAGGCGATTGTCGATGATGCAGGGGGTGGGATGGTCGGCGCGCGCATTTTCGCCGGTAAAATGCTGACCAACAACCTGTGTCTGGGTATCACGGCGGGGTACGATGTCGTCTCCTACAAGAAGGTCGGCGATATGCACGAACGGCTCGCCATTATCCCGTTCCAGGCCAATGCCACCTTTTTCATGAATATCGGCACGATGATGCAGCTCTACGCCTCCCTGGGCGGGGGCGCGTATCGAACCCTCCCCCACCTGGGCGGCAGGGCGGTCGGCAATATCGACAAGGCGGTGACGAGGCCGGGAGGATCCGTCGCCATCGGGTTCGACTACTGGTTCCTGCTCACAACCGGTATCGGATTCACATTCGAGTACCACATGTTCGCTACGCCGGACGGAGGGGACATGTTCAAGTACTTCGTCGCCCGCGTCGATTACTGCCTGATCAAGTTCTAACGAACACTCGGATACGAACGCCAATACCCCGTGCACGCACGGGGTATTTTATTTTCTTCGGCACGGGGCGCAGCGTTTCAGCCCTTCCGTACGACGCTCACGACCCTGATCCGGCCGTCGTACCTGAAATACTCGATATTCTCGTACTGCCCGTTTTTCTCGATCAGGCGCTCGACCAGCTTTTCCTGGCCGGCGCCCATCTCGAAGGTGAGCATGCCGCGGGGCTTTATGAAATCAGCGGCCTCCACGAGCAACCGCCTGAACACATCGATGCCGTACGTCCCCGCATCGAGCGCGACGAGCGGTTCATGATCCGTGATTCCCGCGTCGAGCTTCGCCAGGGACTTCGTCGGGATATAGGGGGGATTGCAGACGACCAGATCGATGTTTCCCTCGTGCTCCATGCCGCGGAGGGGAGCGAACAAATCCCCCGAGAAGAGTAATACCCGCTCCTGCAGGCTGTATTTCTCGATATTCCGGCGCGCCACCTCGATCGCCGCGGCGCTCACATCCGATGCGAGCACCTTCACGCCCGCCGCATTCATGGCGAGGGCGACGGCGATGTTCCCGCTCCCCGTGCCCATATCGATCACCGTAACCGGCCGCTCCATCCGCTCGATCAGGTTCAGGGCGGTCTGCGCCAGGAGCTCCGTGTCATGCCGTGGTATCAACGTTTCCGGCGTGCAGTAGAGCGTGAATCCCATGAAGGGGGCGATTCCGAGAACGTACTCGAACGGCACGCCCTCCTTCCGGCGGCGCACGATCTCGTCGAGCGGAATCCCCTGCTTATCGAGAAAAGACAAGTCTGTGCCCCGCAGCGCCCCCGACGACAGGACATCGAAGAGCCGGAGCGTCTCGATCAGGGGATCGCTCACGCCCCGATCGCGGAACAGCTCGTAGCAGCGGATGAATTCCTTGTACATAACCGATCACCGCGCCTTCGGCCCGAAGCCCGGGCGCCGTGCGCCGTTCAGGCCCTTCTCAGCCACTTGATGATCTCGGGCAGGCTGGGCCGCTTGCCGTACATGAGAATGCCGACACGGAATATCTTTGCGGCGAGCTTGCCCGCGATGAATATGCTCACGATGAGTATCGCGATGCTGAGCGCAATCTGCCAGGCGGGCGGCGTCAGGACATTGATCCGCATGAACATCACGATCGGCGCGAAGAACGGAATCAGCGAGACGATCGTGGCGAAGACGCCGTCGGGATTCTGTATGATCGCCATCGGTATGATGATCGTGAAGACGAGGCACATCACGACGGGCGTCTGGAGCTGCTGCGCTTCCTGGTCCGAGTTGCATACCGACCCGATGCTGGCGAACAGCGTGGCGTAGAAGAGAAATCCCAGCAGGTAGTAGATGATGAAGAAAACGAGCGTCGTCATGCTGAAAACGGAGAGCTGCGAGAAGCCCCCGATTTTCATGCCGTACATCGAGAGGGCGACGGCGAAGACGGCCCAGATCGCGTACTGGGTGAGTCCCACCGAGCCCACTCCCAGGATCTTGCCCCCCAGCAGGTCGCTCGCCCGGAGCGAGGAGAGGAGCACCTCTATGACCCGGTTGTTCTTCTCCTCGATGATGCTGCGCTGGACGGCGACCCCCCACAGGAGGATCGTCATGTACAGCATCATGATGAAGATGAAGCTCGAGATGTAGAGGAGATCGAATTCCCCCTCCTTCTCCTTCCCCTCCTTGAGCATCTTCGTGTCGAGATCGACGCGTTTCACCATACCCGTCACTTCATCGTAATCCATTCCCGCGCCGGCGAGACGGTGGGCGATGACGACATTGCTCAGCGCTCCCTGGATCCTGCTGATCCCCTTGATGTTGCCCACGCGCTTGCCGTAGAACGTCGCCTTTCCATTATCGATGATGTCCTCCGGCACGACGAGGTACCCGTCGATGATGTCGGTCTCGACCTCGGCGTTGAGCCGTTTCTTGACTTCGTCGAGCTCGCCGCCCGAGGCGCGCACCTCACGCAGCTCGAACTTCATCACACCGCCCTCGAGGGTGTCGACGAGGGCCTCCTCCAGCCCGTCGTAGAGGGACTGGGAGAGATCGACGATGGCGATATGTTCCTGCCGCTCAGGGGAGTACCGGAAGATCAATCCCGGTACGAGGATCATGCCGCCCATGAGGATCGGCCCGAGGATGGTGCCGATGAGGAAGCTCTTCTTCTTGACGCGCTCGAGGTACTCGCGCCGCGCTACTTTAAGCAACTTCTTCATCGATCTCACCCCCCTCTTCCTTCACCTTGGCAATGAAGATATCGTGCAGTGACATCTCCCCGATCTCGAACCGCTCGATGCGCCCCCGTTCGAGCGCGTAGCGGAGGAGGTCGTTCGGATCGATCCCCTCCTTCAAGGTCACGGAGAGCTCCTGGCCGAAATCATTCACCTTCTCGACCCCGGGGCACATCTCGATATCTCCGCGGTCGCCCGTGTACCGGAGGGAGACGACGTTCTTGCTGAACTCCATCTTGATGTCGGCGAGCCGCCCCTCGAGCACCTTCCGGCCCTTGTTGATGAGGCATATCCGCTCGCAGAGCTTCTCGACCTGGTCCATCAGGTGCGTCGAGAGGACGATCGTCCGCCCTTCCTTCTTCATCTCGAGGATGATGTCCTTGAGGAGTTGCGTATTGATCGGATCGAGGCCGGCGAACGGCTCGTCGAGGATGAGAAGCTGGGGATCGTGGAGCACGGTCGAGATGAACTGTACCTTCTGCTGCATCCCCTTCGACAGCGATTCGATCGTCTTGTCCCCCCAACCGCCCAGCCCCATCTTTTTTATCCATTTCCGGGCCCGTTCGGCGGCCACACGTCCCGGCACCCCCTTGATCTCACCGAGGAACACGAGTTGGTCGAGAACCTTCATCTTCCGGTACATGCCCCGCTCCTCCGGAAGGTACCCGATACGCTCCTTGACCTTCTCGCTGAACGGCTCGTCGAAGATTTCGATCGATCCCTCATCGGGCTCTATGATCCCCATGATCATACGGATCGTCGTCGTCTTCCCGGCGCCGTTGGGGCCGAGGAGGCCGTAGATGCCCCCCGGCTCGACGAGGAGGGAGAACCGGTCGACAGCGGTCACGCCGCTGTACCTCTTCACGACATTCGTTAGCCTGAGCAATCCGCAGCCTCCTTAGTTCCGGCCTCTCTATTTCAATGCGACGCCGCACTCGCGCACGAGCAGCCACTTCATCTCGACGAGTGCGCGGTACCGGTGACTGATCCGGTTCTTCTCCTCCAGCAGAAGCTCGGCGACCGTGACCCCACGGTCCGGCAACAAAAAGACCGGATCGTACCCGAATCCGTTCGAACCCGCGGGTCGTTCGGCGATGCACCCGTACAGAAAGCCTTCCGTGGTGAGGTAGCCTTTTTCAATCGGATGTCCCCCGGCGCCATCCGGGCGCCCCAAGCGCGGATAGAGCACCATCGTACAATGGAACCGTGCTTCACGCCGCTCCGCCGGTACGCCCGCGAGCTCCTCGAGAAGCTTCACGCAACGCTCCCCGTCGGAGATACCCGCGCCGCCGTACCGGGCCGAATGCACGCCGGGACGGCCGTCCAGTGCCTCGATTTCGAGCCCCGAATCGTCGGCGAGCGCCGGCATGCCCGTCGCCTCGTAAGCGGCCCGCGCCTTGGCCAGCGCATTCTCGAGAAATGTATCGCCGTCCTCCGCCGGCTCGGGATAGGGCTCGACATCACCGGTGCCGACGAGCTCGACATCGATGCCGGACAGAATGCTCCGTATCTCACGGAGCTTCCCCTGATTCCTCGTCGCGAGGACGATCCTCATCGCCACCACACCTCCCTACCATTCATGATGATGTTCGCATCCACCCGTTGTTCTTATCGGAATTTCCCGGTCTTGTCAAGACAAGGGGTAAAATGGACGGAGGTTTAAAAATAGATCCATACAGAAAGGCCCATGGAGGCCTTCCCTTCGGGTTATCGGACGATTTTGTTGTACAACATTATCGATGTACAACATATTTGTTGTACTTCAAAACGAGAGGGAATCTTATTAATTTATTTCCAGGCATTTGATTAAGTTCTATTTATTGGACAGAGAATCGATACAGCCGCTTCTACCCCTTCTTCTGCACCGTGGTCACTTGCTTGCACGCCGCCCACGGTGGTCGAGCTCTCCAGGTGATTGAGAATATATGATAATTGTGCGTCGGTGCGCCTCTTATCACAAGTATTTCATTTATATAATTGACCTTATACCGATTGTGCTATAGAATAATCAGCGCGATCACAGGGTA
>DATKWS010000207.1:0-21764 GCA_035529435.1 Patescibacteria group bacterium
CAGGCGTGGCCGGATACAATATCTTTCTCTGTCTCGGTCAGGGCGAGGTCAAGCCCGGGGCCGCGGCGCTCCTGACGACCCTTTCGCCCCTCTTCATACTTATCCTCGCCGTCGTCTTTCTCAGGGAACGTGTGCCCCGGAGCAGGATCGCGGGGATCGTGATCGCATTCGCCGGGCTCTATGCCGTCGTCCGCTGGGGCAGTATCGGCCTCGGACAGGTCACGGTGTCCAACGCCGAGATCAAATACGCCATGATCACGGCCCTCGCTCCCGTGTGTTGGACGGTCTACACCATCCTCGGTAGGACATTCGCCGGGCGCAGTTCTCCCGTCACCGTTACGTACCTCTCTCTCGTGTTCGGCACCGTTCCATTCATCGTGGTGGTCGACGGACCGTTCATACAAACGGTGCTCCACATGGAAGGGCGGTACTGGATCGCACTGATTCACCTCATCGTGCTGTGCACCATCGTCGGATTCTGGATATGGAATGCCGCGTTGCAATACCTTCCGGCCACTTCGGTCGCCTCCTTTATCTATCTCAATCCACCGTTTGCCGCCCTGTCCGGCTGGCTCCTGTTCAGCGAGGAGATCACTACCCCCTTTCTCGCGGGGAGCGCCGTCGTCCTCGCGGGGCTCTACCTCGCGCAACGCGCGGGCGGCGGGGCGCCGCGCATCGCCATTCCACCACCCCCGCGGCAGGGCCGGTAACGCGGCCCCGGAGACGGGTGCAGCGCCCGCCGGTCCCGGTGAAGGCGGCGAAAAAACTATTGCCCGAATTGCAAGTGGTGCTATACGTTATGCGTTGATTGCGTGAAGGTGAGGGACATGCCGAAGAGTGAGCACGAACGGGGTGAGTGGGGCTCGCGCCTGGGATTCATCCTCGCGGCGGCGGGCTCCGCGATCGGGCTCGGTAACATCTGGCGATTTCCGTACGTCGCGGGAGAGAACGGCGGCGGGGCATTTCTCGTGATCTACCTCGTCTGCGTGCTCCTTATCGGCGTACCGGTCATGGTTGCGGAACTGACGATCGGCCGCTTCAGCCGGCGCAACCCTGTCGGCGCGTTCGAGGTTATCCGCCCGGGCAGTCCGTGGAAGATCGTCGGGTACCTGGGCGTTTTCACCGGCATTTGCATTCTCTCGTATTACACCGTCATGGCCGGCTACACGCTCGGTTACATCGTGAAGACGCTGATCGGCGACCGGATGCCGTTCGAATCGTTCACCGCCAATCCAATCCTTTCGCTCTCACTCTTCGCCGTTTTCTCGATTCTCACCGTGCTGGTTGTGCAGGGCGGCGTCAAAAACGGCATCGAGCGGTGGGCGAAGATACTGATGCCGGTGCTGCTGTTCCTCCTCGTCGTCTTGATCATCCGCTCGGTGACCCTGGAGGGATCCTCGAGGGGGCTCTCCTTCTATCTGAAACCGGACTTCAGCAAGGTGACGGGCAAGACGATCCTCGCCGCGCTCGGCCAGGCGTTCTTCTCGCTCAGCCTCGGCATGGGCGCGATGATCACGTACGGCAGTTACCTTTCCAAAAAGGACAACATCGTCACTTCGAGCGGCTATGTCGCCCTGTTCGATACCCTGATCGCGATCATGGCGGGACTGCTTATATTTCCGGCCCTCTTCTCCATGAACATGAGTCCGTCGGAGGGCCCCGGTCTCGTTTTCAAGGTGCTCCCCGTGATCTTCAATACGATCCCCGGGGGGCACCTCGTCGGGGCATCGTTCTTTCTTCTACTCTCCATCGCGGCGCTCACCTCGACGATCTCGCTTCTCGAGGTCGTCACGGCGTACCTCGTCGATGAAAAGCATTTCCTCCGGCGCAGGGCAGTGTGGATAGTGGCGCTGGTATGTTTCTGCCTCGGCGTTCCCTCCGCCCTCTCTCAGGGCATCGTTCCCCGGCTGGGGCGGCTCCCCCTCGTCAACATGAGCTTCCTCGGCTTTATGGATTGGTGGTTCGGAAATATCATGCTCGCCATCGGCGCCGTGCTCATCTCGATCTTCTTCGGGTGGGTGTGGAAAACGCGCCGTGCGGCGGCCGAGATCCTCGAGGGGTATCCCGGATTCGAGCGGTTTGCACCGGCGCTCGATCTATTGCTGAAGTTTTTCTGTCCCGCGTGCATCATCGTGCTGCTCGTGTTTCTTTTTATCGGAGGCGAATGATCGGTTCGATCACCGCTTCCTCCGTCGCTTCGACCCCTGCACGGGAGCAGTAAATGGAAACGCTCAAGAATACGATCAACTTCGTTTACAAGTACATCTGGGAATTTCCCGAACAACTGCCCTACTTCGTCGTTCTGCTGCTCGGCACGGGCATATTCCTGACGATCCGCATGCGGTTCATACAGCTCCGGAAGGTCGCCCACAGCCTTGCCGTCATTGCCGGGTACTATGACAACCCCAGGGATGCCGGCGAGATCAACCACTTTCAGGCACTCACCTCGGCCCTGTCCGCAACGATCGGAATCGGAAACATCGCCGGCGTTGCGACCGCGATACACTACGGGGGACCGGGTGCGCTTTTCTGGATGTGGATCACCGCGATATTCGGCACGACGTCGAAATTCGTCGAGTGCACGCTCAGCATGCACTTCCGCAGGGTGAACGAGGAGGGTGTCGTCTCGGGCGGGCCGATGTACTATATCGAGAAGGGACTCGGGCATAAGTGGAAATTCCTCGCCGTGATGTTCGCCACCTGCGCCGTCATCTCCTCATTCGGCAGCGGCAACAGTGTGCAGGCATTCACCGTGGCCGACTCGTTCCGGAGCGATTTCGGCATTCCGACCTGGATAACCGGCGCCGTTATGGCTACCCTCGTCGCCCTGGTCATCATCGGCGGCATCAAACGCATCGGGATGGTTACGAGCCGCCTCGTGCCGTTCATGGCGATCATCTATTTCGTCGGCGCCGTTACCGTGCTGTTCATCAACGCTCCGCTCATCCCTGAGGCCCTCGCATCGATCTTCAGGGACGCGTTCCAGCCGCGGGCCGGCGTCGGGGGATTCTTCGGCTCCACCTTCATGTTCACGATGATCTGGGGCGTGAAGCGGGGGATCTTTTCCAACGAGGCCGGCCAGGGAAGCGCTCCGATCGCGCATGCGGCGGCGAAGACACGGGAGCCGGTCCGCGAGGGGATCGTCGCCATGCTCGGCCCGTACATAGACACGCTGCTCATCTGCTCGCTCACGGGGCTCGTGATCGTCACGGTCGGGGCATGGAAGGACAAGAAGCTCGAGGCGATCCCGTTTATAGGGAAATCGAATATCAGCATCATGAGGGAAAACGAGCCGATCCTGCCGGACGGCGTCATCCGGGATGAATCGTTGTTCAGCGGGAGATTCGAAATCTCCAACGGAAGCGCGGCTGGAATTCAATTCGCCAAGAACAGCAGCACGGTGGACGACCCCACACTACAGCACGACGGAAGGACATTCAGCGGTGCGGCATTCGTCGCCGCGGACGGTTCGTTTCGTTTCGAGGACGCCGTCGGGAGCGAAATCCCCGCGGAAGAGATCGCACTGGTGGGATACATTCTACAGAACGGCTCGCCCCTGACCGCATGGGCCTTTCAACGCGGTCTCTCACCCCTCGGCGACTGGGGCAGCTACATCGTGACGATAGCGGTCTTTCTCTTCGCCATATCGACGGCGATTTCCTGGTCGTACTATGGAGACCGGAGCATCGAGTACCTCTTCGGTTCCGGCGCCATATTCCCCTACCGGATTGCCTTCTGCATCATTCATTTCCTCGGGGCGGTCTTCTCGCTCGAGGTCGTCTGGGCATTCGGCGACACGGCACTCGGCCTCATGGCGATTCCCAACCTGATCGCCATCCTCGCCCTGTCCGGCGTAACGTGGCGCCTGACGTCGAACTACTTTTCCCGCCGTCACGAACGATTCAAAACGTCATTATTCCCGGGGAAGTGATCCGGGTCGCACGGTCGGAAATATCCGACACGGCCGGTGCGGAGACCGCGATCAACCATCCAATGCCCGGGTATGCGGAAGGCATTAAAATATAACATTTTCAGATATTGAAGGCGTCTCACCGGAATAGTGCGAAGACTTCATTGACACATTTGCAGATTACGAATATAATTGAAATGGATGTCCCTGCTGAAATAGTGAGGCGGAGGTTCTTGGATCAAAAACCGCGGGCTCAACTCTGAATAAGAGTGCTTCCAGGGTAATCCCCCACTTTTCAGGCGGGGGCATTTATCGTCCGATAATGCCTTTCAATCCGGCCTTACCGCTATCTGATCACGAGGGCTCCTCGGCTCCCGCTATTCCTCCCACTTGTCAACGGCTCCGTCCACCAGCCAGACGTACCGCTTCTTGTTCTGGCGGGGATCTAATAAGATCCACTGCTCGTTCAACACACCGCCCAGCTCGTTCTCTTTCATCTCGTCGGGATATCCCCACGAATCGAGCGCCGCGTCCCGCTTCATGCCCTTGAAGAGCTCATGGTTGAAGATCGCCTTCGCCGTCCGCTTTCCATACCGGCGGAGGTCCATGCGGTACCGGTACTCCGGCTTCTTGAACCAGAATATCTGGGAAAGCTTTTCCTCATACTTCTCACTGGTGAGTGGACGCTTGAGATAGAGACCGTGGGTGATCTTCTTCCTGTCGGGGCCGCGGACCGTCACCGCTCCGCCCCAGTGCATATCTATTCCGATGATTTCCACCTTGGCATCGCGGTCGATGATTGAGTCACTGTGGTCGAGATCAACGAGCAGCGCCCTCGTCCACGCCGTTCTTCCGATGTACTTCTCCCCGAGGACATCCATCTGCTCGATGGGGATATCCTTCGTGACGGTCCTGACGAGCACGCAACCGGAAAAAACGAGGAGAGTGGCCACCATGAAAAATAGATACCGTTTCACCATTCGCGGACGCCTCCTTACTTCGTTTTAATCATTTGCACCAATAAAATAGAGAGGAACTTCCAGCAAATCAAGTCAATTCTGCCCGATCCCCTTGAGATGCCTGAGCATCATCGTTCCCCCCGTCGTATCGATATCGATCGCGATGAGATCGAATCGAAATTCTGCGTAACGCTCCCTCAGGCCCGACACGAAACAGCGTGCGGCCGCCCTCAGATGCTTGAGCTTCGCGGGGCTCACGGCCTCCCGAGCTGTGCCGAACGTATCGCTCCTCCGGGTCTTCACCTCGACAAATGCCATGCATGCTCCATCCCGGACGATCAGATCAATCTCGTTGTGTCCGCTGCGGTAGTTGCGTCTGACGATGGTGCATCCTGCAAGTTGAAGGTAATCGGCGGCAATGCATTCCCCCAAGCGACCCACATCCCTCACATCGACCTCCCCATTCACTCAGGTGTGTAGCCGGAACGTCATCCGGTGAAACCCCGTTCTCCCCATCCGCCGTATCGCGGACATGTGTTCACGCGTGCCGTACCCCTTGTTCCGGTCAAATCCGTACCCGGGGAAATCCACGGCACGCTCCCTCATGATGCGATCCCTCGTCACCTTCGCGATGATCGACGCGGCCGCGATGCAGAAACTCTTCCCGTCCCCGCCCTTCACCGCCTCGGCGGTGATATCGACGGGCGGCACGTGCCGCCCGTCGATCAAGGCCAGGCAGGGTACCGGATCGAGGGCTGCGAGAGCTTCTCCCATCGCCTTGAGCGTCGCATTGAATATATTGATGCGGTCGATCTCACCGGGCCCGACGATCCCCACGCCCCAGGCGAGACTCGCCGCTCCGATCAGTTCGTATAATTTTTCCCGCACCGGCTCGCTCAGGAGCTTGCTGTCACGGACACGCGAGAGATTCTCGTTCGGCTCGCATATCACGGCGGCGGCGACGACCGGACCGGCCATTGCGCCCCGCCCCGCCTCGTCGACACCCGCGACCAACCGAACGGCGCGCCCCTTTTTCCGAAGATCGAAACCGACAAGATCCCGAAACGAGATGTCGGTGCGAAGCGTCATTTGTTTCCTCGCCCCGTCTTTTCGGCGATTCGCGCGGCCTTGCCCTTCAGATTTCGCAGGTAGTACAGCTTCGCGCGCCTGACCTTCCCCCGCCGGAGAACTTTGATCGTCGATATATTCGGCGAATGAAGCGGGAAGACGCGCTCGACACCGATTCCCTGGCTGATCTTGCGGACGGTGAACGTCTCCTGCACGCCGCCGCCCCGCCGCTGTATGACGGTGCCCTGGAACGCCTGTACACGTTCCCGGCCGCCCTCGACCACCTTTACGTCCACGCGGACGGTATCACCGACATTGAACGGGGGAATCGATTCCTTCACGTGCTTGGCTGAAATCTGATCGAGGATATCCATGTCTCCTCCTTACGCTCCTATTGTTTTACGTCAACGTATCGTTCATCCACTCGAACTTCAATCCGGTCCCGGTGCCAGATCGGGCCGGTAGCGAAGTGTCCGCTCACGCGCCGACACACTTCGCCAGT
This sequence comes from Patescibacteria group bacterium, assembly GCA_035529435.1. Lineage (GTDB taxonomy): Bacteria > Krumholzibacteriota > Krumholzibacteriia > Krumholzibacteriales > Krumholzibacteriaceae > DATKWS01. Next base: position 6,440 of record DATKWS010000207.1, read on the forward strand.
CGGCGATCTTCGCATGGTTTCCCGAAACGAGTGTTTCGGGCACCCTCAGCCCCCGGTACTCGAGCGGCCGTGTGTAGTATGCCGCATCCAGCTCACATCCTCTCTCCCGGGAAAATGAATCGGTCTCGCGGGATCGCTCGTCCCCCAGGACGCCGGGAAGCGTTCGTACCACCGACTCGGTCACGACGAGGGCGGGGAACTCGCCGCCGCTCACGATATAATCGCCTATCGAGATCGCCTCGTCGACCACCAGTTCTCTGACACGCTCATCAACTCCCTTGTACCTGCCGCAGATAAAAATAATCCTTCGTCTACGGGCTAGCTCCAGAGCCTTGGCCTGCGTGAAGACCGCCCCGCAGGGAGAGAGCAGGATTACGCGCGTGTCATCCCCCGCATCCTCCGGCCGTATCGATTCGACCGCCTCCATGATCGGCGGGACCATAAAAACCATACCGGCCCCCCCTCCGTACGGATAATCGTCAACGGACCCGTACGAGTCGACGGCGAAATCGCGGAGGTTCACGATATGGTACCGGGCCGTTCCCTTCCTGGCGGCGATCCCGAGGATGCCCGAAGCGAGGGGCGCCTCGAACATATCCGGAAAAATCGTGATGAAATGGAAATCCAACGTATGTCCGTTTTCTACCATTTGAAATCCAGTAAACCCTCGGGTGGATCTATCTCGATCTCACCTTCCTCGATATCGATTCGCACGACAACTCCGGGGGTGTAGGGAACGATAAAACGTTCATCCCCCCCTGCAACGATCAGGCAGTCCTGAGCCGGACCGAGCAGCATATCGACGACCTCACCCACCACCGTCCCGCCCACGAGTTTGACCTTCTGCCCCATCAACTGGAACGGCATTATCCGATCAGGTCTTGCCGCTTCATCGAGTCCGTCCATCGACACACTGAGTGTCCCGCCCACGGCGGCTTCGGCATCGTCGATCGTATCGAGACCCGACAGTTTCAGTATGTAGGTTCTTTTCTTCTCGCGGTAGCCGTCTACATGCACGGATCGCTTCTCATCGTCCCCCGAGAAAAGCACGAGGGTTTCCGCATTCAAGGCCTGCGGCCAGAAATCGGGCCCCGGGAGGAGCTTGACCTCCCCTTTGAGCCCCACCGCCTTGACGATGGTTCCGAGAGCCGCCGTCGCTGTCGCCATGTGCTTCCTTACTCACGTATCTCCAGGAGTACCCTGTCTCCCATCCGCGTCGCGGCCGCATTGACCAGCGCCCGGAGGGCCTTCGCCGTCTGCCCGTTGCGTCCGATCACCTTGCCGACATCGCCTTTATCCACGGAAAGCACGATGATCGTCGTATCGTCACGCTTCTCCTGATTCAACGATATCGCCTCCGGTTTATCGACCAGCATCTCCGATATCTTATGAATCATGATCTTGATCTTTTCAACGCTCATACAGATCCCAGCTTTCTCCGAAATGATCCCGCCCGGAACGGGACAGATCATGCATCGGCCGTTTTCTCACCGGTTTCGTTTGCATCGTCGCTCATCGCCGGTTTCTCGGTATCCGCTGATTGCTGCTCCTCGGTTTCCTTCGTGGCCCCGGCGGTTCCGGCCGCCCCGCCTTCGGTCTCCTCCTGCGCCTTCGCCGCTGCTTTCTTCGAAAGTTTCTTCTGTACCCTGGGAAGGGGCTTGGGCTGCTTGGCCCTCCGTTCCTCGATCTTCGCATCGAGCTCTGCGATGGCGACGCCCTGCTTCAGCAGCTGCCATCGCTCGAGCAATCCCCTCTCCTTCAGAACGTTTGCCGCATTGCCCGTCGGCTTCGCTCCCTGATCCAGCCATTTGTAAACCTTGTCGTCATCGATCTGAATCTCGGGTGGATTCGCCATCGGATTGTAGTAGCCAATCGTTTCGATAAAACGGCCGTCGCGCGGGCTCCGCGAATCGGCAGCCACCAGCCGGTAGAAGGGTCTTTTCTTCGATCCCATCTTCTTGAGTCTGATCTTTACCGCCAACGTGTACCTCCACGAGTAACATTCGTCATACCGTTACGAGAACGGGAAATTGGCGGGCATGGAGCCCGCGTGCTTCGTAAACCGCTTCATCATCTTCTTCATCTGCTGAAACTGGTTCAGCAGCCGATTTATGTCCTGCACGCTGTTTCCGCTCCCCGCCGCGATACGCCTGCGACGCGAACCGTCGATGATCTGGGGATTCAGGCGCTCGAGCGGTGTCATCGACCTGATGATCGCCTCTATTCTCTTCATCTCCTTCTCGCCGATATCGGACGCATCCAGCCCCTTCATCTTCATACCGGGAATCATCCCGATAAGCTGGTCGAGCGGTCCCATCTTCTTCAGGCGCTGCAGCTGCTCCAGAAAATCCTCGAGGGTGAAACCCTCCTTGCGCAGTTTTCGCTCCAACTCCTCGGCCTTCTTGACGTCGATCACGTCCTGCGCCTTCTCGACCAGGGACACGATATCGCCCATGCCGAGAATCCTGCCGGCCATCCGATCGGGATAGAACTGCTCGAGATCCTCCACCTTCTCGCCTGCGCAGACGAACTTCACCGGCGCCCCGGTCACCGCGGTCACGGAGAGTGCGGCACCGCCCCGTGTATCCCCGTCCAGCTTCGTCAGCACGATACCGGTAAAGTCGATCTCCTCCTTGAAATCGGTGGCGACGCGCACCGCTTCCTGCCCCGTCATGCTGTCGAGGACGAGGAGGACCTCCTCGGGCTCCAGCACCTCCCGGACCTCTTTCAGCTCGGCCATCATCTCGCGGTTTATGTGCAGACGCCCTGCCGTATCGACGATCACGGTGTCGTGCAGACCCTTTTTCGCTTCCCGCATCGAATCGCCGACGATCCGTACGACGGGAACACCGGTGCCCGGTGCATAGACCGGCACACCGATCTGCGATGCAAGGATCTCGAGCTGATCAACAGCCGCCGGCCGGTAGATGTCCGCCGCGACGAGCAGCGGCCTCCTGCCGCGTCCGCGCAGATGCATTGCGAGCTTTGCCGCGAAGCTCGTCTTGCCGGATCCCTGCAGGCCGACGATCATGATGCCGGCAGGCGAGCCCGAAAGATTAAAGGGTACGGGCCTCTCCCCCAGAACATGCACCAACTCGTCGTGTACGATTTTTACGATCTGCTGATCGGGAGTGAGGCTGTCCAGTACCTTTTTGCCGAGGGCGCGCTCCCCGACACGCTCCACGAATTCCTTCACGACCTTGTAATTGACGTCGGCTTCGAGCAGAGCGCGGCGTACCTCTCGCATCGCCCCCTTGATGTGGCTCTCGCGAACCTTCCCGTGCCCGCGCAAATCTTTGAATACCCGAGCAAACTTTTCGCTAAGGTCCTGGAACATATATTCCTGCCCCCATTCATAAACGTCACAAAATAACATAATTCCAAAATATTGGCAAGTTAAAACGGGGGCGATCGGGACGGGGCCGGGAGAATTGGCGCACCGGCGGCCCAAAGGCGGGGCGGCGGTCTCGGTTCCCGCTCCAGAATCATGTAAATATCATATTTTCAACGAAATCATACGCGTGTTCACTTTTTTCCATAACCGAAAGGTATGTCTGGAGGGCGGCATGCAACTTGAGCCGCTCGAGCGTGCAGTTCTCACCCTTGCGCTCCATGTCGAGCCGGTCTCCGCGCTTCGCGAGGGCAAAGCAGATTCCGCATATCCGCAACGCCCAACAGTGTGAGCAGATCTGTTCGGAATGTTTGATATACTCATCGACGATCTCGTACACACGGTCCTCCCTGACGCCGTCGAAGACCGAGCCCAGCCTGAATGCGGTACCGACACGCTCGCAGGGGTAGATATCACCCGGGGTGGAGATGAAAAATCTTCGGATACCCGGAGCACAGATACCATTGGGGGGAAAGAGCCCGCCCATCGGCGAACGCTGGCGCCGGTGGAACCGCACGATGTCATCCTCGAACAGTCCCCGTTCGAGCGGGGTCGGTTCTTCACCCTTGATCCGGGCTTCAATGTAGTTGGTCTTCAACTCGTCGAGCTGGCGCCCCAGCACGGCCATGTCCTTCTCGGGATCACAGTACATCTCGTAGAAATTCGTATCGTGCGGATCGACGAAGTTGCACATCAGGGTGGCGAGCGGCACATCGCCGCTTGCAAAGAATTCGTTTATTTCGGGAATCCGGTACGGGGGGGCGATGGTGAGGCTGATGCCGATCCGGTTGCGGTAATAGTTCTCGTCGAGACTCCGGATCGTGCGCATGTTCCGCATGATCGTCTCGAATGTACCCGTACCGTTCTTGAAGACCCGGTACCGGTCGTGAACCTCCTTCGGCCCGTCGAGGCTTATCTGGAGGTATATATCGTCCTTCATGATACGTTCGATGATGGCATCGGTCAGAAGGGTGGCATTGGTGTCGATATGGAAGGTCGTCCTCTTACCGGAACAGAGCGACTTGTAATAATCGATCATCTCGAGAACGTGTTCGAAATGGAGCAGCGGTTCGCCGCCGTAGAACGAAATATAGTTGTACGGGCTCTTTCTCGTATCCTCGATGAATTGCGAGATCGCCCCGCGCGCCACCTCCGCGCTCATCACTCCGGTACCGTGTCCACGCCGGTACTCGTAGAGCCCCGAATAGACGCAGTACACGCATCTCAGATTGCAGTCCTCCGTCACGTTCAAGAGGAGCTTGCCCGCCTGCGTCCCGCGCTCGTCATCGATGCATTCCTTGCAGATGGGACTGCTCATCAGCGCCTCGTGGCGGGGAAGAAAGTACCCGTCCCCCTGCAGCGTCTGTATCTCCTCGACGGCCCTGCGCACCGCTTCGGGCGAGTATGCGGCGGCGCATCCGCCGGTTTTCCCCTCGGCCGCATCGTGATCTTCGACGATATCGTAGAGAACGTCATCAACCTCGAATATCTCGTTGGTGTTGATATCGTACACGTACTTGGTACCGGCGAGAGATTCGATCTTGTGCACGAAGGGTGTCTCGATCATCGGTGTACCTCCAGGGTGCGATTCGATGATGGTGGCGCCAGGAACGCTACGGCGCCCCGGCGCCACCCGGTGCTCGAACCAGATACTGCTTCAAGCCACGCGCCTATACCATGGCATTCACCACGGTAATTAGTACGGCATGGGCTGGGTAGGCTTCGGCATCAGGAACGATCCCGTCGAGATAATCGCTTCGGCGCCTACGGTGACGACAACGGAACCGATGCTGTCCATCCCGATGACGCAAATACAGCAGCAGAAACAGCCGCAGCTGCACGGCTTGATGCAGCTGTCGGGTGCCGCAGCACCGAAATTTTTAAGATCGGCCACTTCGATTCACCTCCCATCGATACATGCAACAACCTCTCACGGTCGTGCCGGACGGTACATACCAAATACCCCACGAAACGCCGCAAGACGCTCGCATGTTAATGAATATAAAAATCCCTCGGATTTTGGCGGTTCCTTGTTTCCCGTTATAGCACCGAGGGACGCCACTGTCAAGTGCAATAATTCACCCCGCCGACACGCTGCCGGAACGCAACGCGCGCCACCGGCGGAAAATCCTACCGGGACGGTAAAAAGGAAAATCGCCGGTATCCGGCGGATCGGAATGAATGTATGGAAGAGGGATCCGGTCCCCTACCCCCTGATCGCCTGAATCGCTCCCGCGCGGTCGTCGCATCGAAAGACCGCCGTTCCGGCCACGAGGATCTGTCCACCCGCCCGGCGAACGGAGGCTGCGTTGTCGGGTTTGATCCCGCCATCCACCTCGATGACATACCGGTAGCCCCGCTCCTCTTTGAGCCTCGCCGCCTCCTCGATCTTGCCCAGCACGTCCGGAATGAACGACTGGCCGCCGAAACCGGGAAAAACCGTCATCGCGAGAAAACAGTCGATGCTGCCGAGGAGATGCTCCACGGCCGAGAGCGGTGTATCGGGATTCACGGCGAGCCCGACCGCGCATCCGAGGCCGCGAACCGCATCGATGACCTTCTCGTGCGAGGAATCGCAGGCCTCCCAGTGGAAACTGACCAGGGCGCTCCCCGCCTTGACGTATCGCTCGACGGAACCGCCCGGATCGTCGATCATGAGATGGGTAATCAGCGGAATCCCGGAGAGCCTGGCGATCGCCTCCACGATCATGGGTCCGAATGTGAGATTCGGCACGAAATGCCCGTCCATGACATCGATATGCAGAAAATCGGCCCCCGCCTCCTCGATGCATGCTATCTCCTCGGCCAATTTCGTGAAATCGGCCGAGAGGACCGATGGGGCCACCGCCACCACCTCTTCGTCATTCAACCGTTGAAACAATGAGCTCAATGGATTCTCCTTCCTTGATGGGAGAACCGGCCTTCGGGATCTGGTCGAGGATCGTATTGGGAAATTTGTCGCGCTCACGTCTGTTGACGACGCGCGCGATGGTTATCCCGAGCCGTTCGAGGCGCTCCTTGACGAAGGGCAGGTCCATACCCACCAGGTCCGGCATGAGCAGTGTCCGCGGCTCTCCGCACATCGCCAGCAGCAGATCGACGCTCGAACCGTGCGGGATACTGGCGCCGGCGGGAGGGGTCGAGGCGAGCACCGCATTATCCGCCTTCCTGTGTGAGAATACACGCACCACACGACCGGTTCGCAATCCGGCATCCCCTATGAGAATCTCGGCCTGCCGCAGGGTCCGGCCGCCGAGCTGCGGGACCCGTTCCATCCTCCGGCCGGCGCTGAGCATGACCTTGATCGCACGACCCTCTTTCAGGCTCTCCGACGGCGCGGGGTTCTGTTCGATGATGTACCCCTCGGGAACCTCCTCGGAGATACGGTTCCCGACCACGACAAGGGTCAGTCCGCTGTCAGCACACTTCTTCTCGGCGATGGTGACGCTCGAGCCCCGCACATCCGGCACGATCACCACGTCACCCCGGCCGAGAAGCCTGGGCATGATCATGTTGTTGAACATGATTACGCCGACGATAAAAGCTGCTGCAGCCGCCGCCAGGTAGAGAACGGCGGCGCGGTAGCGTTTTTTACCGCTCCTCTGTTCGTTCATCTCCTACTCCCCGAGAACCGTTCCCCTTTCCAATGCGCATCCCCGAATAAATTCCCCGGCATCGAGCGGGCGCCTGCCCTCGCTTTGCAAGCGAAGAAGCGACACGGTTCCCTTGCCGCATGCGACGATCACCCCGCCGGGACCGGGATCCAGAATCGTCCCGGGAGGTGCATTGCCCGGAACGAGATCGTGCGGCACCGCCCGGTGAATCTTGATATAGTTTCCCCGGTAATACGTAAAACTCCCCGGCCAGGGATTCATCCCCCGGATGTGGTCGTGCACTTCGATCGCATCTCTCATCCACGGCACGAGGCCGTCACGCTTGGAAAGGCGGGGGGCCGTGCTCACCCCTTCCTCCGGCTGCGGCGCGGGCGTGCATCCACCCGCGTCGATGCGCTTGAGCGTTTCGAGAAGGAGGGCGGCGCCGAGATCGGCGAGCCGGACGGACAGCTCGCCGGCGTTCTCCAGGGAATCGACCGGCACGACCCTCTGCAGATAGATGGGCCCTGCATCCAGCCTTGCCGCCATCTCCATGGTCGTCACGCCGGTAAACGCATCGCCGTGAAGGATCGCCGCGTTGACCGGGCTCGCGCCCCGGTATGCCGGCAGGAGTGACGCGTGCAGATTGATATTCCCCTTCCGCGCTATTCGCAGCAGCGAGGGGGGAAAGATCAACCCGAACGCGACGACGACGAAGAAATCGGCATCGAGCGACATCAGCCGTTCTCTCACCTCCTCCGTGCGGAAACTCTCCACGACGTTCACCGTGAGTCCCCGTTCCTCCGCCGCCCGCCGCACGGGAGTCGCCATGGGGCGCTTGCCCCTCCCCGCCGGTCGATCCGGTTGGGTGAAGACGAGGAACGGCTTGTACGCGGTTGATTCAAGGTCAACGAGGGATGGAACGGCAAAATCGGGGGACCCAAAAAAAACCACCCGTGCCATATTACGTTTCCCGTTTACTCCTGTGCGACATGTTCCGCAGTCTTGAACGTATGAGGGCCTTCGTCGCAAGTGAAAGACGATCGACGAACAGAATGCCGTCGAGATGATCGACCTCGTGCTGGATGATACGCGCGACGATGCCGTCGATCTCGATTCTATGCTCGCGTCCCTCACCGTCCTGATACGCCACCTCGATTGAAGTCGGCCGGATGACGTTACCCCGTATGTCGGGAACGCTGAGACATCCCTCCTCGACGGAGGTCGTCTCGGACGAGGTCACGACGATGTGCGGATTGATCATGGCGATCAATGTCTCGCTGTTTTTCGGCTCAGGATTGACCACGGCGATCCGCTTCGAAACACCCACCTGTGGAGCGGCCAGACCGACACCACCCTCGACGAGCATCGTCTCGACCATCTGCTCGAGAAGGGGGGCGATCACGCTTCCGAACTCCTCGACCTCTTTCCCCTTCGTGCGGAGTACCCTGTCGCCGTATATCCTGATCTTGAGTGACATTGCGGCCCGTTACACCTTCCCTGTCCCGCTTTCGTTATTCTTCCTTCTGCGCGACCACCGTTGCAATGGATCCCTTGACGAGTTCTATCTTCACGTTCTCGGCGATCCGCAGCACGATGATGTGCTCCTTGACATCGGCGACGGTCCCGTACATGCCGCCGTTCGTCACTATCTTATCGCCCTTCTTGACCGCCGAGATCATCGTCTGATGCTGCTTCTGCTTTTTCTGCTGCGGACGGATCAGGAGAAAATAGAAGATGACGAAGATGAGCAGTATAGGGATGAAACTCGTGAGCAGCGATGGGCCGCCCTGCCCGGTCCCCGATCCGCTCAGGGCAAAGATCAAATTCAGCATTCTTCCTCCTTCGACACGGTGTGGCGTGTGGTGTTCAGATCAATGATACCGTTGGTAAAACGCTTCCCGCCACTGGCGGAAGCGTCCGTCACGTATAACTTGCCTTATTTCAGCGAGTAGATGCAAGTAAAAATAGAGGCTGTGATAGGTCGCGAGTCGCGGGCCGAGAAGCTCGCCGGCATTGAACAGGTGGCGGATGTAGCTCCGGGAGTAGGTGCGGCACGTTTCACAGTCGCAGCCAGGATCGAGGGGGCCGAAATCGCGCGCATACGCGGCGTTCTTGATGACGAGCTTGCCGCACGAGGTGAATACGGTGCCGTTGCGCGCATTTCTCGTGGGCATCACGCAATCGAAGAGGTCGACGCCGCGCGAGACCGCCTCCACGATATCCTCGGGAAAACCGACTCCCATCAGGTAACGCGGTTTCCCGGGCGGCAGCAGCCCCGCCGTGAGCTCGACGATATCCCGCGTCTGTTCCTTGGGTTCCCCGACCGAAGCGCCCCCGATCGCGTACCCGGGAAAATCGCAGGCGGTGATCTCCCCGGCGGAGCGTCTTCGCAGGTCGGGATGCACGGATCCCTGAACGATACCAAAAAGGACCCGCTCGTACCCATCCGCCGTCACCCGCGCCCCGGCATGGGATACACTCCGTTGTGCCCAGAGGGTGGTCCGCCGCACCGCATCGGCTGCCGACCGGCGATCGCACGGGTAGCCCGTGCACTGATCGAGAACCATCATGATATCGGACCCGATGGCGAGCTGGATGTCGACGATCCGTTCCGGTGTGAGCAGATGAGACGAGCCGTCGAGGTGGGACTTGAACTCGACGCCCTCGTCGCTGATGGTACCCAGATCGGCGAGGCTGAACACCTGGTACCCGCCGCTGTCGGTCAGAACGGGACGATCCCACGACATGAACCGGTGTATCCCTCCCGCCCCGGCGATCAGCCGCTCCCCCGGCCTGAGGTAGAGGTGATACGTATTGGCGAGAACGATCTCCGCCCCCATCTCCGCGAGGTCGCGCGACGAGACCGCCTTGACCGTTCCCTGCGTGCCGACCGGCATGAATGCCGGCGTCTCGACGACGCCATGATCGGTCGTGATCCGGCCGAGGCGCGCCCCGCCGGGATCCGTCGCGACAAGATCGAATTGGAACGGCACGATACGCTGTCTCCCCTCACCTGATGTACATCACGTCACCGTAACTGTAGAAACGGAACTTCCGCGAAATCGCCCAGTGGTACACCCGCAGGATCTCCTCACGTCCGGCGAATGCGGCGACGAGGAGCAGCAGGCTCGATCGGGGCAGATGCAGATTGGTCAGAAGGGCATCGACGGCCTGGAACCGGAAACCGGGATAGATGAAGAGATCGCTCCAACCCGTGATATACCCCTCCCCCCCGAGACACTGCTCCTCCCGCTCCGTGAGACTCCCCGATGCGAGGGATTCGAGCGCCCTGGTCGTCGTCGTTCCAACGGCCACGATTCGTCTGTTCCGGCGCTTCGCTTCCTCGATCTCCTTCCAGCACTCCGACCGTATCATGACATATTCCGGGGAAACCTCGTTGTGCTCCACCTCTTCGGATGCAAGGGGGCGGAACGTGCCGGGGCCCACATGAAGCGTCAGGGGCACGAGTGTAACACCGCGACGCGCTATATCCCGCACGATCGCCTCGGAGAAATGGAGCCCGGCGGTCGGCGCGGCGACGGAACCCTCGTGGTGCGCGAAGACGGTCTGGTAGCGCGCACGGTCCTCCTCTCCGTCCATCCGCCGGATATAGGGAGGCAGCGGGACGTGCCCGTACTCCCTGAGAAAACTCCGCTCGTCGATACCGTCGGGCAGCTTGACGCGCCAGGTGCCGCGTTCCTCCCGCCTCACGATAGTAACGGGGTGATCCGCGTCACCCACGAGAACGATCTCACCCGGGGTGATGCGCCGCGCTGGACGGATCATCGCATGCCACACACCGGGAGAGAGTCGCCGTGTGAGAAATATCTCCACGGCCGCGCCGGTTTTTCGCCTGGCATGGATCCGCGCGGGAATGACCTTGCTCTCGTTCACGACGAGCAGGTCACCCTCCTGGAGGTACCGGGGAAAATTGGTGAACCGCGTCTCCCTGATCTCGCCGCTCCGGCGCTCATAGAGAATCAGCCTGCTCCCGCCGCGCCTCGGCGAGGGATGTTGTGCAATCAATTCACCAGGTAGCTCGTAATCGAAGTCATGTAGCTTCAAATGGCCCCTCGCACCCTGCCGCCGGGATCGGCGATCAGAAGATTCTTCCCTGCTTACCGTCCTCTCGCTCCCGTCCCACATCGAGGTGCCGGTATGCCGTCTCGGTGGCGACCCGCCCGCGCTGCGTGCGCTGCAGGAACCCTTCCTGAATCAGGTATGGTTCGTAGACATCCTCGATCGTTTCCCTCTCCTCGGAGACCGCCACGGAGAGCGAGCCGATCCCGACCGGACCGCCGCCGAACTTCTCGATGATCGTCAAGAGGATCCGCCGGTCCATCTCGTTGAGTCCCCTGGTATCGACTTCGAGCATCCCGAGTGCATAATCGGCCATCGCACGGTCGATGCTGCCCTTCCCTTTGATCTGGGCGAAGTCGCGAACCCTTCGCAGCAGCCTGTTTACGATCCGCGGGGTTCCCCGCGACCGGCGCGCTATCTCGACGGCGCCTTCCTCGTCTATATCGATGTCGAGGAGCACGGCTGAACGCCGCACGATGCTGAGCAGCTCCTGGGGGCTGTAGAAATTGAGCCGCGCCACGACGCCGAAACGGCTGCGCATCGGCGGCGTGATCATACCGGCGCGCGTGGTCGCCCCCACCAGGGTGAACGGTTCGATCGAGAGCGAGTAGTGGCGCGCATGGGGGCCCTTGTCGACGATCAGCTCACACCGGAACTCCTCCATCGCCGGGTAGAGGTGTTCCTCGATCACCCGGTTCAGGCGGTGTATCTCATCGATGAAGATGACGTCCCTGCGCTCGAGTTGTGTCAGTATCCCCAGAAGCTCCGCGGGATTCTGAAATACGGCACCCGATGAGGTGCGAATATTGACTTCCAGCTCGCGGGCGATAATATAGGCGAGCGTGGTTTTTCCCAGTCCGGGCGGACCGTACAAAAGAACATGATCGAGCTGTTCCCCCCGCTGCTTGGCCGCCTCTATGAAAACGGCGAGGTTCCCCTTGATCTTGGCCTGCCCGACGAATTCATCGAGCGTCTTCGGGCGGAGTCTCGACTCGGACTGAAGCTCATCGGGCGATACGGTCGGATCGGTTATGCGTCCATCGGACACGTTTTCCAGCACCCCCTCGTGATATGCTCAAACCTTCTTCAGCGCTTCCCGTACGACGTCCTCGACGCCGAACGAATCGCCGAGATCCTCCTTCGTGATCCTGAGGAGCGCCTTCTCGGCATTCATCCGCGACAGCCCCAGGTTCGCGAGGGCGGCGATCGCTTCCTTCATCAGCTCCCGGTCTATCACACCCGTGGCAATCCGTTTCCGGGCGAGGTACCGGTCGAAATCTAATCGATCCCGCAGCTCGAGGATGATACGCTCCGCCGTTTTCTTGCCGATGCCGGGAAAAGATGTCAGCTCATGCGGTTTTTCCTCGTATATGAGACGGGCCAGCTCTCCCGCGTCGACGGCCGAGAGGATCGCGAGGGCGACTTTCGGTCCGACGCCGCTCACGCTGAGGAGCGCCTGGAAGAGCTGTTTCTCGTCCTCGTCGACGAAACCATACACCGTCAGGGCGTCTTCACGCACGTGCAGGTACGTCCTGAGGCGCACCCTGTCCCCGACCTCGCCGATCTCCGCGAGATTGCGCGCCGGCACGAAGATCTCGAATCCCACGCCGGCGATCCCGACGATCAGCCTGTTTCCGTCCTTCGCTTCGATGGAGCCCTCGATCGATGCGATCACATCAACCTCCCGCCGTCATGCGCAGCGTGTGGCAGAACGCGACGGCCAGCGCGTCGGACTCGTCATCCGTCTCGAGATCGTGCGTGAGCTTGAAAAGCTTGCCGATCATGTAGGCGACCTGGCTCTTGTGCGCGGCTCCCGAGCCCACGACACTGCATTTGACCTCACGCGGCGAATACTCGTACACCTGAATCCCCGCCTCGGCCGCCGCGAGTATGATGACACCGCGCGCCTCGCCGAGTGTCATCGTACTTTTCGGATTTCGCGCCATGAAGATCTCCTCGACGGCCATCGAATCGGGACGGTAACGGGCCAGTATCTCGTCTATCCGCCCCTTTATCGTCTTCAGCCGTTCGGGTCTCGACGCGGTGCGTCCGACTTTGATGATCCCCGATTCGACATAGGCGATATCACCGCCGTGGTGCTCCACGATGCCATAACCCGTAATACGGCTGCCCGGATCGATGCCGACGACGAGTGACAATTGACGACTCCCTGGTATAACCGGATCGGGTGCGGGCCGAAACGCCTGCGCGGCACGGGGGCCGGGCATCATGCAACCGCGGTGGCGTACTACAACTCACCTTCGATTTCCTTGAGAACCTCATCCGGGATGTCGAAGTTGGAGCTGACGCTCTGGACATCATCATTGTCCTCGAGGGCGTTGACGAGCCTGAGGACCTTGCCCGCATGATCGCGGTCGAGCCGCACCGTTGTTTTCGGGTAACGCGAAACCTCGGCCACCTGGACTGCGATCCCGGCGCCCTCGATACTCCCGCGGAGATCCTCGAACGCGTCGGGAGCGCATATGATCTCGAAGCCATCATCCTCCGCACGTACATCCTCGGCACCGCTCTCGAGCGCTATCTCGAGTATCTTTTCCTCATTGGCCTGTGTGCCGTCGACGACGATGATCCCCTTCGTCTCGAAGAGGTACGAGACCGAGTTCGGCTCCCCGAGATGCCCGCCATGCCTGGTGAACAGATGCCGTATCTCGGCGCTCGTGCGGTTGCGGTTATCGGTGAGCGATTCGACCAGTATCGCCACGCCGCCGGGTGCGTATCCCTCGAAGGTGCACGACTCGTACGAAACGCCGGGAAGCTCACCGGTGCCGCGCTTGACGGCGCGATCGATGTTCGCCGTCGGCATGTTATACTCCCTGGCGCCCTGGATCGCTTGCCTGAGGCGTGGATTCGACTCCTGGTCACTGCCCCCCTCGCGGGCGGCAACGACGATTTCCCGGATCAACCTCGTGAAGATCTTGCCGCGCTGCGCGTCGACCTTCGCCTTTTTCCGTTTGATGGTGTTCCACTTGGAATGTCCTGACACGTATCGCCTCCCGAGAAGATCTAGCTGCTCTCCTCCCTGGCCGCCGCTGCTTCCGCCGCGAGTTTCTGTGAAATCTCGTGCGGTACGATCTCGTAGTGGGAAAACTCTCTCCGGTGGGATGCCTTGCCCTGCGTCATGGATCGCAGCGTGGTACTGTACCGGTAGAGCTCCGCGAGCGGGACCTGTGCCTTGATCTTCTGCTGCTTGCCAGATTGCTCGGTCCCCTGGATCTTGCCCCGGCGCATCGAGAGATCACCCATCACATCACCCATATACTCGTCCGGAACGAGCACCTCCACATCCATGATCGGCTCGAGGATCACCGGCTTGGCCTTTTGAAGCGCCGCCTTGAATCCTTTCGAGCCCGCTACCTTGAAGGCCTGATCCGACGAATCGACCGTATGAAAGGAGCCGTCGAACAGTGTCACCTTTACATCCATCACGTGGCAACCGGAGAGCGAGCCCGCCTTCATCGCCTCCACGACACCCTTCTCAACAGCCGGTATGTATTTCGAGGGAACCACACCACCCACGATGGCGTTAACAAATTCGAAACCGCCGCCACGCGGGAGCGGATCGACCTTGATCCACACATCACCGTACTGCCCGCGGCCGCCTGTCTGCTTCTTGTGCTTGCCCTGCGCTTCACCGTGAGCGGTGATCGTTTCGCGGTAGGGAACCTTGGGCGGCTCCATCTCGACCTCAACCTGATACTTCCGTTTCAGGCGCCCGAGGATCACATCGAAATGCAACTCGCCCTGACCCGAGAGAATCGTTTGCCGCAGTTCGGCGTTGGGTTCCACCTTGAAGGTCGGATCCTCCTCGGCGAGCTTGTGCAGTCCGGAAGCGACCTTTTCCATTTCGCCCTTTCCCTTGGCAGCGATGGCCGTGTGCAGGGAAGGTTCGGGGAATTTGATTCCCGCGAGAATGACCTGGTTGGACCGTTCCGTCAGTGTATGATTGATCTTTGCGGCCTTGAGCTTCACCGCCGCACCGATATCCCCGGCGGGAATCGCGCCGGTGTCAATTCTGTTCTTGCCCTGAACGAAGTAGAGCTGACCGATCCGCTCTGCGGTATCTATAGTCGAATCGTGGAGATCATCACCGACCTCCATTTCACCGGAATACACCCGGACAAACGAGAGATCCCCCGCATGCTTCTCCGAGAGCGTCTTGAAAATGAACGCCAGCGTCGGCTGATCCGGCCCGACCTTGATGTCCTGCAATCCGCCCGACGCCGATTTCGCCTTGACC
>DATKWS010000208.1:0-3373 GCA_035529435.1 Patescibacteria group bacterium
CCTCGGTGGCTCGCCCGCCGCGCACGCGGTTCGCCGACCGTAAAATGTGCCTCGCACGCCACGAAGGAAGCTCGCCCACCGCACAGGTGCCTCGCCCACCGCGCGGGCGGCCCTTCGAGGAGGAACCGATGAGAGTATCGAGACCGCTCCTCGTCTGCATCCTCGTGATCATCATATTCTGCTGTAGCGACGATGAGGACAATCCCCTAAAGCCCGACACCACGCCGCGCGTCATCGCCATCGTCGATGTCATGACGCTGAACCACGACGAATACGTGCCGGCGGGATTCACCGGCGTCGCATTCAGCACGTGCACAGATCCGTATATCCCCGGCGTCTGCGGGGATTCGACCGCCCCGTCGGACGTCAACTACGGGATCGGAGGCGACACCAAGTTCATCTGGGTGAAGTACGAGGAGCTCCCCGTGACCTCCGATGTCCCCGTGCTGGTCGATATCGAGGTCGCGCACTGGCCGTACTGGCAACCCGCGTACCCCGAGGGGTGGGAGCCGGCCGGCCCGCTCACGACCGGCACGTGGAACGATTGCTGGCGGAACGGGCTCAACGTCAAGTACGTCCCGCTCGGCGAGACCGACGCCTTCGTGTCGACGCTCTGCCTCAGCATCACGGGATCGGCGGGCGCCAACAGCTGCCCCGATTCGTCATTCGCGTATGATGAGAACTGGCCCCGCGAGACGAGCGGCCTCGACATCCATCGGGGGTGTGGCGACGACTATTATATCTATCTGTCCTATTATCGCCCGGCGATCTTACGTTGAAGGGATGTGAGGCGAGAACGATGAGAAGAGCACGTGTTATATTGGCCGTCATACTCATGGCTTTCGCGATGAATTGCTGCGAAGACGAAAAGACGACGGCGCCGTCGCCCGATGGATACAGCGACGCCGAGAAGGCGGAGATCCTCAGGACGTACGCGCCGCGGCTGTGGTTCCGGACGGACGAGGCCTACTTTCCCTCCTCGGTCGAGTGGGCCTACCCGAACCTCAAGCGCGTCCTGATCGGCGACGTCTACTGGCTGGTCACGAAATCGCCGCTCCTCGGCGACTATTTCCTCGAAGGCCCCGATTACGAGGACGTCTACGAGCATGCCTTCTTCAAGGGGAACCTCGAATCGGCCGTCGTCTACGCATTCTGGGTCGACAAGACGGTCGGCCCGGAGGAGGACAAGACGGACGTCGTCGATCTCGTCTACTTCGTCTATTACCCCTTCAACAGGGGCAAACTCTGCGGCGGCGTGCGGTACGAGAACCACGTCGGGGACTGGGAGTACCTCGTGGTGCGGATCGACAGGGACGATCCCGACAATCCGCTCGAGGTCGCCCTCTCGGCGCACAGCTTCGTCAATACCTACGACTGGGCCGAGATCGACAAGGTCGAGGAGACACATGTGGTCGCCCACGTGGCGTGGGGATCGCACGGCATCTGGAAGGACGAGGGGGATCACCACTACGCTACGCATGGGTGCGATCTGCACGACTACTGCAACAAGGGCTCGTCATGGGATACGTGGCATTTCATTCGGACGTTCGATTTCTCGGCCCGCAAAGGGATCGCCGGCAACACGTGGCCGGTATGGATGAGCGAGGATTTCTCGGAGCCCGGCGGCGACAATCCGTACGACCCGGCGGCCGGAGCGGTCTACCGGTGGGGTAATCCCGAGAACTACTGCTGGGAGTATTTGGCGTGCGTGCTGACGACGGGCCCGACCGGCCCGATCTCGAAGGGCGTTTTCTACTCCGAGGGGTACGAGTGATAGTCCGAGCGATTTGAAAGCCCTGGCACAATAGCACATCCCCTCCAGCGATTGCGGCGGACATCGAGACGTATCATCCCGTGGCCCATCGCACCTCGACGGCTCTTCATCATTGGATCTATCAAATGAGATCAGCGAGCCCCTGACGGGCAGAAAATATGAATTCCAGCTGTATCCCCTCTCCTTCCGGGAATTGAAGCAAAAGTATTCGCGCATAGAGATACAACGGCTGCTGGAGAAGCGAATGATAATGGGTATGTACCCGGAAATCGAGGAGAAGCCCGAAGAGGACGAGCAGCTCCTGAGAGGCTTGGCATCGGATTACCTCTTCCGTGATGTCCTCCAGTATCAGGATATCCGAAAGCCCGAGATCCTCGAGAAACTGATAACCGCACTCGCGCTGCAGGCGGGAAACGAGGTGTCCTACAATGAGCTTTCCACCACGCTCGGCGTCAACAAGCAAACTGTCATGAATTACATACAGCTGCTCGAGAAGGGATTTTTCATATTCAGGCTGCCCCCGTTCAGCAGGAACCTCAGGAACGAATTGACCACGAAGCGCAAGATATACTTCTACGATACCGGAATCAGAAACGCATTGATCAATAACTTCAATTCAATCGATCTCAGACAAGACACGGGCGCTCTGTGGGAGAATTTCATCCTCTGCGAAAGAATCAAGCAGTTGAGCAACGCGGGCGTCGCGGTCAACCGGTACTTCTGGCGAACCCATCAGGGATCCGAAATCGACCTGATAGAAGAACGTGGGGGAAGACTCACGGGGTACGAATTCAAATGGAAACCGACGAAATGGCGCCCCCCGAAGCTCTTTTTAAGCGCCTATACAGGCAGCAGCGTGGAGCCCGTTCACCGGGAGAATTTCGAAAAATTTGTAATGGAATGCTGAGTAGCACCGCAGCGGCAGCTATCCACTGAAGCCGCAATTCGTCGCCGCCCCATGAGCCATTCGCGCCGGCGCACGAACTGACCATTGTGAGTTCAGTTTGTTACGCGCGATGCACAATGCCTGACCATTGAACGGCCGCCCCTTTAAATCCGCCATCTTCCTGCCAAATAGCTCCCCGCGCCCTCAGTACTCATCCGCCCCGAGGTCGTAGAAATCCCCATTCGGGCGCTCCTCGCAGTCCATATCGATCTCCACGCCGGAGAGGCTCTGCCCCTGCTCGCTGACCGTCGTGATCGAGCCGGCGAGGCGCAGGTCGCCGTTCTGCGGATCGACGAACGAGGCGGCCTGAGCGTTGGTGAAGTTGGTCTCAATGACCCCTGTCGCCCCCTCGCTGTCGAAGATCGCGGCGTTCGTGAGGTTGTTGATGATCGACAGGTACTGCGTCGACGGATACCGGGGGTGGATCGAGGCGGCGGCCTCGAGCCAGATCGAGTTGTTGTAGGCCTTCGCGTGCGCGGTCGACTCGAGGCTGACCCCGACGTCGGTCGTCGCGTGGATCATGTTGTTGCGGATGATCCCTCCCTCGTGCGAGCCTCCCGCCGAGCGTGCGCAGATTTCATCACGCTGTCAAGGCGGAACGGGGGCGCGGGAAGCGTATATTCGGGCTACGGAGACTCCACCGGAAACGTCAT
>DATKWS010000209.1:0-10240 GCA_035529435.1 Patescibacteria group bacterium
GGCGCGCAACGATCACGCAGATATCCTCCGCGGCTACTGGATTGTCCTGCTCTCCGCAACCTGTTCGAAGATTTCCAGCTGATCCCCCTCCTGAAGTTCATTGAAGCCATCGATCCCGATCCCGCATTCGAACCCGGCCTGCACCTCCCTCGCATCATCCTTGAATCGCTTGAGCGATGAAATCACTCCCTCGTAGACGACCTCGCCATCCCTCCTGACCCTGATGTGTGCGTTGCGGAGAATAGTTCCTGACTGCACGTAACAACCGGCGATATTGCCGATCTTGGATACCCTGAATACCTGGCGAACCTCGGCTTCTCCGATTCCGTGCTCGACGATCACCGGTTCGAGCAGCCCCGACATGGCGGCCTTGATGTCGTCGATCGCCTTGTAGATGACATCGTAAAAACGGAGATCAACCTTTTCCGTTTTGGCCAGGTGAGAGGCCGGCGGGGCCGCACCCACGTGGAATCCGATCACGACCGCGTTCGAGGCCGAGGCGAGAAGCACATCACTCTCGTTGATCAGGCCGACCGCCTTGTGGAGAACGTTGACCTTGACTTCATCGGTGTCGAGCGACAGAAGGCTGTCCACCAGGGCTTCCAGTGAACCGTCCGTATCGGCCCTGATGATGAGATTGAGCTCCTTGATCTTCCCTTCCTGTATCTGGCGGTAGAGATCCTCGAGGGTGATGCGCGTGGTTACACGGCGATCCTTCTCACGCTTCAGCTGCTGGCGCTTAGCGGCGATCTCCCGCGCGGTCCGCTCATCCTCGACCTCGATGAATGCATCCCCCGCCTGGGGAATGCCGTTGCAGCCGAGCACCACGACCGGCGTAGCCGGCGGTGCCGATTCGACCCTCTTGCCGCGCTCGTTGAGCATCGCGCGCACGCGCCCGGAGTAATTTCCCGTCAGAAACACGTCACCGATCTCGAGTGTTCCCTGCTGTACGAGGACCGTGCATACGATGCCGCGCCCTTCTTCCTTGCACGCCTCGAGAACAACACCCCGCACCTCCGCCTCGGGATCGGCCTTGAGCTCCATCATTTCCGATTGAAGGAGCACCATCTCGAGCAGGTGATCGATACCGTCACCGCGCTTGGCCGAGATGGAGGCCGCCATGACGTTGCCCCCGTATTCCTCGAGCACGATGTTCTGCTGGAGAAGATCCCGCTTGACCTTTTCGGGATTGGCACTGGGGAGATCGATCTTGTTGATGGCGACGATGATCGGAACATCCGCTGCGCGCGCGTGGTTGATCGCCTCGATCGTCTGGGGCATCGGACCGTCGTCGGCCGCCACGACGAGAATGACGATATCGGTAACCTGGGCGCCGCGCGAACGCATCGCGGTGAACGCCTTGTGACCGGGGGTATCGATGAACGTGATCTTTTCGTCGTTCACCTGTACCTCGTACGCACCGATATGCTGCGTGATGCCGCCCTTTTCCCCTGCAATAATATTACTCTTTCGAATGGTATCGAGCAGTGACGTCTTGCCGTGATCGACGTGGCCCATGATGGTTACGACAGGAGGGCGCTTCTTCATGCGCGAGGGTTCGACGCCGCGTTTCTCCTTGAGTATTTCCTGGCCGTATTCCGCCGAGAGCTCGATGCCGTACCCGAACTTGCCGGCGATCATCATCATCGTATCGGCATCGAGACGCTGGTTGATCGTCAGCATGAGTCCCCGGTCGAGGCAGCGCTGAATCAGCTCCGTCGATTCGACGCCGAACTGCTGGGCCAGTTCCGCGGCGGTCGAGAATTCGGGCAGCGTCACCATCTTCACTTCCTTGATGACATCAACCGACTCCTCCTTGCGCTTGCGCCGTTTCGATTTCCTCGTGACATCGAGTTTCGCCAGGGTTCTCTTGACACTCTCCTTGACCGCTTTCTGATCCGCTTCCCGGCGTTTCTCCTCGCGTTTCGCGCGGCGACCCTTTCCCTTCCTCCGCTCCACCTTCCCCGGCTGTTGTTTTTTGGCCTTCTTCTTGAACTCTTTTTTCGTCTCCGCCTTGATACGCTTGATATGCTGCTCGATGAGCATCTCGACGTTTTCATCCACCGTGCTCATATGGCTCTTGACCGTGATCCCCTCCTTGACGAGGATCTTGATCAGCGCCTCACTGGAAATATCGTACTTCCGAGCAAGCTGATATACCCTAACCTTCGCCAAAAGAATTCAACTCCCTTCACGCTTCTCTCTTCTCGTCCGGCTCGGATGGCTCCTCGTCCGCGGCTTCCTCCTCAAGGGGCTCCTCATTCACGGGCTCCTCTTCTACGGACTCCTCCTCCGCAGCTTCCTCCACTGCATTATCTTCTTCGGACGCCCCGGGTGGGTGTCCGTCCGACTCCTCGCTCACTGCTTCACCCGCGGATTCCCCGGACCCCCGTTCCCCTTCGTCTCCGTCCTCGGACGCGGACTCATCCTCATCCTCATCCGATTCCTTTTCATCGAGATCCTTGAAGAGTTCCTCGGCGGTCAACTGCACCTCTTTCTTCTCGGCCGGTTTATCATCGCCGAAGATCTTTTCGTCGAACAGCGGTTTCACTTCCACGGCGGCCTCTTCCTTCTCCTTAACGAGAAGTGCCTCGAGCGCCTTGTTCAGCTCCTCCATCGTTTCCGAAGCGGTTTCCTTGAGCTTCAGGGCGGTCTTTTCGCCGATCCCCTCGATCTCGATAAGCTCATCCAGGGGCGTCTTGTAGAGCTTCTGCACCGTCAGTACACCGATGTTCTTGAGCTTCTGGGCCAGCCGTGCGGTTACACCGTACATCTCGGAGATATCCATCTGCAGCCTCTGTTCGAGACGATCCTTGCGTTCGGTTTCCTTGACCGTGGTGAGGTCTATCTTCCAGCCGGTCAGCCGCGAAGCGAGACGGACATTCTGCCCTTCCCTCCCGATGGCCAGCGAGAGCTGATCCCCCTCGACGATCGCGAGCACCTTGCCCTCCGACTCGTTGAAACGCAGCGATGATACCTTAGCGGGCGCAAGCCCCCGGGCAACGAACTCCGAGTGATTATCGCTCCAGTTCACGATATCGATCTTTTCGCCGTGAAGCTCATTGACTACCGCCTGGACCCGCGACCCCTTCATA
Source organism: Patescibacteria group bacterium (assembly GCA_035529435.1). GTDB lineage: Bacteria > Krumholzibacteriota > Krumholzibacteriia > Krumholzibacteriales > Krumholzibacteriaceae > DATKWS01. The sequence goes on from DATKWS010000209.1 coordinate 3,096, forward strand.
CCGACGCAGGAACCGACCGCATCCACCTTCTCGCTTCGCGAAAACACGGCGATCTTGGACCGTCCCCCCGGTTCGCGCGCGATGCTCCTGATTTCAACATCGCCGTCGAAAATCTCTGGTACTTCCTGTTCGAACAACTTCCGGAGAAACTGGTCGCTCGTCCGCGAGAGGATCACCTGGGGACCCTTGGCCTCCTTGTCCACCTCGATGATACATGCCCTCAACGTGTCGCCCTGATTGTACCGCTCCTTCTTGATCTGCTCCCGGAGCGGCAGATACGCCTCGGCCCTGCCGATATTGACGAGGATATTCCCCCGATCGACCTGGCGGACGGTGCCAGCGACGATCAATCCCACTTTGTCCTTGTATTCCTCGTATATCCTCTCACGTTCCGCCTCGCGTACACGCTGCGTGAGAACCTGCTTGGCCGTCTGGACCGCGTTGCGCCCGAACTCCTCGACCGGGAGGTCCATCCGCACCTCTCCCCCGATCTCGGCTTCCTCGTCTATCTCCTTCGCGTCCGCGAGGGTCAGCTCCGTCGCCTCGTTCTCGACCTCTTCAACGACCCGGTACACGCGGAATATCTCCAGCGCCCCCTTCGACTCGTCGAGGTGTACTTGTATCTCCGCATCCTGCCCCAGCTTGCGCTTGGCCGCCGACACCAGGCTCGCCTTGATCGTCTCGACGAGGGTATTCTTGTCGACCCTCTTTTCACGGATGATCTGTGAAAATGCCTCGATAAAACCGGTATTCATCGTCTGTTTTCCCCCTCACACGCGTATCCGGCATACTAGTGCAGAGATATGCATGTGTCAAAATCTTTTCGCCGTTCCACGGAGACCTATGGAGTGCGGGGTCGCTTTTTCGCCCCGGCGCCTTTCGGGATCTCCCAGGTCTCGCCGTGGAGATTCGCCCTGAGGATCGTGCTGAACGCGATGCGTTTCATCTCGCCCGCCACATCGAGCGTCACGGTCTCTTCGTCCACACCGACGATACTGCCGGTTTGTGTCTCTTTCCTGCCGCGCCCGGCGGCGCGTTCGATCCGTGCCGTATGCCCGGCAAATCGCTCGTAGTGAGCGGGTTTGGTCAGTGCCCTGTTGATTCCGGGCGAGGAAACCTCGAGATTGTACGGGCCGGAAACAGCCTCCTCACCGTCGAGCGCGAAACCGATCGCCTTGGACACCCGCACGCAGTCGTCGATTGTTACGCCCCTTTCGGGATGATCGATGAACAGCCTGATGATTCTTCTCCGTCCGCGAACGGGTGATTCGATCTTGACGAGTTCGTACCCGAGATTCTCGAGTTCCCTGCTCACGAGATCTTCCAGGCGGACATCCGGATCCATGATGCGCGCTCCCTGAGTCTCTGCGGTAAAAATAAATGGGGCGACCCCGCCCCATTCGTCACTATCATACCTATCGTAAAACAAGCCGGAATGCAAGGAAAATATTTTGAGGCCGGGACGGCGGCGGCGTCTACCTATTCCTGTTGCCAGATATACTCCATCAGTACCCTGCCCACATCTCCGAGGCTGCCGGCGGAGCACTTGTCGGGCGTATCATCGAGTGTGTGCCAGAACGGGTATTCAAAATCGATCAGGTCGACGGCAGGTAATCCGTGCTGTATGAACGGGAGATGATCATCGATTACCGAAACCCCATCCTCGCGACTGAAGGTGGAGAGCCCGAGCCGCCCGGCGATCGCGAATAGCTCTTCGAGCAGGGCGGAAGATGCGGCCTTCGAGAATCCTTCCATCGGGATTGCCGCATCACGCTCCCCGACCATATCAACGATGATCACCGCGTACGGACGGTATCCCTTGAGGTGGTCGGCGAAATAGGTGGAACCCAGGATATAATCCCGGGGGACTCCCTCTCTCCCGTAATCCTCGCCGTCGAAGAAAACGATATCGACGCCGACCGGCGGCTCCGCCCGCGCCAGCATACGTGCAACCTCGAGCAGCACCGCCACGCCGCTGCCCCCATCGTTGGCGCCGGGAATCGGTTTGGAACGGTTGCCCGGTTCGGGGTCCCGATCGGCGTACGGCCTCGTATCGTAATGGGCGCCGAGGAGGACCCGCTTGCGCGCGCCGAGGTTGTAATTCCCGATGATATTGACGAGATGGAGCGTGTCGCCCGTGGTCAGAATACCCTCGAACGGTTGAAGGGATACATTGGCGCCGAACTCCTCGAGCCTCCTGACCAGGTATCGCTGAAGGCGCTTGTGATTGTCCGAGCCGGGGTATCGAGGTCCCATCTCGCACTGCGCGACGAGAAACCGATACGCGGACGATCCGTCGACGGGTGGAGGCTTTCCCCGCCTGCACGATGAGAGTGCACAAACGGCCATGCAGACCCAGAGAAGCCGGATACGGTTTCGCAGATGGATTCCGTAGATCGCTTCCATGTCAGAACGTGAACTCCGCCGAAAGGTGCATGCCGACCTTGTGATAGACGTACCCCAGAATGCCGCCGGCGGTTCTCGTGTAGTTCATGCTCAGCGATCCCGTGATACGGTCGCTGAACTTGTACGAGGCGCGCGGTGAAACCGAGAGGCTGCTCGATGGCGGTTGTCTATCGCTCGTGGCACGGGTGTACCCGATATTCAGCGCGGTCGATAGGGTGCTCTTGAACTGGAACTTCTTCTTGTTGAGGAACGGCAGCGGCAGCCTGAAGCCGCGGGCACGCTCGAAGTTGTATTTCAAATCGAGATTGACCGACCACGAACGTTTCCACATCTCCTGCCGCGCCTCTTCCCGGTTCTGCTGTGCGTACGTGACGGCGACATTGGTCGACAGTGAATTCCTCCAGGTGAGATTCCAGTTCGGATTGAGCTGGTAGTTGGTCTCCTCCGCCCGCGCATCCCGCTGTGTTTTCCGCTCGAACTTGACGGTTATATCGCTCTGCTTGATGAACCGCGAGAGGAATCGTTTCTTCTCGATGCCGCTCCACTTGAATGTCAGCGACGGCCACGTCAGGCGTTCTATCTCGGAGGTGGTGCCGCTGATATCGCTCGTGCTCTTCGTGATATTCGCCCTGATATCGACATCGAAGGTCGACGTCAGGGCGACGCCGGTGTTGAAATCGAGTACGAGGCTTCCGGTCGCGCGCTCGGGTACATTCTCAATAACGAGAGAATCTACACTTCCCGATTTGCCGGGCACGCCTGCCTTGTCGCTGAGTCCCAACTGGTACGCGAGGCCGGCCCGCTCGTAGAGACGCTGGTAGGAGCTGTTGCGATCCATCCTGATCGAGGTCTTTATCGGTTCAATCTTGCCGATAATCCGAAGGACTTGTTTGGGCAGGATGAGAGGATCATACCGCCGTCCCTTCGTTGTGTCCGGTTCCGCGGCCTTTTCCTTCTTCTCCTCGTCTTTGGCGGGCTCCGCGGCCCCCTCCCGCGGCTTGGCGATGCCGAGCCTGTCGATACCACCCGCCTCGGGTGTGACCTTCCGCTCCGGCTCCTGGATCGGCGGGGTCGTCCCGGCGGGCGGAGGCGGCACCGTTTCATCCCCCTTCGGCGGCTCCTTACCCTGGCCCAGGATCGACTCGGTCTTGCCGGCCTTCTCGCTCGGCTTCGGTTGTTGCTGCTGCTTGAGCCAGTCCTTGAAATCCTCCTTGCGCTCCTCCGAGCTGCGCCCCTGCCGCCGATCCGTTCGCTCGACGTCGCCCTCCTCGATGAGATTCACGATCTGGCCGAATCTCGTCACGTACCGCGCAAAATCGAAATCGAACACGATGCTGATATTCCGGTTGCCCGACACGTTCCGCGTGCCGAACGGATCCCTTTCCTGCCGTATGCTCGGCTTCAGATCCTCCCGGTAGCGCGACTTGTACTCGAAGTTCGGATTGAATTGGGAGAGGAGGAAGAAATTGCCCCGCGGCTGGAACTGAAGCATGATGTTGTGGCTGTACTCGGTCCGGGTACCGATCGGAACCCCATGGAAATCGTGATCGACAGCGAGATTTCTCTGCTCGTTCATGCTGAAGCTGAACTTGACCGATTCGAATGGATCGTACAACGTCGAGATCTCGTTATCCCAGTTGGAGCCGAAGCTCAGGGGGCGCTTGACGAACTCGCCGGCGCTCAGGGTATAGTACCGCCTCGTTCTCCGTGACGCGCTGCTGGAGTAGCTGAAGTTCGACAGCCAGTAGCGCCATTTGATTCCCCTGAAGAGGTCGAGCTGGCGGTTCTTGCGGAAGTTGATCTGGTAATTCGCGTTGCCGCTCATCGTCCAGGTGGTGTCGAGGGCGCTGTGCGACTTGAGGCTCTTCTTGGAGTAGCTGAAACCGGACTTCAGGTTGTCGAAGAGATGCTTCATCAGGAAATTGGTCGAACCCTTCCTGCTCATCGACACGCTGAAGGAATAACCGTTGTTCACCGTCTTCAGGCTGTCCCGGACCGCATCGTCGACGATCTCGACGTCACTCTGTGGGACGTATTTCGGGAGGGCCGTCGAGGAGTTGTACTTCGCCGAAACGGGCAGATCGAATCCCGCCGTCGGGATCACGTGGTTGATCTTTGTCTTTCCGTTCAGAGAGATACTGTTGCTCGTGACCCCGCTCCCCGTCTTCTGCCTGAGCGAGCGGAACTCGGGACCGGTCCGCTGCCAGCCCCCGCTGATCTGGAATATATTGGCGAAGTTCGACGAGAAGCTCAACCGTTCGGCATGATCGATATCGCGTCGCACCCCCCCGAGCTTGACATCATCGAAGTAGATCTGCCCCTCGCGGATCGTCTCGCCGCTCCGGTTGCGCACCCCCGCGTAGAGATACCGTACCTGGAACAGGGTGGGATCGCCGAGCACCGTGGCGATGTAGCGGCGGTCGGGATCGACCGCGTCGGAGATCTCCTCGGATATCATCTCACCGGTCGCCTGTATCTTCATGTTGGTGAGGTCGCTCAGATTGATGGTCGCGTTGATCCAGTCGTTCAAATCGTTCCTGGTGATGGGGATCTCGATCTCGTAGTAGTTGAAGCTGTCGTAGGCGACCTGGAGGTAGAAACCAGCGATGGTGTCGACTTCGTCGCTGATACCGATCAACTCGATATTGGGATAGACGAAGAATTGAAACTCACGGTACTGCTGGTAATCCTGGCCGGTGCCGAAGAACCGCTTGATCGATCTGAACGATGTGGTGTCCTGGAGATTCTCGAATCCAAAGAGGAGCGCCTGCTCGCGGTTCGTGATCCCTTCCTCCTGCTGGACCGTGTAGGGCGGCTCGTACTCGGGATTCTCCTTGTTGTTTATCGACCCTATCTTGACGAGCATCTCGCTCGACGGGAGCGGGATCGGCTTGTCGTTGAGATTACGTATGCCGTCGAATTCCCACCTGCTCCCGACGAACTTGACCTGTGCGATCTCGAGTACCCGTTTACGGAGACCGTACAGTTCCTCCGCATTCTCGATCCAGAGCCGCATATGCCGGATCGCATCCATGGGGGGCGGGGAATCGTTCTCGCTGAACTGCTGCATCCTCGATAAGTCGATGCGGTACATCCGCCAGGCCTTCTTGAGATTGGGATTCTGATCCCCCTTGTACCAGTACTCGCTGTACGTATTCTTGTTGTAATCCCGCTGCACGTCGACGATGGCGCTGTCGCTGAGGTCGAGCTCGAGGGAGTAGTACGAATTGACCTGCTCGACGAATCCGCTCTTGTCGAGATCCTCCGAATCCTGAATGCCGTTGTGGGCACGGCAGTTGACGTTCGTGTAGGTCCTCTTCTCGGTATCGTACTGGAGGTTGTCGACGGGGTACTCGCACCGGTCGTCGTCATCGAAACCGATATCATAGTTCGAATTCCATATATAGGTTTCGGGATCGCGCTCATCGTTGGGCTGGTTTTTCAGCGGCTTGTAGAAATCCTCGTCTATCGTTCCGAAATCGACGTGCAGGATGCCGCCGCGCAGGAGCGAATCCGGTTGGAAATCGTTGACCCAGATCTCGATATACTGCGCCGTGGTCAGGTCGATGCCACCGGGGAATCCGGTCATGACGCCGTACCACCGCTCCGGATCGGGAAACTGGGCCTCTTCGTTGAGCCGCAGGAAGAGCGAGGTGACACTCGTATTCTCGCGTTCGTCGAGACCGGGGTTCAGGTCCTGCTTGCTCGTGGCGAGGTAGGCCTGGTCGGTCCTGTTCGCGTTGAACCACGAGACATCAATCGAATCGGGTGGATCGAGCCGCTTGTATGGATTCAGCGTATCGGGCATGATGGGAGGGCTCGCCTCGTACCACGACCGCCGCAGGAGATTGATCATGTCGCTGTCCTCGATCCCCTCCATGTCGTCGATGTATGCCTCGCCCTTCACGTTCGGGTTGGGAATGCTGACCGCCACCTCCGCGCTGAGGTTGAGACTGCTCTCCGAATCGGTGTCGACCCGGGGCAAGAGGTTGGCGATCGAGGTCATCCAGCCCGGATTGAACGAGAAGCTTCCGTTGACGTCGAACGCCATCGTCTTGGCCGGTTCCTCCCCGAGCCGGGGGCTGTACCGGCTGGCGCCGACCGAGTTGTAGAGGAACGTGCCGTTGATCCGGGAATTGCTCGAGAGATTGAGGTCGGCGCCCACGCCGAGCAAGGAGCTCTTTCCCCCGCCGATGAGCGGCTTGTGCTGGTAACTGATATTGACCCGCGCGTCGGACGGCAGGATCGCCGCATCCCCCTTGAGACGCACCGTCCCCATCGAGTAGTCGATATCGTAATCGACGTCGCGGCTAAGCCTTGATCCGTCCACCGTGACGACCTCGCTCCCCTCGATGATGTCGAACGCGTTGAGCTGGAACGTCCGCGGCCCCGTCGCCCCCTCGATCATGATATCGTACTTTCGCGTGTTTTCTTTGTACGTCTCGTTCTTGGTGTTGTAGAGGGTGTCCCGCTTGACGAGCTTGCTGTAGGCGTAGCTGAACGCGGTGTCCACGGCGACGGAGTCGGCGTCGAGGTACGTGTTGATGGCCCTCCGCGAGAGGCTGAACGGCTCCGGATCGGGGAACATGATGTACCCGAGGGCCGGATTCACCGTCGCCTCGTCCGAGTCGATCCGCCCGTCCGAGCCCGGGACGCGCGGCGACCTCGTGTCGTCCCACTGATCGAGGCCGAATATCCGGAGGTAGCTCTCCCTGTAGTACGGATCGATATCTTCATTC
>DATKWS010000210.1:0-10340 GCA_035529435.1 Patescibacteria group bacterium
TATACACATCCTCATAGTGATCACGGCAATACCTTCTTTTCTCGTTGTACGGAGCTGTTCGTTGAATGAAGTATACCACAGCACACGGACGGAGGTCAAGAGAGGTTGGCAACTCAAGCAAAATCACGTGCGAAGGGTATCCGGAGCATACATGCGATCCGAAGAATCCCGATTGCTGTAATGCAACCGAGCATACAAGCTGGGGTAAGCTGAAGAGTGCGGCACGGTAAATCGGCAGTACACAACGGACGAAAGCAGGGTCGGGGATGTTATGCCTTGACCTTGCTTTCTGGTGCATGGTACAACCGGAACGGTAAGGCGCTGCGGTGAATTCAAGCAGACAACGGCGGGAACGGGAGATATGAGAACAGCGCGCGTTCTGTTTTTCCTTCTTTCCATTCAGTTTTTCCTCTATTCCATGGGTTTCGTTGGACGGCGCCTGAGCATTCTCGCATCGGTCACATCCCTTCTCGTGTACGTTGCGCTGTCGCTGCCGCACCGTGATTATTCACTTCGCACGGTGCATGTTCTCCCCGTCGCCGCGCTGGTCTTCACCGTGGTGGTGATCGTGCGCGGCTCGTACGAGGAGGTATTCGCATTCCCGCTCCTCCTCGCGACGCTTCTCATGGTACCCGCCCGCAGCGATCACGGCGGCGGCGAACGGGAAGGTCTCCTCGCCGCCTCTTTCATCTTCTCTGCGGTATATCTATTGCATATGCACGTCCCGGTCCTCTGGTACGCCGTGCAGGGGTGGGGGCTGCACCTCTCGCGGGCCGTCGGCGTGGTCATCGGCCAGAAGTACCTGCTCGGACCGACTGCTTCGGGTGTGCCGGTCGCCCTCGGCTTTCTCTCGTACCATACAGGTGCGGCGGTGATGGCGCGGGACGGCGGTCTCCGGTACCTTGTGAAAACGGCGCTGCTCATTCTGATCCTCCAGGCCGCCGTGCTGGCCCTCCTGACGCCGCTTGCCATTCTCATCCAGACCGCCGTACCGGAATGGGATCTTCTCATCCTTCATCCCGAGTCGCTCTTCTTCGCAGCATTCTGCATTTCCCTCGCTGTCGGGCCCCCCGCCCCCCGCGAATCGAGGGGGCGCCCCGCGCGGCGGACCGCGGTCGCCCTGGCCGCGGCGGCCTGTGCGTGCTCGCTGTTTCTTGCGCTGCGTCCGGAGCCCGGTACCGCAGGGGGAAATGTGATCATCTACGACAAGGGATATCTCAACTGGAAGACGCCGGAGTACGGCCGTTACGGATACAAGTCCGGCGGGATGTTCGGATATCTTCCCCGCCTCCTCGATGCGGCCGGTTTCACCGTGAAGAATGTGTCCGAGCTCGACGGCGAAACGCTCTCGGGCGCGGATGCGCTCATCGTGATCAATGTCCTGGATTATTTCGAGGAGGGCGAGAAGGAGGCCGTGACGGCGTTCGTTTCCCGCGGCGGCGGCCTTCTCGCGCTCGGTGACCATACCGGCGTGCAGGGCATCCGCGGTCCGTTCAACGACCTGCTCGAGCCGTACGGCATAGCGTTTCTGTTCGACTCCGCCACCTTCATCGGCACGGGATGGGGCGAGGAAGCGGTACTCATGCCCCATCCGACGACGCACGGTCTCTACTCGCCGTCCGAGATGGATATCTGGGTCGGCGCGAGCCTCGCCGCACGGCCCCCCGCGTACCCCGTGGTGGTCGCCCGTTACGGTTTTTCCGATACCGGCGACATCGCCGCGATCGACCACGCCTACCTCGGAAACCGCATCTACGACCCGGGTGAACAGCTCGGTGATCTGATTCTCGTGGCGGGCGCCTCGTACGGAAAGGGGAACGTGCTCGTATTCGGCGATACGTCACCCTTCCAGAACAGTGCGATGGTGACGAGTTACCGCTTCGTCACGCGGATCGTCTCGTGGCTGGCGCGCGGGGATTCCTACGGGCCGCTCCGGCGCGCGATACTCCCCGCACTCGTCGGTCTGATCGTGGTGATCGCGCTCGTTCGCCGGAGCGTGATTCTCGTCGGCGCCGTGTCCGCGGCCGTCCTGATCGGTGTCCTCGCCGGTACGGCGGAGCGGCGGATCGCACCCGCCGTCGCGCTCGACATGCCGGCCGCGGTCGTCGATGCGTCACACTTCGAGCGGTTCGACAAGATGACGTGGTACGACGACTGCACCGGCGGCCTCCTGTACAATCTGATGCGTGCCGATTTCTTCCCCCTTTTCATGGACCGGTTCTCCGAGGGTCAGATCGCGGGGAGCGATCTCGTCGTACTCATCGCGCCGGTGCGGGCGTTCGATGCTTCGGAGTGCGCCGTGTTCGATCGGTTCATGGAACAAGGGGGGTGGGTGCTCCTCACCTGTGGAACGGAGGAGAAGGACGGGTCGGAGCGTTTTCTCGCGCGGTACGGTCTCCGGCTGCTCGATGTGCCGCTCACCTCTTTCACCGACACGGTAGGGGGGATCCGTATCGACGTTCTCGAGGGTTGGGGTGTGGAGGTCCCGGACCGGGGAGCCGAGGTCGTCGCCGAACAGTACGGATTTCCGTATATCGTCAGAGTGACACGCGGTGCGGGAGGCATGATTTTCATCGCGGACAGTTCGTTTCTCCTCAACAGGAACCTCGAGGGAATGAAGGAGTATTTCGAAGGTAACATCGAGTTTCTCCGGAGCCTCTTTGCGGGGATCAAACGTGTCCCCCTCATTGAATCGCGGGAGGGCACATGAGTTTTCTGCACTACCTCGGACTGCTGCTCATTTCAGTTTCGTGGCTCTGGAGAATCCATCTTCTGCGTCCACCGGGGGATCTCTGGCTGCCCCTCGTGATCGGCGGTCTCGCACTCCTCGTGTTTCCGCCGAAGTCTGTGCGGCTGATCAACGACGCCCTGCACGGCAACGGCGACACGGCGGGCGGCGGCTCCGGCCGCGCGGACCGGTCGGGGCGGTTCCCGAGGACCGCGCTCATTATGCTCGTTCCCCTGCTGCTCGCGTTCTTCTCGATGCCGCGCCAGCTTTCGGCGGGTCCCCTCGTTCTCGCACTCGCGATACTCGGCGGTGTCCTCCGCGGTGAGGGGAAGGGCCGGTTCCGTCCGGTCACCGGCTGCGTGCTCGGGGGAACCATCCTGACCCTTCAGGCCTACCTGATCCCGCTTCTCGCGGTGGTCTCGGTGCACGTTCATTCCGTTCCCCTCTTCGCGTACATTCTCTACCCGTTCGTCCGCCTGTTCGATGGCGGGGCGGCGCTCGGCGGTGGAAAAATATTCGTCTCCTCGATGGATGAGATATACGGGCTTGAAGTCTCGCTGGAGAAACTCGCCTTTATTCCACTCACCCTCTACTTCTTCTCGGTGGCCGTTTCGCGTATCCTGCATCGCGATTGCATACGCTCCGCGGGGCGCATCGTTCTCGCATTCGTCGTGTACGGGGGCGTGCGATTCATCTTCGTTCTCTTCGCCGTCGTGATTCTCAACAACGAACGGTTGTTCTGGGAGCGGGAGGCGATTCTCCTCAGTTTTGCACCGCTGTCTCTGTTCTTCGCGTGGATCGTGCCGTTTGCGTCATATGGCCGTACTCCCGGGCCCGCCCGCCCGGATCGTCACATGACGCGCGGGGCACTCGTCGGGGCGGCGGCCCTCTTCACCGCGGCGTTCTTTTTCCTCGTCGGTTCGGTCACCTTCCACGACCCGGGCCGCGTCAAACGGGGGAGGGTTCTCTTCGATGAACGGTACAGCGACTGGGAATGGTCGACGCAGAAATACGACCGGGAATGGTACGGGCAGAAATCCGGCTACAACTACTACTCTCTCGGTGAGTTTCTCGGATACTACTTCGATGTCGAACGGGGACTCGATGCCTTCACCCCCGAATATCTCTCACGGTACGACGTGGTGATCGTCAAGACACCCACGCAGCCGTTCAACGCGGAGGAGATCGACGCCATCGAGGCGTACGTGCGCGGGGGCGGCGGACTGTTTCTCATCGGTGATCATACCAACGTTTTCGGCACGAGCACCAATCTGAATCCCGTCGCCGCGCGGTTCGGGCTTCGTTTCAATTACGATTCGACGTACGATCTCGCCACCTTGGCCCTCACGAACTATACACCCCCGCCGATAGCCGCGCATCCCACGCAGCTCCACGTTCCGGAATTCTTCTTTGCCACTTCCTGCACGATGGAGTCCCCGCTGTTCGGTGAGCACGCGGTCATGGGATACGGGCTGCGCGGCGTCATGCTCGATTACTCGCGTAAGAGTTACTTTCCCTCCAAGGACGAGAAGGAGTACGAATTCGGTTTCCTCATGCAGATGGCCGGCGCCAAGGCGGGCAAGGGCCGGGTACTGGGGCACACGGACAGCACCGTCTTCTCGAATTTCTTCATGTTCATTCCCGGCAAACCGGAGACCTTCCTCGGCGCGCTCGATTGGCTGAACAGGGAAAATCGGTGGCACCGTCTCACTATCGTCTTTTTCATCATCGGTCTCGCCTCGGCCGCGTGCGGCACCATGCTGCTGAGGGGGGTGGGGCCCCTGCGCGCGGGTGCGGTGATCATGGTCGGTTTTATTCTGGGTCTCGTCGTCTCCGTCCACCTGTTCGAGTCCCTGAAGGTCCGGTCATACCCGCCGCTCCAACCGAAGCGGGAGATGCGGAGAATCGCCTTTGATCGCGATCCGTCACTCAACGATATGCCACTGCGGAATCTCGTGCGCAGGCGCGAGCTGAGCCTTCACACATTCTACGTGTGGACGCAGCGGCTCGGGTTGGTACCATCCCTCCATCCGACCCTGCTGGATGCACTCGCGTCCGCACCGATCGCCGTTATCGTCAATCCGATACGGCGGCCGACGATCGACGAGATCGATGCTGTGGTCGATTTTTGCCGCCGCGGCGGGGATATCCTCCTGATCGCCGATCCCCGGAACGCCGCATCATCGGCCAACGATTTCCTCGGCATCTTCCGGATGAGCATCGCCGGTACGGCCGCGGATACGACGGAGATACTCACGATCGGGGGGGAGCGCGTGTGCACGGCCATACATGCGGGCTTCATGAAAGGCGGATCCCCCCTCCTCGCGCTGCCCGGCGGGAGGGTGGTTTTCGCATACGAGGAACTCGGCGCGGGACGTTTCTTCGCGTTTGCGAATCACTACATCTTCACGCAGGCGCTGATGGGGCCCACGTCGACTGTCCCGCAGAGAAGACAGCGGGAGATATACGAGCTCGAGTATCAGATTCTCGAGATACTGATGCGTGAACGTCGACCGGATGCGATAGAACCGTACCGGCCCTCCCCGGACATCGGCCAGTGAACGCTCACGGCTCCCGCGCCTCCACGGGTTTTCCGGCAAGCCGTATGATTGCCATGAGCACGACGCAGGAGAGCGCGAGACATGCCCACGCCGGGATGCCGGCGGCGCGAAGGAGATAACCGCATACGAGCGAGACCGCACCGACCGTGACGGCGTACGGGAGCTGCGTACGCACATGGTCGACGTGATCGGCTGCCGAGGCCATCGATGACATGATCGTCGTGTCGGAGATCGGCGAGCAGTGATCACCGAACACCGCGCCGGAGAGAATAGCGGCGATCGATCCGAGCAGTATCGGATCACCGGCGGCGGGCGCGATACCGGCCGCCCTGGTCGTACCGAGAACGAGCGGAATGACGATCGGGGTGAGGATCGACATCGTTCCCCACGATGTGCCGGTGGAGAACGATATGCCCATGGCGATGAGAAAGACGACGAGCGGCAGGAATTGCGGCGAGAGCACGCCGGCGAGGTGATGCACGAGGTAATCGGCCGTATGCAGCTCGGTGCACACCATGCCGATGCACCAGGCGAGGACGAGGATGATGATCGCCGTTACCATCGACCGGATGCCGTTCATCCAGGAGGTGACCGTCTCGGTGAGCGACAGGAGCCCCTGCGTGAGGGCGAGCACGGCGGCGATCACGCAGCCCGAGAGGGAGCCCCAGAGCAGCGCCGTGAACGAGTTCGATTCCTTGAGCGCATCGAGGAGGTTCCCCGTGCCCGCACCGGATTCCGCCAGCGCCTGCCTGCCCGTCAGGATGAGCCCGGCGAAGCTGACGGCGATCACGACCGCGATCGGGATGACGCCGTTCAGCAGGCGCGGCTGCGCTCCCTCGGCGATCGAAACGCTCTCAGCGTCGATATTCGATATCGGCACCGCGGTGTCGCTCAGGACCTTTCCGGTACGGCGCGCCCTCAGCTCCGCGGCGAGCATCAGTGAATAGTCCCGCCCCGAAACGATGATCAGGAGCACGAACAGCACGGCGAGGATGGGGTAGAAACTGTACGGCAGCGAGGCAACGAACGTCGTGAGGGGATTGCGCTCGATTCCGAGTGAGGTGAAGGATTGATTGATCAGCGAGATCTCGAATCCGATCCAGCTCGTGATTACCGCCAGCGAGGTGATCGGTGCCGCGGTGGAGTCGACGATGTAGGATAGTTTCTCCCGTGAAATTCGCAGGCGGTCGGTGAGGGGGCGCGTCGAATTACCGACTATCAGCGTGTTGGTGTAATCATCGAAGAAGATGATCACGCCCATCAACCAGACGGCGAACTGTCCGCGGCGCGCGGTCGTCGCGATTCGCGAGACGCTGTTCACGATCCCCTTCATTCCTCCCATGCGCGAGGTGATGCCCACCATCCCGCCGAGCAGGAGCGTGAATATGATGATCGATGTGTGATCGGTCTCACCGTCGCTTCCCGCGAGCGTCTCGATGCAGAGGTGATCGACGACGCGGAGCAGCGCGGTGACCGGGTGATATCCGCTGATGAAGAATGAACCGAGCCACACACCGGCGAGCAGCGCGACGACGACCTGCTTGAAGATCAGCGCGAATAAAATGGCGATGATCGGGGGGAGAACGGAAAGCAAACCGTGAAGAACCCGGATGTGCTGCGTGCGTGACTCGCCCCCGCACAGAACGGTGATCTCGTGGCGGCCGATGGATGATGCCGTCAGGAGCAGTCCGTCCTCGGGAAACAGGTGCGCGGGTCCCGCATGCACGGGTGTTCCGTTGAACGACACTTCGACCGTGGAGGAGTCGAGACGCGCGTGCTCGAGCATACCGGCGGGAGGGGCGTACGCGAACGGGATCCCCCGGAGAACCGTTCGGACCGGTGCATTTCCCGACCGCGCGTTCGATGACGGGATCCAGATGGTGGATGCGGAGACAAGGATGACAATGGGTATGATTGTATGACGGATCCGATTGCCTCTGCAGCGTGATGCTTGCCCCATACGGCCTGCCGATCCTCTCAGGCTGTTCTCCGTATCGATACGGTGAGGTTCCTTTTCATCAATTGTGCCGCCGCGCGGATATGTCCCCAGGGAGACCGCCTGTTGTGATCCGAGAATAGATCCTCCCTGCCGGAGCTCTCCGCGATGATCTCGAGCGCCGCGATGTCGACGGACAGCATGTCCGTTCCGCACACGTAACCGATGTCTTCCAGAATGACGGGACCGGAGTTCGCGACGCAGTCGCAGAGCTTTGTTATTTCTTTCAGCACGTTGACCGCATATACCTTTTTGAAGCGCTCGTGTGCGAGCACGGCCGCTTCCGCCAGGTGATCATCGAATGTCGCGAGGCGGGGGCGGATGCACTTTTCGGGACATACGAGAACGCAGTTGCTGCATCCCGGACACCAGGTGGCATCGAACTGCGGATGATCATCAACGATGCGGATATTGTTCGTGGGGCAATTTCCCACGCACGTGCTGCACTGGGTGCATCCCTCCGTGTAGATCGGTTCACCACCCTCATGGATGGCGCCCTTCGTCTCCTTCGACATGCACCCCATGCCGATGTTCTTGATCGTTCCACCCATGCCGCACGCGATGTGCCCCTTGACATGGGTAAGGAGAAAGACGCCGTCGGCTTCCAACGGTTCGGCACAGATTTCGAAATCCATACGCGTTCCCTTCACCGGTGAGCTTCTGTTCGAGATTACGATCGGCGCACCGATGTTGTGCTCGGAATAACCGTGGTCCGCCGCGCTCTGAAGGTATCCCCGCTCGTTGTTACGCTGACTTCGATACACCACGGGAGAGTCGAATATGAACGGACGGCAGCCGGTTTCGAGCAATACGCCGATGACACGCTTTGTGAGTGACGGTTTGATAAAGTGCCGGTTGCCCGGTTCTCCCATGTGCAACTTGACGGCGATCCTCTCACCCCGCGAGAAGATTTTACGCGCTCTCCGGTGTATGAAATCAAGCACGACATTCTCGTTTGTTATGAGATCCGTGTACGTGTTCACTCCCCTTTTCCTTTTCATGAACGGCGCTCGTGCGGTTCGATTCGGGCACGTTCGAATATACCAGCGATGCAATGCTGTGTCAATCGGCGGGTCGATTTTCATTTTCGGAGTCAAAATAAAAATTTTATAAATCAGCTTTTTATTCAAAAACTCCTTGACACTATTTTTCGCAAATGAATAACATACGCCTAATAGTAAGAGGGTGCTTTGACCACGTGTTTTTTCTTGGCGGTTTTCAACAGTGGTTGAAGCAGGAGATCATGGATGGGCTTTCAACCTTTTCAAAGGGGTGGGAACGATGGCAAGAAAGGCTAAGACCAAGACGAAAGGGAAAGCCAAGGCCAAAGCGAAAACCAAGAGAAAGGTAAAAGCCAAGGCCAAGCGCAAGGTCAAGGTCAAGGCCAAGGCCAAACGCAAGGTCAAAGCAAAAGCCAAACGCAAGGTCAAGGCCAAACGCAAGGCCAAGCGGAAGACCAAAGCCAAGAAGAAATAGTAGTAATAACACGACCGAATAATATTGCTTGCGTATCTGAGAGAAAAACGGGAAGGGGGAACCCTTCCCGTTTTTTATCTGTTGACATTGGGAAAAGTGCCGTGAATACTGTGCCGCGTGGCATTCGGTTTCACCGTAACGATCGTATTTCATGAGCGTGCGGGACGTCTGCGATAACCTGTTTTTACAGGGGAGGTAGATGGTGAGCGAGAACGTACCGAACAAGGTGTTCCTAACCCGTGGACTGGGGAGACACAAGGAAAAACTCACGAGCTTCGAGCTCGCGCTTCGCTCTGCCGGAATAGCCAAATTCAACATCGTACAGGTTTCGAGTATCTTTCCTCCCCACTGTGTTCTCATACCGCGCTCACGGGGCGCTGCGACACTTCAGCCCGGTGAGGTCACCTATTGCGTTTTGAGCAACAACAGCACCGATGAGCAGAACCGTCTCATCGGTTGCGCGATCGGGGTGGCGATTCCCAAGGACAGGAGCAAGTACGGATATATATCGGAGCATCACGATTTCGGCAAGAAGCAGAAGCCGCTCGGTGATTATACCGAGGATCTCGCCGCCACGATGCTCGCCTCGACGCTCGGACTCGAGATCGACCTGTCGAAAGCATGGGACGAACGCAAGCAGGAATTCAAGATCGGCGGGCAGATCGTGAAAACGACGAACATCACGCAGACCGCTCTGGGAAAGGAAGGGCTGTGGACGACGGTGGTCGCAGCGGCCGTTTTCTGCAGCTACAAGAATGCATAGATGAACGGGCCCATGAACTTTCTTGGATTAGATCATGACAAAGCGGGCAGGGACCGCATCTGTGTGGTCCCTGTTCCGCTGGAATGGAGCACCTCGTACCGCTCGGGAACCGCAATGGCCCCCGAGGCGATTATCGAAGCATCCTGCCAGATTGAACTGTACAATGCGCCGCTGGACCTCGATCTCGAGCACGCCGGTATCGTGACGCTGCAGCCGGGGGTAACGAGCAGGGATGATCTCGTATCGTTCATCCGGTCCCGCAGAAAAACATTGCTCGATTCCTTCACGTGCTTCATCGGCGGCGAGCACTCGATAACACCCTGGATACTCGAGGAACTCGCATGCGGTGAGATCGGGCTCGTATGGCTCGATGCGCATGCCGATCTCCGTGCGAGCTACCGCGGTGAGCGTGAGAGCCACGCGTGCGCCGCGAGGAATGCCCTTCGTTTCGGTCCGATCGTGGAGGTCGGCGTCAGGAGTTTTTCGAGGGAGGAGCACGAGTTTCTCTCGCGGGACGACCGTGTGCAGGTGTTCGGGACGTGGAGCCCCGGTGCGCGGGATGCGATCGGCCATCTTCCGGACCGCATCTACCTGTCCCTCGATTTCGATTGCATGGATCCATCAATACTCCGGGCCGTCGGCACTCCCGAGCCCGACGGATTGACATGGCGCGAGCTGATGGACCTGCTGACGTTCCTCTTCGATGAGAAGACGGTTGTGGCGATGGATGCGGTCGAGCTGTGTCCCGTGCCGGATGACGAGACGTCCAATTTCATTGCGGCGAAAATAATATACGAAGCGGTATCGAGATTTCTG
>DATKWS010000211.1:0-12325 GCA_035529435.1 Patescibacteria group bacterium
TGTCGAAACCGGCCCTGGAAACCCTCGCCATCATCGCATACAAACAGCCGATCAGCCGTCTCGATATCGAACAGATCCGGGGAGTGAACTGCGACGGCGTGCTCTCGACTCTCCAGGATCGGGAACTGATCGAGGTCTCGGGCCGGGGGGAAGGAATCGGAAAACCGTTCCTCTATACCACGACGAAACGGTTCCTCGAGTACCTCGGGCTGAAGGATCATCGCGACCTGCCGAGCATGGAGGAACTCGAGCGGAGCCTCGAGTTGACCGAACAGATATCCCGTCCGCTCGTTCCGGAGGCGACCGAGGAGGCGGAGCCGGAAGAAGGCTGCCGGGAAGGAGCGTTTTCGCCGCGAGAAGGGAGTACCGGGGAATCGGATAACGAATGAGTTCGAAGGTACGGATCAACCGCTATCTCGCGCAGGCGGGATTCGGATCGCGGAGGAAATGCGAGGAACTGATCAGGCGGGGAGCGGTCTCCATCAACGGGAATCAGGTCGAGACGCTCTCTGCAACCGTTGATCCTGATCGTGATGTGGTCTCGGTTCACGGGGAGCCGGTCGCCGGATTCGAGAAGCCGGTCATTCTCGTGCTGAACAAACCCGCCGGTGTGATAAGCGCGGTCACCGATTCATTCAATCGTAAAACCGTGATAGAGATCGCACGGGAAAAGGGGTACCGCGAACGTATTTTCCCCGTCGGCCGGCTCGATTTCGATACGACCGGCATCCTGTTGCTCACCAATGACGGGGAGATGGCGAACCGGTTAACGCATCCACGGTACAAGATCGACAAGACATACCTCGTCACCGTGGAGGGAGACGTGCCGGAGAGAACGGCGGTTTGTATTGCCGGAGGAATCAGGCGGGAGGATTTCACGACTCAACCGTGCCGCGTGGAGATCGTGAAACGGGCGAAGAACAGCACCGACCTCGTCGTTACGCTGAAAGAGGGAAAGAAACGACAGGTAAAGAAGATGTTCGACCTCTTCGGTCACCGGGTCGTCAGATTGCACCGCAGCGCCATCGGCGGCATGACGTTCGGGGATCTCGCGGAAGGAGACGTGCGACCGCTTCGCCCCGGGGAGGAACGAAAGCTGCGCACATTGCTCGGCCTATCGTAAAGGAGCCCTTACTATGGATTTCAAGAATCTCATGCAACCGCACCTGAACCGTGTCAACCTCTACACGCCCGGCAAACCGTCCGAGCAGCTCAGGCGCGAGAAGAACATCGAGGGCGAGATTATCAAACTGGCATCCAACGAGAATCCGTACCCGCCGATAGACGAGGTCAAACGGGCCATCATCGAGGAACTCGAAAACGTCAACCGGTACCCGAACTCGGGCAGTTACTATCTCTGCGAGGAACTCGCCCCGCACATCGGCGTGGAGAGCAACCAGATTTTCGTCGGCAACGGTTCGAACGAGATCATCGATCTCCTTGTCAGGGCGTTCGCCGGCCGCAGGGATGAGATCATCTATCCGCACCCGAGCTTTATCGCGTACAACCTCGTCGTCTCCCAGGCGGGCGTAAAGAGCGTCATGGTGCCGCTGCGAAACACGTACTACGTCGATCTCCAGGCGATGAAGGAGCACGTCACCCAGAACACCAAGATGATAATCGTCTGCAATCCGAACAACCCGACCGGCACGTACGTGACGGGCGCCGAGGTCGAGCTCCTGATGAACGGTCTCCGTCCGGATATCCTCGTGGTTTTCGACGAGGCGTACTACGAATACGTGCAGGCCGATGATTTCCCCAATTCGATTGACCTGATGCGGGAGTACCCGAACATCATCATCTTGCGGACATTCTCCAAGATACATTCGCTGGCCGGTCTGAGGATCGGATATGCGATCACTCACCCCGACATCGTCGACTGCCTGCACAAGGTGCGTCAGCCGTTCAACGTGAACCGCCTCGCGCAGGCGGGGGCGCGCGCCGCCCTGAAGCATATCGATGAGATATGCGGTCACGCCCGGGAGAACAGTGAGCAGATGCGTTACGTGAGGGACGAATTACTCGAGCTCGGTTTCGAGGTGCCCGAATCACAGGCGAATTTCCTCCTCGTGGCGCCGTCCGATGACCACACGGGAATCGTCGAGAGCCTCGAGGACAGGGGGATCATCGTGCGCCCCGCGAAGCGGTGGGGATTCGGGGAGGCGTCATTCCGCGTGACGGTGGGCACGGAAGAGGAAAACAGGAGATTCATACAAGAAATCAAAAAGATCGCAAACGGTACATGACCGCGCGTGAGGTACGTTCCTCCGTTTCCCCCGAGAATATGGAACAGCAGACACGTATAGAAGCGGAATTGCGCCGCATGATCGTGACGATCGACGGGCCGGCGGGTTCCGGCAAGAGCACGACCGCCTCCCGGCTTGCGCTGCGGCTCGGGCTGCGGTATCTCGATACCGGCGCAATGTACCGGGCCGTAACCCATGCGGTGCTCCAGCGCGGGATCGATCCGGAGGACCCCGATGCGGTATCGGCCGTTGCCCGTTCGATACGCCTCGAGCTCCGCAGTATCGACGGGAATCCGGTGCTGTTCCTCGACGGGAAAAACGTGGAACAGGCGATCCGTGAACCGGCGGTTTCGAAGACCGTATCCCCGGTGAGCCGGCACCCCGGAGTCCGCGCTGAAATGGTACGTCTCCAGCGCGCGATCGCATCCCGGGGGGGAATCGTCGCGGAAGGCCGGGACACGGGTTCGGTCGTGTTTCCGTACGCTCACGTGAAAATATTCCTCGTGGCGGATCTCGGGGCGCGGGCGGAGCGGCGACGCATGCAACTCCGGGAGATGGGAATAGACCAGCGTATAGACGAGATAGCGGAGAACATCACTACGAGGGACGCCATCGATTCGGGCCGCCAGCACAGTCCTCTCGTGAAGCCGGCCGGCGCCGTCACCGTGGATACATCGTTGCTGACGATCGAACAGCAGGTCTCCGAGATAGAACGGCTGGTGAGGCGAGAGGCGGCACGGCTGGCGCGGCTCAGCGTTCCGTCCGGAGGGCGGAACAGCTTCGAGAAGATGCGGGGGTACTACAGAATCTCTCACCTCCTGGTCCGTGGATTCTTCAGGCTTTTCTTCGGTCTCGAGATATACGGAACCGCGAATATCCGGTACAGGGAAAATTTCATTTTCGCCAGCAACCACCGGTCGTACTTCGACCCGCCGGTGGTCGGTTGCGCGTTGCGCAGGGAGGTTTCTTTCGTCGCAAAGAAGGAGCTGTTCAAGAACAAACTGTTCGGCTGGTTGATCAGGCGGTACCACGCGATACCGGTCGACCGGAACGAGATCGACCGCGGGACGATGAAACTGATTCTGGGAAAACTCTCGGGCGGTGAATCGATCCTGCTGTTTCCCGAGGGTACACGATCGAGAGACGGCGCCATCGGACCGTTCAAGGCGGGGCTCGGATTTCTCTCGATGCAATCGGGCGTCTGCATCGTCCCCGTCTTCGTCACCGGCACTGATGCGATGCGCGATTGCTTCATGCGGCGAAGGAGGCTCCAGGTTCGCATCGGTGCCCCCATTCGCATCATCGGGGGGTATCAGCCTGACGATAGAAAAAAGGAATACGAAGCGCTCAGCTCCATGGTGCGGAGTGAGATGAAAATGCTGAAGTATGAAGCGGAAGCTTAAGATAAGACGTTCCCCGTATATCGGGTACTGCTTCGGTGTGAAACGGGCCATGCGCCTCATTGAAGAGGGGCTGGCCTCCCGTCACGGCCCCATTTTCACCCTCGGGGACGTGATTCACAACAAACAGGCCGTTGAGCGCCTCAAATCGAGAGGCGTGCGGCAGGTCTCGTCGCTCGAACATCTCGACTCGGGAGCGGTACTGGTAATCCGCGCCCACGGCGCAACCCCCGATCTCATCACGAGGGCGAAGCAGCGTGGCATCAACCTGATCGATACCACGTGCCCGTTTGTCGAACGTATACAGAAATACGCCCAGAAACTCGCCTCGTCGTCGTACACGGTCATAATCATCGGAAACAGCAACCACCCCGAAGTGCAGAGCATCTCGGGGAATATCGGCGACAAGGCACTGATCGTGAATTCGGTCGATGGGGCACGTCGTATTCGACCGCTAGCGAAGGCCGGGGTGGTCATACAGACGACCTTCTCGCGCGAGAAGGCCGACGAGATCATAGAGGCGATTCGCCCGCGGGTGGAGGATTTCACGGTCTATGATACGATCTGCCATGCGACGGAGCTGCGGCGGGAGGCGACCCTCGAACTCGCCAGGTCCGTGGACATGATGCTCGTCATCGGCGGGCGCGGCAGCTCGAACACAAGGGGGCTGTACCAGATGTGCATCGAGCACGGAATCCCCGTGCGGTTCATCGAAACGGCGGACGAAATCGATCCGTCATGGTTCGACGGGTGTAGTTCCGTCGGCCTTACAACCGGTACGTCGACACCCGGCTGGATCATCGAGGAGGTCGTCGAGCGAATGGAGGGGATTGCCGGCACCCCGTAAGAGACTTTTTTTATGCAGAATTCGCTTGCGCACTGTGCCGGAACCTCCTATCATATACCCTGTTAAATTCTATTATGAAAGGGGAGATTCTTTAATGTTGGAAGAGAAACCGAACGTCCATGAAAGCAGTCCCGAATCGCTCGGGGCACAGGAAGTGAAGGAGGGAGGCAAGAGCGTACAGCCGGCAGGCACCCCATCGTACCTCGACATGTTCGAGCAGGTTCCCCTCGAGGAACTCGAAGGTGACACCAAGAGTCCCCTGCAGTGGGACGGTGTCAGCGAGGAAATGGTGGCCAAGACGGAAATACTGCAGGAAGGCAAGATAGTCAAGGGCACCGTATATTCCGTCACCGACAAGGAAGTCATCCTCGATGTCGGCTTCAAGAGCGAGGGCACGATTCCGCTCAGCGACTTCGCCAGACCGGAGGAGATCAAGCGGGGGGATATCTTCGACGTTTTCCTCGAGAAGATGGAAAACCAGGACGGCCTGATCGTCCTCTCGAAGGAAAAGGCTGATTTTCTCAAGGCATGGGATGAGATCAAATCATCCTATGACAACGGAAACGTCGTGACGACCACGGTTGACAGGCGGATCAAGGGTGGACTCGTTGTCAAGCTCATGGGCGTGGACGCATTCCTTCCCGGCTCCCAGATCGCTCTCCGCCAGGTACCCAACCTGGATGAACTGCTCGGCCGGGATCTGGAATGCAAGATCATCAAGCTCAACAAACGGCGGCGCAACATCGTCGTCTCCCGGCGCGTGGTGCTCGAACATGAGCGCGAGGAGAAAAAGAAAACGCTTCTCGCCGAGCTCGAGGTCGGTCAGGAACGCGAGGGTATGGTCAAGAACATCACCGACTTCGGCGCCTTCGTCGATCTGGGAGGTATCGACGGCCTGCTGCACCTCACCGATCTGACATGGGGCAGGGTGAGCCACCCGTCAGAGGTTGTCGCGATCGGTGACAAGCTCAAGATCAAGATCCTCGATTTCGATCGCGAGAGGGAGCGAATATCGCTCGGCCTCAAGCAGATGACCCCGTATCCATGGGAAGGGGTCGAGGAGCGGTATCCCGTCGGAAAGAAGATGCGGGGCAAGGTCGTATCGATCACCGATTACGGTGCATTCGTGGAGCTCGAAAAGGGCATAGAGGGTCTCATTCACATATCCGAGATGTCGTG
This sequence comes from Patescibacteria group bacterium, assembly GCA_035529435.1. Classification (GTDB taxonomy): domain Bacteria; phylum Krumholzibacteriota; class Krumholzibacteriia; order Krumholzibacteriales; family Krumholzibacteriaceae; genus DATKWS01. The sequence continues at coordinate 5,673 of DATKWS010000211.1, forward strand.
GACACGACATGTCAAGCACCCGTCGAAGGTCGTCGCCATCGGTGATACCGTCGAAGCGGTCGTCCTGAAAGTGGACAAGGAGCATGAGAAGATCTCTCTCGGTCTCAAGCAACTCGAACCGGACCCGTGGAAAGCCCTCGAGAACAAGTACCCGCCGGGAACGCGTCTCAAGGGAAAGGTCAGAAACCTCACGAACTTCGGTGCGTTTGTCGAGATCGAGGACGGCATCGACGGCCTCGTGCATATCTCCGATATGTCCTGGGCCAAACGGATCCGTCACCCCTCCGAGATGGTCAAGAAGGGGGATGAGGTCGAGGTCGTGGTTCTCGAAATAGACAGCGACAAGAGACGTATCAGCCTCGGCATGAAACAGATCAAGGAAAATCCATGGACGGAGCTGGCCAGGGAGTTCAATATCGGGACGGAAACATCCGGCGTCATAACCCGGATACTGGATCGCGGCGCCGTCGTCGAGCTGCGGCAGGATGTCGAGGGATTCGTGCCCCTTTCACATCTCGGCATCGATGGGCTCAAGAAACCAACCGAATTTTTTGAGACGGGCAAAACACTCCCGTTGAAGGTTATAAAGATGGATCCGCAGAACAAGCGGATCGTGCTGAGCGTCAATTCATTCCTCGAAGGCAAGGATCAGCAGATGCTCGACGAGTTCAGATCGCAATTTCCGAGAAAGAGCGAGGCGGGAAAGGACAAGAGGGCCGGAGGGGAGCAGGTCTCCGACGAGAGCGATATGTATGCCGACGAGCAGCCCGATGGGGGCGAGGATGTCGACGAATCCCCGGCGCTCGAAGCGGAAGAACTGCTGGACATCGAATACGAGGACGATCGGGATTCGACCGGGAACGCGGATCGGACCGGCGGTGCGGACATGCCCGAACAGCAAGCGGGCACGGACACTGACGGGGTGGAAGAGACGGCGCCGGATGCGGATGACGCGCAAACACCCGATACGCCTGAGGAAGAACGGAACGAGTAGCACCGGAACATTGTCAAAACGCAGTGGCGCGGAGGAGCGAGGGTGGGCAGTCCACCCTCTTTCCTTATAACGCGCTGTTCAAGAGACGACATGACGCACGCTCGAACGCCGCACAAGACCTTTTCGATTATCACCCTGGGGTGCAAGCTCAATCAGTACGAATCCGAGTGCCTGCGCGAGCGGCTCGTGCAGCAGGGTTGGACCTATTGCCGATTCGAGGAGGGCGGCGCATCATTCTATATCATCAATTCCTGCACCGTTACCGGTAAAACGGATGCACGTACGCGCAATTTCGTCAGGCGCGCACGGCGGGCATCCCCCGACGCGACGATCATCGTTACCGGCTGCTATGCGGAAACACAGCCGGAAGCGCTTCGATCGATGAACGAGGTCGACCTCGTTCTCGGCAACGGGGAAAAACGGTCGATCCCGCTGGTGATGAACGGTATCATCGCCGGCGATGACCGTTCACCGCTCCGCACGAGCTCGCCGGGACCGGGCGGACCGGTGGATTTCCATAAGATCGATTCATTTCTCGATCATTCACGTGCATTCATCAAGATCCAGGAAGGGTGCAATGCTTCGTGTAGTTACTGCATCATACCCGTCGCGCGGGGGAGAAGCCGCAGCGTACCGCCGCAATGCGTCATCGACCAGGTGCGGCATCTCGAGCAGCGAGGGTACGGCGAGGTCGTTCTCACCGGCATTCACATCGGGCGGTACGGGCATGACACAAACGGTGGACCGGATCTCGCGGAGCTCGTGCGAATGCTGCTCGGCGGCACGGAGCATGTGCGCCTCAGGCTGAGCAGCATCGAGGTGACGGAGATTGACGATGAACTCGTCTCCCTGATCGGCTCGACGGATCGAATCGCTCCTCACCTGCACATACCACTCCAGAGCGGCGACGACGGTGTGCTGGCTGCAATGAAGCGGCCGTACCGCTCGGCGTTCTTCCGGGCTATGATCGAAAAACTGAAGGCTCTGGTTCCATCGATGGCGATCGGCACCGATATCATAGTTGGATTCCCCGGCGAGGGGGAAGAACAGTTCCGGAACACCTATCTCTTCGTGGGTGAACTCCCGATCAGCTACTTCCATGTTTTCAACTTCTCCCGCCGTCCCGGCACCGCGGCGTTCACAATGACCGGACAGGTTCCCGCCGACGTGCGCAAACGGCGAAGCGCGAAGCTCATCAAGCTAGGCACCGCGAAGAGGCGCGGATTCATGAAATCGAGCATCGGTATTCGGGAGCAGGGACTCATACAGGGCCCCGAATCGGCATTCTCGCGATTCTCGCGTTCATTGACCGGCAACTACTGTGAAGTTTTCGTACGCTGCCCCTCCCGGCTGAACGGAAAGCTCGTGCCGGTCATCGTCACGCATTACTCGAGCGGCAGGCTGTACGGAAACGTGATCGAATCCGAGTCGAGGCTGCAGCACGCCGGCTCCCGTGAACACCCGCGATGAAACGTTTTCACACATATTACGAAACCTTCGGCTGCCAGATGAACGTGTTCGACATCGAGTTTATCGAAAGCCTGATGCTGGACTCGGGTTTCGTGTCGGTCGCATCCCCCGATCGGGCCGACGTCATCGTCGTCAATACCTGCAGCGTGCGGGAGCATGCGGAGCGGCGGGCGATCGGCCGCCTGGCGGATCTGTCCCGGCACGACGCCGTGCTGGTCGTATGCGGTTGCATGGCCCAGAGACTCGGCGAGCGGTTGTTCGAATTGGCCCCGGGTGTCGACATCATCGCGGGAACGGACAGCTACGTACATCTGCCCGCCGTGGCGAGGGGGATTCTCGAATCGGGGGGGCGGGCCGTGCTGCTCGAAGTCGATCGGGCCATCAACTACCCACTTGGTACATACACCGGTTCCGGGTCGACTTCACGATACCTCGCGATCACGCGGGGCTGCGAGAGCTACTGCACTTACTGCATCGTACCGTACCTGCGGGGAGCCGTCAGGAGCCGTGATAGCTCGATGATTATCAAGGAGATACAGTCGTTATCTCAAGCGGATTGCAGGGAGGTGACTCTGATCGGCCAGAACGTGATGGCGTTCCGGGACGGCGAGTGTGATTTCACGGGACTGCTCGAGCAGATCGTCGAGAAAACCGCAATCGCGCGAATCCGGTTCCTTACCACGCACCCACGGGATGTAACGGGCCGTCTGTTCGATTTGATGGCCGCAGAACCGCGCATCTGTCCGCATATACATTTGCCGCTCCAGTCGGGCAGCGACCGTATCCTCGAGCTGATGAACCGTGGATACCGGTGCGATCACTACCGGGGGATCATCCGTGAAGGGAGACGAATCGTACACGGTCTGGCGGTGAGCACCGACATCATTGTCGGATTTCCCGGGGAGACGGACGAGGATTTCCAAAGAACGCTGGATGCCGTCGATGAGGTTCGATTCGACACGGCCTTTACGTTCAAATATTCCCCCCGCGAGGGAACGCCGGCCGCCGCGCTCAGCGACGATGTCCCCGGCGACGTGAAACGGGAGCGCCTGCGTGTCCTGAACGAGAAAATCGCCCGGATCCGGCGTGAGATTCTCGCAACGCACCTCGGGTCCGCGGTCGAAATCCTTCTTGACGGTACGGTGCAAAAAGGAGAATATCAGCTGTGGAAAGGGAGAACGCCTCGATTCAGGAATGTTCTCGTTCACGGCGATCACCTCAAGGAAGGCGATTTCATCGAGGTGGAATTGAAAGAACTTCGCAACTACACGTATATCGGTGTACCGATGAGGAGGAGGTAACGACCGTGTGGATTATCCGGGGGATCGTTATTCTGATCGGTGCGGTAGCACTGCTCTGGCTCGGTACCAAGAATGCCGGCACCACGATCGATTTTCATTTCTTCACGAGGACGTTCGTCGACACCGAGTTGAACATCGTCCTCGTCATAACGTTCATTGCCGGTATGCTGGTGTGGGCTATCGGATCGTGGATTCGAGAGATACAGTTGACGCTTCGGCTGTCGAGATCGAAAAAAGCGATCCAGAGACTCGAACAGGAGTTGTCCGCCCTTCGGACGCTGCCCCTCGAGGGGGAAGCCGGTGCCGAGGATACCGCCAACCGCGATTCGGGTGAAACGACCGGGTGGCGTTCATGAGCATAAAGGCGATAATACTCATCATACTGGGATCGGCCGTCCTGATTCTCGCGATCCTGCTGTGGTTCCAGCGCACGCGCCGGCGCGGTTCGCGGCGCAGTGCGTATATCGATGCCCTCTATGCTCTGATTGACGGGCGGCGTGATGATGCCCTGCAGCTCCTCACAAACGCCGTGAGGAACGGTGAGAGCGATGTCGACGCCTACCTGCAACTCGGGAACCTTCTCCGGGAGAAAAATAAACCTGAAAAGGCGCTGCAATTGCACCGCGGGCTGTCCGTTCGCCGGGATCTGGGATACGAGGACGAGAAGAGGATCCAACTCGCCATCGCGGATGATCTTGCATCACTGAACAAGATCGATAAATCGATCGCGACGCTCGAGGCAGTGCACCGGAGAAAGAAGGATCGCGAGGTCATTCTCAAGCTTCATACCCTCTACCATCGCGCCGGTGATTACGAACGCGCGCACGATATGCTGAAGGAACTTTCGCGGTTCGATGCTGGAATCACGGCCGCGGAACGTGCGGCGTACCTCGCAACGGTATCGTACACACTGTACCGGAGCGGGGCGACCGAAGAAGCGAAAAAGTACCTGGGAAAAGCAGAGAGGGAACACCGGCAGTCCCCGCCGGCACTGTACGTCGCCGGAACGCTGGCGATGGAGGAGCAGGACATGAAAACGGCGGCACGGATGTGGGAACTGCTGCTTCAAACCGACGTGGCGTACTTCGCCGATGCGATCCCGCTCCTCGAGAAAGCACTCTACCAATCGGGCAGGTTTCAGGAACTCGAGCATCTCCTCGTCGATCTGATCGAGAGGAATCCCGGGCGGCCGTCGCTCGTCGGGTCGCTCGCCTCATTTTACGAGAAGAAGGGGGAGATCGAGCGAGCTATCGAGATCCTCGAGGCGGAAAGGGAATCGTTCGATCTCGGCTCCATCGAATCGGCCAGGCTCGCGGCGCTCTACATCCATGCGGGAAGGGTGGAGGAGGCGCGTTCGGTTCTCGAAGCGTTCGATACCAACATGAAACAACCGGCGATATACTACTGTTCCGCCTGCGGAAACCATGCCGACATGCCGCTCGGTTATTGCAGCGATTGCGCGCGCTTCAACACGTTCGAGAAGGGTTATGAGAAGATCAAGGATTGAACTGGCGATCGTGGTCTTTCTCTGCGTGCATGCCGCCGGGACGGTGTGTGCGGAGTCCGTGAGCCTGCGACAGATACAACACCTCCATAAGAGCAAGCAGTACGTTGAGGCAAAAAGGCTGCTCTCCCGGGAGCTTTCAGACCTTACGGGAAAATCGCGCCGGCAGGGATTGCTCCTGCTCGCTGCGCTCGAGACGGACGCCGAACGCGCCATGGATCTGTACCGGGAGGTCATCTCCATGGGCGACTCCCGCGAAGCCTTCATGGCCCGTATCGAGCTCGCGAAGATTCACTACGCGAGTGGGGAGTACCGCGGTGCCATCACGGCTCTTTCCAGCATCCCCGGGGGGGGGCCCACGGAGGACCGTATGGCCGCACTGTATTTCAGGGCTCTCTGCTGGAAGCAGCTCGGTGAATCGGAAAACGCCCGAAATGACTTGCGGGCGGTCGACAGGGGACCGTTCCTGTACTGGGGCTACGCGACGCTCGCGGAACTCGACATGCAGGAGGGACGGATCGTCGATGCGATCGAGAAGTACGAGATGATCGCGGGCGCCCATTCCAATCCGGTGGCGGGGTTCAAACTGGGTGAATGCTACGAGATACAGGGCGAGCGGCGCAAGGCGCTCGATGTGTATCGAACGGTGACGCGGCAGTTCCCCGAGTCTCTTGAAGCGCCAAAGGCACATGAAAAGATACAGATGATCGAACGCCACCGGGATGCGCGGGAAGCCGCGGGGGCGGCGGCGACAGGAAACGAGGAAGAGATCGATGAAAGACCATCCCCCGCATCGGCGGCCTCGTCGGGGTACACGCTCCAGTTCGGCGCATTCAGCGAGCGGGAAAATGCGATACGCCTGGCAGACGAGCTGCGGCGCGCGGTGAACGATGTTCGGCTGGAACGCGTCGAACATGAAGGCGGCACCCTGTACCGCGTCAGGGCGGGACGGTTCGCGAGCAAACGTGAGGCGGAACGTGCGGCCGGCCGGATTCAGAAAGAGATAGGATACTTCAGCAAACCTCTCCCATTTGAATAGATGAAGCCCAAGCAGACACCTCTGATGCGTCAATACCGGGAGATCAAGGACCGGTACCCGGACGGCATACTATTCTTCCAGGTCGGCGATTTCTATGAAACGTTCTACGACGATGCAAGGGAGATTTCGCATCTCCTCAACATCGCACTGACGACACGCGACCGGGGCAAGGAGGATCCGGTACCCCTCGCCGGTGTGCCGATTCATGCGGCGGAAGCATACATCGCGAAGCTGGTGCGGATGGGACGCACGGTTGTCGTGTGCGATCAGGCGGAGAAACCAACCGACGCCAAGGGAGTCGTCCGGCGGACCGTGACCGATGTCATAACACCCGGCACGTCCCTG
>DATKWS010000212.1:0-4837 GCA_035529435.1 Patescibacteria group bacterium
GCCATATACGGGCCATGCGATAACGCTGGGCATCGCCGCGATCGTTGTCGTGCTCATCGTGTTGCTGTCCGGTGCAACCGACATACCTCGCTTTCAGGTGACATTCGGAGCTCCAATAGAGTGCAATATCAAGATCGATGATAACACCTCGGCGTTTATCCCGCTCGAGAAGGGCAAACCGACTGCCAGCATCGAGGCGGGACAGCATGTGGTTTACGTCTATCCGAGGGAACTGCCGATTCAAAAGCATGAAATGCTGCTGGAAAAAAAGGTGCGCGGAAGTATCAGCGCATCTGACAGCATGTGGACGGAGCAGCTGACATTGGCTCCGTTGGACACGGCGGCGACCGATGCGGTCGTGGTTGATACGACGTCGGTGAGGATAGTCGGGTATCTGGGAGAGAGCGGTTATGAGAACCTGCAGGTACCGCTGCTCTTCAACGGTTTCGAATACGCGCCCCCCGAAGATCTGAGCTGGCATTTCAATCTGATTCCCGGGGAGTACGAGTTCAAATTCAAACTGGGAGACGATCGGTTGATCAGTTCCAATGCCGTGGGCGAGGGTGTCGGAAAACAGAGCGATTTCATCTTTGCCGTGGAAGATACGCTGGAAACGTCAATCGAGTTCCGGTACGGAAAAGAGGGGGATTCATGAGGTACGATGTTTCACCACGCGTGTTGGTTTGTTGTATCACCGTGACGCTGCTTATCTTTATGGGCATGCCCTCCGGTGTTATTGCGCAGCAGGAGGGCAATCCCTGCAAAGGGCTCAAGACGCCGCGGGCTGTAAGCGAGGAGTACTTCAAGGGCAACTACAAGGCTATCTTCCCGTGTTTGGCGGGTATGATCGAAACGCACAGTTACACGTCGGGCACCAAGGTTCTCAAGGATCAGATTCTTCCCGTTCTCGATCACTATTTTACGAATTTCGGGGATAAGGAATCGGAATATGACCTGGGGAAGCTTCTATCGCGGATCATGGTCAAGCCGCGCGACGACAGCGGCGCGAAGGTCGTCAAGGAATTCGAGTGGAGCAAGCGGAACGAGCCGGTCGTGTCGACGGCGCTCAAACAGTTCAACAAGCCGACTGGTTTCAAGATAGAGCCGGAGGAAACAAGAATCAAGAAAGGTGAGAAGAAGACATTCAAGGTCACATACCAGAACGAGAAGGGTATCTCGCTCACATCTCTCCCTCCTGACTTCAGCGCTACGATAGAGCCCGAGGGAAAGGGGTCCGTCCAAAAAGAGGGCGGCAGCGTCGTCGTTACATGCCTCAAGGCGGGCAAGAAGCCCGGCACCCTCCGTATCACGGACAAAAAATTGAAAGGCACTGCTCAGTTCATGTGTGGTGGGGGGATGAATCCATTATGGTGGATCGGCGGGCTTGTTATCACGGGAGGTGCGGCGACCGGTGCGGCCACAACGGATGATGATGGAACGGCGACGACACTGTGGGTCGTCACCGGTGTGTCCGCTGTCGTGACGACCGTCTTGTTTTACAAGTATCTCCGCGGTGAGGGCGTGCCATTCTTGAGCGAATCGGATGCAAATCGTTCGGACGATAAGCTGGCTGTCCGCTTCGTGCCGGAACGCCGGACACTGGAGCTCAATGTGAGATTTTAATCCGGTGCCGCGGCAGGTAGCTATCGTGGGTGGCACTGTTGTGTCGGATTCGCAACTCCACACAGCTGACTCGAACGGAAACGGAGAACACACGTGTCCACATTTTCAGATATCGACCACTGGCTCGATGAGAGCGGCCTCAGTCTCATCGAGAAGGCCCGGGAGCGGGCCGTCAAGTATGGCCAACGGTACTTCCGCGGGCCGCAGATACTCCTCGTCGCACTCGAAAGCGGCATCCTCGACAATGCGCTGCTTCGCTCCGGCGCCGACCCGGAAGAGGCGGTGAATTGGTGCGCGCCGATAGCCGAGAAAGCCACTACCAGGTATTCCGGCGCGACCGAGCCGATACTCGAAGCGGCCACGGCGAATGATGTCGTCGCAAAAGGGCGCGAACTGGAGCGTCTCCTGAGCGAGCACGACATCATCGAGGCAATGTTGAGTATCGGTCTCGGATTTATCTCCAACGAACTCCGGACAGCGCCGTTCTCGGTCGATGAGGTGTTCGTGGAATTCGCGAAGGCGAATCCGGCTGTCGCCGCGAGTGCAAAGGATTCCAGGACCTCGGCAACGCGCACCGTTCCGGCCGGCGCAGCAGGCAAGACGTTCGAGGATGTCCTCTCGCGGTATGCGGAGAATCTTTCCGAATCCGTCAAGAACAAGGGATTCGACCTGACAAAGACACGGCTGGATCGGATCCGTCACATCGCCGGTATCCTGGGCCGGCTCGTCCGGCCGAATCCGATGATCATCGGCGATCCGGGTGTCGGCAAGACTGCCGTTGTCGAGGGGCTCGCCGCGTGGCTCGGCACGGAGGAGGCACCGAAGTGGCTCGAGGGCTGCAAGATATATTCTGTCTCCTGCTCCTCCCTGATCGCCGGAGCGAGTTACCGCGGACAGCTCGAGGAGCGGCTCCAACAGCTCATAGATGCGGCGATCGTTCGAAAGGACGTCATTCTTTTTCTGGACGAGGTTCACATCCTTGGTGATCCGGGAAGCACCGGGTCGAGCAATATGCTCGGGATGTTCAATCCCTACCTGGGCCGTGGCGTCTTCAGGCTGATCACGGCGACGACAACGAAGGATTTCGAGGGGAAGATCCGCCCCAACGATGCGTTCGTACGTCGCTTCGAGGTGGTGAAGGTCGATGAACCGACCCGCGAGGAGACCCTCGAGATGCTGCAGGCCCACCTGCCGCGGTTCGAGAAGCATTTCGAATACGGCATCGAGAGCGACGCGTTGAGTGCAATCATCAGTAATTGTGAGCGTTACCTCCCCTCGCTGCGGTTCCCGGCAAAGGCGATCTCGATCCTCGACTCGGCCTTCCAGCAGGTCCGTGATGAGAGTGAACTGGATGAGAAAAAGGACAAACGCGTCACCACCGAGACCGTGCTCCATGTGATCTCACGTGAGTCAGGCATACCGATCTCGCGTCTCTCGGAGATGGAGCACGCGAGGCTCAAGGGTCTCAAGGATTACCTGGAAAGCCGCGTATACGATCAGAAGCGGGCGACGGAAGCAATGACGAGCGCCATTCAACGTCTCCGCCTGGGCCTGAGCGATCCCTCGAGGACCAAGGTGTCGTTCATATGTGTCGGCCCCCCCGGTACGGGAAAAACGGAACTTGCCAAGGCGGTGGCCGAGTATCTCATGGGAAATCCCCGGGCGCTCGTGCGATTCAACATGTCCGAGTTTCAAACCCCCGAGAGTTATCAGCGCCTCGTCGGTCCCCCGCCCGGATACGTCGGCTACGACGAGGGGGGAGAGCTGACCAATACCTTGATGGAAAATCCGTACAGTGTCGTCCTCTTCGATGAAATCGAGAAAGGCGCCGGCCGCGTTTTCGATGTACTGCTGCAGGTTCTGAGCGACGGACATCTCACCGATAACCACGGCCGCATCGTCGACTGCAAGAATTCGGTGTTTATCATGACATCGAACGCTCTTGCCGACGTCGAGGATGTCGACGGCCCCGAAATCCGTGAGATGCTGCTCCGGTATCGCGATCCCTACAATCCCCACCAGCAGGGACCGACCTTCCGGCGGGAGTTCGTCGACCGGTTGGAGATCATTCCGTTCGGCCGCCTCGGAAACGACACGCTGAAAAAGATCGCCCGCCGCGAGATCGACCGCGTGATCGGGCAAGTAGCCACGAGCGAAATAATGACATGCACGATTACAGTGGAAGATGCTACGATGGAATGGATCATATCACAGATCGACAGCCGGACGACGGGAGCCCGGTCCGTCCAGCGGCTGGTCGAAAGTACCGTGTCCCGCGTGGTCGGCGATGGATTCATAAACGGGCGGATCAAATCCGGAGGAAATTATCGGTTATATGTCGGAGACGATGGCTCGCTGAAAATCGGGTGAGCCGGTATTAATGCTGGAGGTTTCCTATGGCTGTAAAAAAGGGCGCGCAGATCATCAAAGGCGACCCCGTCGAGAGGGCCGCCGAGGAAGGCGCGCTGGATCAGAACGTCAACATCGGCGTCGATGACGGGATGAGCGACATGGTTCTGCTCGACAGCGTCAAGGATGAAAACGACATCTTTTCCCGTTGTCCGGTATCGGGCTCGCTTGATTTCGCCAAGCAGCTCGGCGGCGACACGATAAAAGCTCTTCTCGAAAAGCTCGCCGAATACACCGGCAACGTTTTCCTGAATCCGACCGGCGAGGGATTCAACGCGCTCAGCGAGGTCGTTGCGGACCGTTTTACCGTGGATGATGCCAAGTGGATGGACGACCCGAAGGAGCTCATCTGGCGGTCGGCGCTGCTCGCGCAGCTTCAGGCCAAGCTCAATGCGGTGACCCATTTCGTCAAGGATCCCTCCGCGCTTGATTTCGGCGGCTCGATGAGCGACGAGGACAAGAAGATCGTTGCACAGCGAGCCCGCCAGCTCGCCGCCGAGCTTCAGGATGAAGCCCTCAACGAGATCGACGGCAAGACGGAAGAGGCCACCACCCGCCTGCAACGGGCCGTCGAGAACACCAAGGATCGATTCATGCGCTACACCGTTACCACCGATGATGCGATCCAGGAAGGCGGATTGACCGAGAGCGACGTGAACGAGCTGTTCCAGGGAGGTAAGTGATGACTCCCGAAATGAACGAAGCAGGAAGACGACCCATCGAGCAACTTCAGCGTATCGCGCCCCTCGAGGCGGAGGCCGCATCACGGGCGGATGGAATCCTCAACGCGAAGACCAAGCAGAAT
>DATKWS010000213.1:0-15288 GCA_035529435.1 Patescibacteria group bacterium
GGCAAGGCGGTCATCACGGGGACGGCGCGCGAGCACTGCCGGCCGATCGGGATCGGCGAAGGCCTCAGAACCAAGGTAAACGCCAATATAGGAACGAGCCCCGATCACAACGAGGTGGCGGTGGAGCTCGAGAAGCTCGCCATCTCGATCTCCGCCGGCGCCGACACCGTGATGGATCTCTCGACGGGTGGGGATATCGACCAGGTCCGCCGGAGCATACTCGAGATGTGCACCGTGCCCCTGGGCACCGTGCCGATCTACGAGGCCATCGTCGAGGTGACGAGACGGGGCGGGGATGTGGCCGATTGTACGATTGACGGATTCTTCGACGTGGTGGAGCGGCAGGCGAAAGACGGTGTCGACTTCATGACGGTGCACTGCGGGTTGATCCGGCGCCTGGCCGAGGAGGTGGCACAAACGCGCACGGCGGGCGTGGTGAGCCGGGGCGGGTGCTTTTTGCTCCAGTGGATCGTGCGGAACAAACGGGAAAATCCTTACTACGAGTATTTCGATAGATTGCTCGATATCGCGGCCCGCTACGATATCACGTTGAGCCTCGGCGATGGATTGCGGCCCGGTGCGATAGCCGACGCGACGGACCGCGCGCAGGTTGGTGAGCTCCTCGTCATCGGCGAGCTCGTCGATCGGGCGCGCGCGCGCAACGTGGCGGTGATCGTCGAGGGCCCCGGCCACGTGCCGATTCAAGAGATACCCACAAACATGATTCTCCAGAAGAAGGTGTGCAGGGGCGCTCCCTTCTACGTCCTCGGTCCCCTCGTGTGCGACATCGCCCCGGGGTACGATCACATTACCGCCGCAATCGGAGGCGCCGTCGCCGCGTGGTACGGAGCGGATTTCCTTTGCTATGTCACCCCCGGTGAACATCTGCGCCTTCCGACAATCGATGATGTGAGGGACGGTGTTATCGCCTGCCGGATCGCGGCGCACGCCGGTGATATCGCCAAGGGACTTCCCGGCGCCGCCGAATGGGACGCGGCCGTTTCGCGGGCACGGGCGGAACTCGACTGGGAGCGGGCGCTCGCGAGCAGCATCGACCCGGTAAAGGCGAAGGGTATGTACGATCGGAGTTCCACCGGTTCGGAGGAGCTCTGCTCGATGTGCGGGGAGTTCTGCGCTATTCGGGGGACCAGGCGAAGCACGAAACGCGCGGACAGCTAGGTCCATGATGCCCGAAGAACATCTCCAAGACAACGGTTCCCGTGATCGGATTCAATGGAGCGGTGGCGCCCTGGACGCGTTTTTGCCGTTCATGCCGGTAAACGAGCGGGACGCTCCGGCCGAAAAAATGGCGTCGCGCCTCGCCCGCGGGCCCGTTCCCGTTTCCCTCCTCGTCATTATCGCACGGCGCTCGGGTTTTCCGGGATTACCGGTACTCGAGCATGCCGCCTCGCTGTCCGATGCGGCACCGAACGGCGGCACCCTCTTCGATGGCGGTCCCTCCATGGAACGGTGCGGCGAGGAGAAAGAGACGGCCGAGGTGCATGCCGGGGAGGGGATGCCGGTCGGGGACCGCGAATCGGTGGAAGCGGCCTTCGGTCGGATCGCCTCGATACTCGGCGAGGAACGCACCGGGCAGGTCAGGATGGCACGGGCGGTCGACAAGGCGCTCCGCGAGAAGGGCGTGTTGCTGATCGAAGCGGGTACCGGTATCGGTAAATCCCTCGCGTATCTCGTGCCCGCGATGATCGTATCCCGTGAGATGGGTGAACGGGTGATCATCTCGACGCACACGCGGAACCTCCAGTACCAGCTGCTCGCCAAAGAGCTGCCACTCGCCGAAGAGGTGCTGCGGTCGGGGACGCGGGTGGCCCACTTGATGGGGAGGGAAAACTACATCTGTGCCAAGAGACTCCTCTCAGCGGTCGTGGGCGGCATGGATGACGATCCGGAGACGGCACTGGCACTCGGCATCGCGGCCTCCCTGTCCGGACAGGGAACGGTCGAATCGCTTCCCGCCGCGGTAGCACGGCACGTACGGCGCCGCATCAACGCTCCGTCCAGATGTGCGATGAATGCGTGCGCGCACGCCGCCCAGTGCCCCCTCATCGGGGCGCGCAAACGCGCGCGTGAGTCGGCGATCGTGATCGTCAACCATGCGTTGCTCATGACGGACTACCGTCAGGGCGGGGCGATCCTCGGTCCATACCGCCGGATCATTTTCGATGAGGCGCACCACGTCGAACGGTGCGCCATGGAGAATCTTTCCGTCGCCGTATCGCGCGAGGGGATCGATCTCATTCTCGATCCGGTGCGTCCGCTCCCGGGAGGGGACGAGCGCTGGCGGCTCCTCTACCGAGAGCTCGAGGCGACTGTTCCCGGCGGCGACCATGTATCCGCGGTCGCCGATGCGATGCGCGGCCTCCGCGAGCGGTACCACGAACTGTTTGGGTCGATCGAGTCGGGCTTCGAGAGGGCCGGGGTGTCAAGACAGGGCAGAACCCGCTACATCGATGGCGAGGCCACCCTTCCGGAAACCCGCCAGCCGATAAAAGATTATTTATTATATTATAATAAATTAAGGGAATTATTGAATCCAGTACTCGAAGCAAACGTGCACGGCGATGCACGGTCGTTCCAGCAGGAGGTCACGTACGCCCTCGCCGAGATCGCGGCGATCTCCGACGCCGTGCCGTTCATCTTGAAGGCGGATGATGAGGAATCGGTCTTCTGGATGGAATGGTCGACCGACGGTCGATTGAGAACGATCTGCGCCTCTCCCCTCAGCGTGGATCGATTGTTCGCCGATTATATCGAGGAGGTCTGCGATACGGCCATATTCACATCGGCGACGCTCGCACAGAACGGGGATTTCACCTACCAACGCGCATGTCTCGGGCTGGCGAAACTCCCGGGGGAAACCGACGAGATGATCGTGCCCTCGCCGTTCGAATTCGATAAGAGATGTCTGATCCTCGTCAATGGCGGTATGGGGGATCCGAACCGCGAAGGGTATGCGGATCTCCTCGCCGATGTCCTGGAACGCCTCGTGCGTGAGGTGAACCGCCGCACGATGGTTCTCTTCACCTCCTACCGTCTCTGCCGCGGAACGGCACGAAACCTCGCCGGAAGGCGCTTTCCGGGGCCGATTCTCGTGCAGGGAGAGGGAATGAGCAGGGAGATGCTCGCCGATCGACTGCGCCGTTCCCCTGCCGGACTCCTGCTCGGTGTGGCGAGTTTCTGGGAGGGAGTCGATTTTCCCGGAGAGGAGCTCGAGTTGCTGGTCATTCCGAAGCTCCCCTTTCCGGTTCCGACGGAGCCGATCGTCGAGGCCAGGTCCCAGCGGCTTCGCGCGCTCGGGGAGGATCCGTTCGAGCGCCTGTTTCTCCCGGAGGCGATACGAAAGATGCGGCAGGGAATCGGGCGGCTTATCAGGCGACGGAGCGACCGCGGCGTCGTCGTGATACTGGACTCCCGGATCGAGAGCAGGCCCTACGGCGAAGCGATACTATCGAGCCTCCCCACCGCGGCCGTCAGCGCGGCGTGCGCTGAAGAACTCATCGCGGCCGCCCGTCGATGGTTTTCCGATGAACGGCAATAGCGCGATTCAGGCAGTGGACGGGGCTTTGCACCGTTCAGCGTATGGTCCTGTACCGGTCTCCGGGATTTATGCGTACCGTTCGGGTTTCCTGCATATGAGCGGTCCATTCCGGCAGGGGGCGCTGACCGTTCATGCAGGCTGTAACCGGGCGTTCCCGCCCGCCGGTCCCGTTTCCGGTTGCCGGAGCGCCGTAATCGTAGTACTGTCTGGTGATGGTGGATGCTGGATCTTGTGAAAACGTGATGGAAATATGGTGATGAGCCGGTTCTTTTTTTCTGCGTGGAGGTAAGGTGCGATGAGCGCCATGAAGATCAGAGCCCCCCGGGGGCGCGAATTGAGCTGCAAGGGATGGTTTCAGGAGGCAGCCCTGCGGATGCTGATGAACAACCTCGATCCCGAAAACGCCGAGAAGCCGGACGAGCTGGTGGTATACGGCGGAACGGGAAAGGCGGCACGGAACTGGGCCTGTTACGAGGCAATCGTGAAAACCCTCCGCGGTCTTGAAAACGACGAAACGTTACTGGTGCAGTCCGGCAAACCGGTCGCCGTCTTCAAAACGCACGAAGACGCCCCTCGCGTTCTGATCGCCAATACGCTCCTCGTGCCCCGGTGGGCGACATGGGAGCATTTCTGGGAGCTCGAGTCGAAAGGACTGATGATGTACGGCCAGATGACCGCCGGTTCCTGGATGTACATCGGAACGCAGGGTATCCTTCAGGGAACGTATGAGACGTTCACCGAATGTGCGAAAAAGCATTTCGGCGGCACGCTGGCGGGACGGTTCGTCCTCTCGGCCGGGCTCGGCGGCATGGGGGGGGCCCAACCGCTCGCGATCACGATGAACGGCGGCGCATGCCTGATCGTCGAGGTCGATCCCGATCGCATCCGGAGGCGCATCGAAACGCGGTACATCGACGAGATGGAGACCGATCTCGACCGGGCCCTGGAAAAGGTCCGCCAGGCGGCCCGCGAGAAACGGCCGTACTCGGTCGGTCTTCTCGGCAACGCGGCCGACGTCTACCCGGAGCTTGTCCGCCGCGACATCGTACCGGATGTCGTCACCGACCAGACATCCGCACACGACGCATTGAACGGGTACATCCCGCGGGGGCATGACGTGGCCGGGGCGGCCGGGCTGCGGAAGAAGGATCCCGACCGGTATATCAAGGAAGCACTTGAATCAATCGTCGTGCACACGCAGGCCATGATCGATTTCCAGAAAAAGGGTGCGGTCGTCTTCGATTATGGCAACAACATCCGCGGACAGGCGGAGAAGGGCGGGCTGGCGGGTGCCTTCGCATTTCCCGGATTCGTTCCCGCATTCATCAGGGATATGTTTTGCATCGGAAAGGGCCCGTTCCGCTGGATTGCGCTCTCGGGCGACGAGAAGGACATTTATCGCACCGATGATCTCGCCCTCGAGCTGTTCCCCGAGAACGAATCGCTTTGCCGCTGGATAAAACTTGCCCGCGAACGGGTCGCCTTCCAGGGACTTCCCGCCCGGATCTGCTGGCTGGCGTATGGTGAACGTGAGCGGTTCGGCATGGCCCTCAACGAGCTCGTTGCCTCAGGGGAGATAACGGCGCCCGTCGTCATCGGCCGCGATCACCTCGACAGCGGTTCCGTCGCCTCCCCGTTCCGCGAGACGGAGGCGATGCGCGACGGTACGGATGCGGTGGCCGATTGGCCGATTCTCAACGCCCTCCTCAATGCGGTGAACGGTGCCGCGTGGGTATCCGTGCATCATGGGGGTGGTGTCGGTATGGGTCTCTCGATACATGCGGGGCTTGCCGTAGTTGCCGACGGTACTCCCCGGGGAGCCGAAAAACTGGCTCGTTGCCTGCGTTGTGACCCTGGCACAGGGATTGCAAGACACGCGGATGCTGGCTACGAGATAGCCATTGATAAATCAAAGGGTGCGGGGCTTCACATCCCAATGCTCGGTGGCTGAACCCGATTCTTTCCGGCGGGAGGAAGAGGGGGGAGTGTCAGGGCCCGACTCGTTGTACTTAACCGTATGCATTTTGCTTGAGTTGACAACCGTTTGTCTCATTCTGCAAGGAGAGGCGCTTGCCGGGAACCGTTGATCTACTGCTTCAAGGCGCCGGGCAGCTCGTTACCTGCCGTAGCTCCAGTGAAGGGCCGAAGCGCGGTGTGAGTCTATCCGATCCCGGTCTCGTCCGTGATGGTGCGGTTGCCGTTGCGGATGGAAGGATATTTGCCGCAGGTCCGCGGGAAGAGGTGATGGCCCGGATCGGGAGTGCCGCGGTGTCGACGGTCTACGATGCGGGGGGACGCGTCGTAATGCCGGGCTGGGTTGATCCTCATACCCACGCCGTTTTTTCAACATACCGTGCCGATGAATTCGAGGCGCGGATCCGCGGCGATAGTTATCTCGAGATCGAGCGCCGGGGCGGCGGTATCAAGAGGACCGTGCGCGGCGTCAGGGAGATGGACGAAGATCGCCTCTTCGAGATCAGCAAGCGACGCATCCTGCAGATGCTCGCCCAAGGAACTACAACAGTAGAAATAAAGAGCGGTTATGGCCTTGATGTAATAAACGAGTTGAAGATGTTGCGCGTCATTGCGCGCCTTGCCGCGGAGCTTCCGCTCGATGTCGTCCCGACGTTCATGGGCGCACACCAGGTTCCGCCGGAGTACGACAATGCGGCCGATTACGTGCGTGTCGTGACGGAGGAGATGATACCTGCCGTTACCGGTGCCGGATTGGCACGGTTTGTCGATGTCTTCTGTGAGAGCGGCGTTTTCAATCTGGACGAGACCCGGGCGGTTCTCGAGGCGGGACAGGCCGCGGGACTCGGGGCCAAGGTGCACGCCGACGAGATTACGTCGATGGGGGGCGCGGAACTCGCCGTCGAGATGGGCGCCGTTTCGGCGGAGCATCTCGTGAAGGTTTCTCCGGAGGGGATAGGGCGTCTCGCCGGCAGTGAGACGGTCGCCGTGCTGTTGCCGGGGACCACGTTCGGTCTCGGATCGCGAAACTTCGCTCCGGCGCGGGAGTTGATTACGGCCGGCGCCGTCGTAGCGCTTGCGACCGATTTCAATCCCGGCAGTGCACCGTCCAGCTCGATGCAGCTCGCCGTCTCGATCGCATGCTCGCAGATGGGACTGACTCCGGCCGAGGCGATAAACGCCGCCACATGCAATGCGGCATATGCCATCGGAATGGGAGATTCGATCGGGTCACTCGAGAAGGGCAAGAAGGCGGATATCGTCGTCTACGACGTTGCGGATTACCGCGAGTTGCCGTCCCGTGCCGGCCGCAATCATGCCGTTTCGGTTTTCAAGGCGGGAGCGTTGGTCTGGGAACTGGATGGATTCCGGGAAAGAAGTGAGGTCGGGCTTTGAGTAAGGCGAGTCAGTTACGACATAGAGCGCAGGAATTTCTCAAGAAGGGCAAGCTGGACAAAGCCATCGAGGAATACAAGAAGCTCGTGCAGGTGGAATCGCGCAACCCGAACCTTTACAACGAGCTCGGGGACCTCTTTTTGAAGGCGGAGGACCGGGTACAGGCCGTTTCCTGTCTCGAGAAGGCATCGGTCAACTACGAGAAGGTGGCGCTGTACAACAACGCCGTAGCGGTATGTAAAAAAATCCTCAGGGTGGTTCCCAATCGCCTCGAGACGATTTTCAAGTTGGGCGAGCTCAAGGCCAAACAGAAGTTTGAGGGCGAGGCGGCCGGCTACTTCTCCCAGTATCTCCAGCGCATGCTTGGCGAATCGCCGGGCTCCACCGAAGGGGTCCAGGAAAAGCTCGATCTCATGCTCGAGTACATGCGTGATCGCGAGGATATCATCGGCGCCGTGGCGGAGCTGTACGGCCGGCTCGGATTCAAGGTCAAGGCAGCCGGATTATTCGCCGGCATCGTCCGCCGGTTGGAGGGGGAGGGGGAGTCACGGCGGGCCGACATCTACAGGAATTCCATCGAGAGCTTGAAACCGTCTCTCTCGTCCGAGGAACTCGCGGTGCTGGACAAGCAGTTATCCAGTGCCGGAGAGGGATGCGGGGACCTCGAGAAGGATCTACGCTCGGCGGTCGACGAGGTATTCGAGACCGCGGAAGAGGTCGATATGATGATTCCGACCGACTCCGCGGCAGATCCCGGAACCGCTGACGGCGGGGATGATTTATCCTACCGTGCCGATGGAACAGCAGCGACGGCGGGATCGAAAACCGGTGGAGCCGTTTCACCTGAAGAAGTGTCATCGGTTCCGGGCGGTGCGTCGGCATCCCGGCCGGCAATGGACCTTCATGAGATACCGGGGGCGGAGGGTGCGGGCAAGACGGCCCAGCACGTGGCGGTCGAGGAGCGGGCGGTACCGGAGGTGGCGGAGGATGTGACGGAGAACGAGGTGGTGGAAGAGTTGTTCAATCGGGCCGTGGAAGAGCAGCCTGATCCCGGGGCCGATGCGACCAGCGATGGGGAGGCGGAGGACTTCGCACGCGAGATCACGAGCGATGTCGAGGAGGACGATTACCGGAGCCATTACGATCTCGGCATGGCGTACATCGAGATGGCCCTGTTCGATGAAGCGGTCAAGGAGCTTCAGATCGCTTCACGATCCGAGCAGCTGCACCTCAGGAGCATCGAGATGATCGGCCACTGTTTTCTGATGCAGAATAATCCGCGGCTTGCGGTCAAGCAGCTCCAGCGCGGACTCGCGAAGGCGAGCGAGGCGGGGGTCGAGAGCCTCGGCATTCATTACAATCTCGGGCTGGCCTACGAGATGCTCGACGAAGCGGACAAGGCCAGGGAATACTTCGAAGAAGTATACATCGTCGACGTTACCTTCCGCGACGTTGCCGAGAAGATGAAGAAATACGGTAACGCGCGGTAAAGCTGGTTGGAATGGAACCTCCCTGCGATCTTCACCTCCATTCG
This sequence comes from Patescibacteria group bacterium, assembly GCA_035529435.1. Lineage (GTDB taxonomy): Bacteria > Krumholzibacteriota > Krumholzibacteriia > Krumholzibacteriales > Krumholzibacteriaceae > DATKWS01. The sequence continues at coordinate 8,463 of DATKWS010000213.1, forward strand.
TACTATTCAGATGGAAACCTCTCGCCCGCAGCGCTCGTCGAACGCGCACGGGATGCGGGTTTGTCCGCCGTATCGATAACCGATCATGATACGGTGAGCGGCCAGGAGGAGTCACGGCGTGCAGGACGGGAGTACGGCGTCGAGGTTCTGAGCGGCATCGAATTCAGCGTGATGGAATGGGGACATCAGATTCACATCCTCGGTTACTGCTACGACACGGGCGATCGGCGCCTCGGCGAGCGTGTCCGTTTTCTCGAGGAATCGAGGATGGCGCGCGCGCGCGCGATCGTTGAACGGCTTGCCCTGTGCGGTATCCGGATTTCATTCGACGAAGTGCGCGCCGTGTCCGGCCGGGGAACAATGGGGAGGCCGCACATCGCCAGGGTGCTTCTACGCCGCGGGATCGTCGGCAACATCCAGGATGCGTTCGGCCGTTATATCGGCACCGGGCGGCCCGCCTACGTGGCAAAGACCGTTCTCCCGGTCGAGGAGGTTTTCCGTCTCATCATGGATGCCGGCGGAGTGCCCGTCTGGGCGCATCCGGGGGCGATGATCAGGAAGCGATCGATCCTCGATACTCTGTGCAGCCTCGGAGTGCGTGGTATCGAGGTCTGGCACCCGAATCATCCGGAGCGGCTGGTGGAGGAGATCGATCGCGTGGCGCTGAAGCGGGGACTGATTCGAACCGGGGGTTCCGATTATCACTTCACCGATGCAATGAAGGCCGATGTGGGGGGTATTTCGGCGCCGTACGATTCCGTGATCGCGCTCCGGAAGGCCGCCGTCGCGGTGCGGGAATCGTGAGGGTCACGGCGCCGTCGCGCGACGCACGTGAACCGCGTCACAACCGGTTGCGACCAGGGGAATGCGCCGCGGGACATTTGACTTGACCGGGTACATACGCTCATTTACAGTCCCCTCAAAGATGCAGTCCGGCCTCCCTCACGGATGCATGTTCGGGGGCCATTGTAGTGGTGATGGGCAGCGATCCGGCATGGTGACACCAGTACGGCATGATATCGGAACACACCGGTTGTTCATCCCCGAGATCATTTGTGCCCTCGCCGTTGTGGCGCTCGTCCTGCCGACGGCAGGTGTGTGCGCGCAGGATGCCGGTGATGCATCCCCCGACGTTTCACTGCTCTTTCCAACCGAAGTATTCGTGATAACGGCGGACGAGCTCGTCCGGTACAATATCCACACGCTCGAGGATATCCTCGAGGTGCTGCCGGGGGTTGTTCACTGGATAGCCGGTCCTCGAGGCTCGAGCTCCGGGTTCTCGATAGACGGGAAGGGATACCGTGGCGTCACGTTGCTCGTCAACGGAAAGCCGTTCTACGATCCCTATACGTTCGAAGCCCTCGCACGTTTTCTCCCCATATCGCGCCTCGAACGCGTCGAGGTGATCTACAGCGGCTCTCCTCTTCTCACGGGGGATGTGTCATCGAATGGCGCGATCAATTTCGTGATTCGTGAGGGTGGGGAGAAGGGACCGCGCTCCGAGGCGAATTTCACGTACGGGAGAAACAACAGGCGGGCCCGCCGCGTGTGGTTCTCGACGCCGCAGGCGCGCATCGGGGCCGCCCTGGCGTACGACGAGTATCTCCAGGGTGCCTTCGAATCGTATATTCCCCTGCCGAAGAGAAGAATCGGGGATTACGATACACGGTCGGTTCTCATGGATGTCTGCATGAATACCGATGCCGGCGACGAGGTTCTGGTACGTCTCCACCGGTACGAGGACACATACGTGGGGACCGCGTATTCGTCGGTGGAGGATGTCCGCTATGCTGGATTCGACACGGAGATCAGGTATCGAAAGAACGGTTTTTCCGCCTCGGTCGAGCAGCGCAGTTTCTCTCTGTCCCGCCGCTCGGTGCGGCGCTCCGATCTCATGACCACGGGAACGGCGGGGTGGGGCGGAATGATCGGTGGGGTTTCCGCACGTACCTTCGTGTCCGCGAGGCGCACCACCTGCACGCACACGGAGGGGGGCGTCGCGTTCGATCCATCGTTCCATCGCATCGAGGGGGGTATCTTCGCCGGCGGCGATGCACGCGGTGCACTGGCATGGCGGCTGGGAATCTACGGCGGCACGCACAGTGTCGTGGGTTCCTACCTCGGCGGCGAAATGGGCGTCAGACGGGGGAATGGACATGGATTCTCGCTCTCCGTGATGGCTTCACGGCGACTGCGAATCCCATCCGCTCAGGAACTCTTTCAGCCGGAAATCGCCGGGGAAACGACACAGACGATTCAGACCGTCTCGACCTCGGGCAACGAGGCGCTTTCACCGGAGATCAACGAGGAGCTTGCGTTGGGGGCGGCCTTCTCCGGCGTATTCTCGCTCGATATCTTCGCCAGGCGGGAACATTCACGCATCATCCTGTCGGGCGGTGAACCGGCGGTCTACAGCGCCGGGGGCACGGGTACCGTTTTCGGGCTCCGCGGTTCCCTCGCGCGTTGTGACACGGTTTACGGATTCCGGTACCGCGTGACGGCCAACACCGAGTACTTCGGAGAACGGAGTGAGCACACCGGCGGGATCCCCGAATACCGGTGCCGCGGCGGGCTTGCACTCGAACACGCCGTCTTCAAGCAAACAGAGACCATCGGGCTCCGGTGTGATGTCGAGTTCGTGGGTGAACGTCCCTGGGAAGCGGCGACACTCGGTTCGTACGTGGTGAGCGACGCCGCCGCATCGATGACGATCCTGGGCGCGACGATAACGGTTCAAATGAAAAATCTCTTCGATACATCGTACGAAACGTACCCGGGATTCCGCATGCCGGAGCGGCACTACGTGATCGGCGTCCTCTGGGAATTCTTCGACTGATACGCGATCGATCACGACGGATACCCCTCCACGCTTCGTTCGTGCTACACCCGATCAATACGGTTACCCCGCATGATCGATTGGTAAAAAAATTGACATCGGATAAACGGATTGCGCTGCTTCCGACATCGATCGGGCACGATCCGATCCATTTGCAATGTGCAATTATCCGTGCAAGCTGCGCATGGGCTGTCCGTTCGGCGGCGGCGGCGCTCCATCCCTGCGGAGTATGATGCACCGGCTGCGCGCGCCCATGTCACGGGATTTTTCGCCATTTTCCGCGCTCGTACCGGAGCAGCGGTCCACTCGTGCGCCCGTGGTCTCGTGACGATAGTATTCCCGTACATAACAATCCGTTAGAACGGGTTCCTCGTGATGGCATGCTTATTGCGGGACGGCAGTATCTGTTCGGCATCGGAAGGACAACGAGAAACAAATGGCATGCTTCTCCCCGAAATGGTGGAGGAATTGCTTTAGCTGCATCAGAGTTCTTTCACGGGCGGAGGACGTTCTTGAACGATAACATTGCCGATCAACTCCTGGAATCCAGTCTCATAACACAGGAGCAGCTCGAGCTTGCACTGTCCGAGCAGGGAAAGTCCGGGGGAAGTCTGGGTTACAATCTCGTCAAAACAGGCGCCATTTCGGAGAAGGCATTCTCGGAATTTCTTTCCCAGCAGTATCAAGTAGCAGCGGTCGACCTCGATGATCTCCATGCGGACGAGGACTCGGTGGAACTCATCCCCTCCGAGGTCGCCACCAAGTTCCAGGTCGTTCCGGTCAGGCGCGAGGGACGTATCCTCACCGTCGCCATGGCCAATCCCGACAATATCTTCGCGATAGACGACATCAAGTTCATAACCGGTCTCGAGGTCAATCCGGTCGTTGCGACCGAGACGTCGATCAAGCGGGCCATCGATCGCTTCTACGACTCCGCGGACTCGCTGGCGGAGGTCATGCGTGACATGGAGGAGGATTTCGAGATCGTCGAGGAGATGGAGGAGGATCTCGGCCTGGCCGAGGTGCAGAGTGAAGACGCGCCGGTCGTCAAGCTGGTCAACTCGCTCATCTCCGATGCGGTCAACAAGGCCGCCAGCGATATCCACATCGAATCATTCGAGAAGAACCTCCGGGCCCGGTTCAGAATCGACGGTGTGCTCCACGAAATGATGTCGCCCCCGATCAAGATGAAGGGGGCCATCATCTCGCGTCTCAAGATCATGGCCGAGCTCGATATCGCCGAGAAACGCATTCCACAGGACGGGCGCATCAAGATCCGTATCGGGAGCAAGAAGATCGACCTCCGCGTCAGCACGCTTCCCACGATATTCGGCGAGAAGGTCGTGATGCGAATTCTCGACAAGAGCAACCTCCAGATCGATCTCACCAAGCTCGGATTCCAGCCCGACGAGTTGAAGAAATTTCTCAAGGCGATCGAAGCGCCCTACGGGATGGTTCTCGTCACCGGCCCCACGGGAAGCGGTAAGACGACGACGCTCTACTCGGCCCTCAACCGGATCAACGTGACGAGCCAGAACATCATGACGGCCGAGGACCCGGTCGAGTACAACCTCGAGGGGATCAACCAGGTGAATGTTCACGAGGAGATCGGCCTCACATTCGCCTCCGCGCTCAAGGCGTTTCTGCGCCAGGATCCGAACATCGTGATGGTCGGCGAGGTCCGTGATCTCGAGACCGCATCGATCGCCGTGAAGGCGGCGCTCACGGGCCACCTCGTTCTCAGCACCGTTCACACGAACGACGCCCCGAGCACGATCAACAGGATGATCGATATGGGTATCGAACCCTTCCTCGTTGCGAGCTCCACCAACCTGATCCTCGCCCAGCGGCTGGTACGCCGGCTCTGCTCCAGTTGCAAGGAAGAGGTAAAAATGCATCCCGAAGCCATGCGGGAACTCGGTATCACCAATGAGGATCCATTCACCATATTCGAGGCGCGGGGATGTCAGAAATGCAGCAGTACCGGTTACAAGGGAAGGGTCGGCCTGTACGAGGTCATGCCGATATCCGAGGAGATCAGGGAGATGATTCTCAATCGATGTTCATCGAACGAGATCAAGATACAGGCGATCAACGAGGGGATGATGTCTCTCAGGGTCGACGGAATCCAGAAACTCAAGAACGGCGCCACGTCCCTCGAAGAAGTGTTGCGGGAGACGACGAACAAGTAAGGATCGATACATCACCGATGTGAAGGAAACAGAAAATACCTATTTACGCCGTACAGGCGTGCGGGGGAGGAAAACCAGATGGTGAACCTACGAGATTTGTTACAGGAGATGATAGACAAGAAGGCGAGTGATTTGCACATCACCGCGGGAGTGCCCCCGATGCTGAGGGTCGATGGTGTTCTTCTGAAGACCTCCCACCCCGTCGTTACGCCCGAATTCAGCAAGCAGATCGCGTACAGTGTCCTTACCGAGGAGCAGCAGAAACGGTTCGAGAACGAGAAGGAGCTCGATTTCTCGTTCGGCGTTCAGGGCCTCTCGCGGTTCCGCGCGAACGTGTTCCAGCAGCGCGGGGTGACGAGCCTCGCGATCCGCCAGATCCCGTTCGAGATACTCGATTTCAATACGCTCGGGTTGCCTCCCATCGTGGAGAAACTCGCCGAGAAACAGAAGGGTCTCATTCTCGTGACGGGACCGACGGGATGCGGCAAGTCGACCACGCTCGCCAGCATGATCAACAAGATAAATTCAGAGCGGCAGGCGCACATTATCACCATCGAGGATCCCATCGAGTACATCCATCAGCACCGCAGGTGTATCGTGAACCAGCGAGAGGTGAAATCCGATACCGAGACTTTCGCCTCCGCCCTCAAGCACATTCTGAGGCAGGATCCCGATGTCATCCTGGTCGGCGAGATGCGCGACCTCGAGACGATGCAGGCCGCGCTGACGATCGCCGAGACGGGACATCTCACCCTGGCGACGCTGCATACCAACTCGACATTCGAGTCGATCAACCGTATAGTCGACAATTTTCCCTCCACCCAGCAGTCGCAGGTCAGGGCCCAGCTGGCGTTCGTCCTCGAGGGTGTGATCACCCAACAGCTCATACCGCACCTCTCGGGGCGGGGCCGGGTGCTCGTCACCGAGGTCATGATATGCACGCCCGCGATCAGGGCGACGATTCGTGACGATAAAGTCCACCAGATCTACGGATTGATGCAGGCCGGTCAGAAGCACGGCATGCAGACGATGAACCAGTCTCTATTCAAGGCATACGCGAACAGGCAGATAACGCTCGACGAGTCCATGCGGCGCAGCCCCGATCCGATCGAGCTCGAGCAGATGATCGGCGGACGGAGTGAGATGCCGAGCACGCTCTGCCAGAGGTAGCCTGCAAGGGGGATAAGCAATGGCGACGACGTATATATGGAAAGGGAGAACACCGACGGGAGAGGTTCTCTCCGGCGAATACATCGCCGAAAGCAAACAGGAGATGATCAACTATCTTCGGAAGCGAAAGATCATCATCACGCACATACGGCACAAACCGAAGGACATCAACGTGAACTTCGGTTTCAAGAACAGGATCGGGACCAAGGATCTCGGTGTGTTCACCCGTCAGTTCGCGACGATGGTCAACGCCGGACTGCCGATGGTGCAGTGTCTCGACATTCTTTCCAAGCAGCTCGAGAAACCGTTGTTCCAGAAGGTCGTCAGCGAGGTGATGTCGGATGTCGAGTCGGGAACGACACTGGCCGAAGCGCTGAAGAAGCACCACTGTTTCTCCGATCTGTACGTCAACATGGTCGATGCGGGTGAGGCCGGCGGTATCCTCGACGTGATCCTCAACCGTCTCGCCGTATACCTCGAGAAGGCTGATGCGTTGATGCGGAAGATCAAGAGCGCGATGACCTACCCGGCCGTCGTCTTCTTCGTCGCCATGGGCGCCACGACGTTCATGCTGCTCTTCATCATTCCGACGTTCGCGAAGATGTTCACGGACTTCGGCGGCACACTC
>DATKWS010000214.1:0-10988 GCA_035529435.1 Patescibacteria group bacterium
CGAGCTCGCCCCGGTCGAGGCGATCGACACCGGGCGCGGCGACATACGGGAACTGCTGCTCGCACGGGATGATCTCTATTACCGCGCCGTGCAGGGGGACCGGGCGGATATCACGTTCCACGTGCCGGCCGCCTGCCGGGATATGGAGCAAACGCTGATACTGAAAACCTCGGGATATTACAACTTCATACTCGATGAGGATAAGGAGATGCCCTTCCTGTCCAAGGTCTGGCAGGCGGTGAAACGGCAGGGGATCGACGGATACTCACTCGAGAAATACCGGGAGATTCGGGAGCAGGTGGAATTCTAGAATATTTTTTAACGGAGCGCTGTCACGACGAAATCCCTCCATTCCCTTTTTTTGAAGCCCTCGCTGCATTGCACGGCCCGGTGCATACACTGCGAGCCGAGGCGATCCTTTTACCGCTCGAGAGTCGGTCCCACACTCGCGTTCGAAGAGTATGCCTCCATCATCAGGGAGGCCGTGGGCCTGGGAGCCCGTTCGCTTCATGTGAGCGGGGGCGAGCCGACGCTCTATCCGCACCTCGCCCGGCTCATGCACGAGGGAGATCGCCTGAACCTGTATACCGTTCTCAACACGAACGGGAGCCTCATCACCCGGGAGCTGGCCGGGGATCTCGTCCGCAGCGGTTTGCGCTCCGTCATCATCTCGATTCACGGCGATTCGGCGGAAAGACACGATGCGATCAGACGGAGGGCGGGCAATTTCGACGAGGTGGTGCGGGCGGTCGAGATACTCAGGGAACTGAGAGATACATCCCGCCCGAAACTGCTCATCTCGACGCAGACGATCGTGACGAAAAACAACTACACGGATCTTCCCGGCATCATCGACCTGGTGTGCCGGCTGGACGTGGACGCCCACGGATTGTCCTATATCGAGGGGGATTTCGATCTCGAATATTCGCTGACGATGGAAGATATCGGGATATTGCGAAGCGAGGTGCTGCCGGAAGTCGTATCGCGGCTGAAGAGGCACGCATTCAAGAACGTGATCCTGAAGTGGGCGGCGATACAGTTGGTTTCGAGGTTGTACGGCGGAACGATTGAAAGACGGCGGGACATGAGCCGCGGCATCTATAACGGAAAGAGGGGCGATGCCGGCTGCAGGACCCCCGCGGGGTTTGTCATGATCCTCGCCGACGGAAGCGTGCTCCCCTGCAACATGGTCGAGTATACCGACGGACCCATTCTCGGAAATGTGAAGACGAGCAGATTGGAAGAGATAATACACAGCGAGAGATGGCTCGATTTTACGAGGAACGGGTACGACTACTGCCGGAACTGCCCGACGCATATGCACTTTCATATTCCGATATCGGCCAATCTGCGAAAGCTCCTGCCGCTCGCGCGGCGGAATCCGGCGTACGAGCAGAAATCGATCTTCAGGCGATTGTCGGAAGCGATGTGACGATGGTCAAGACGCTGATGAATGTGTTCCGCAATCTCCTCTACTGCATGATACACCGGGAAGGTGCATGCACGGCGCTCTGCCCCCTCTATCATATAACGCCCTTCTGCAATCTGAGCTGCGCCTACTGCGACGGCTTTCCCGAACTCGGATTGCCGCGGGACAAGGCCGCCGCCGGCGTTCGCGCCGATGCATATTCGTTTCAGCTCGCGACAAACGATGTCAAGAGACTCCTCGGCATACTGCGGGGAAGCTTTGACTTCCTCTTCGTGACCGGGGGAGAGCCACTCGTGCGGGACGATATCGAGGAAATACTCGATTTCGCCGGTTCCCTCCGATTCAACGGCATCTCGATCAACACGAATTCCGTCCTGCTGCCGGAAAAAGAACGCATTCTGGGGCACATATCCAATCTAGTGATAAGCCTCGACATGCTCGATACCGGCAGGTATGGCGACATAATGGGGTGCGGGAAGGCAACGGCGGAGCAGATAACACGGAATGTCGTTCGGTACAAGGAGCTCGAAAAGCGCTACGGGTATAGATTGACGGTCCACACGGTGATCCTGCCGGGCGGCGTCGATACGGCCGAGGAGGTGCTCGAGTTCTGCCTGGAACGTGACATCGCCGTCTGCCTCAGCCCGCTTCAGATGGACTATGCGGCACATGCGTCGTTGAGGGACGATGTGCGGTACGTGAATCTGATCGACCGCCTGATGGCGTTGAAGAGGCGGGGCGCCAAGATATCCGGTTCGTACGGCTATTACAGGAACATCAGGGATTTCGATCCGTACCGCTGCATCCCCACGCTGATTCCGCGGATACTGCCGGATGGAACGATTCTCTATCCGTGCCGCCCGGCGGGTGCCCGCGGGGGCAATATCCTGGACTTCGGCAGCTGGGAAAAAACGCTCGAGGATGCGGTGCGTTCGAATGGAAGGTTCGAGCGTTGCGACAGATCGTGCAGGATACGGTGCTACATCGAACCGTCCATTCTCATGAATGATCCGGTTTCCTTTGTACGGGAGTTTCTCGGTCAGATATGACAAGAAAGAAAATATTGTGCCTTCTCTCGGATATCGGGGGCGCGCACGTCAGCATTGCGCGGGTGTTCGAAGAGAACCTGAAAAAGGATTTCGATTTCCCCATCGTCGATCTATATAGGGAGACCAGCGCCTTCTGCTACGGCTCATTGAAGCTGTATGCGCGCGTTCTCCGTGATTTCCCCCGTTTTTACAACTTCTTCTACGATTTCAACGACAAGAGGATACTGTGGAATGCTATTTACAGATGCTTCATAAAACGTCTCATGATGGACCGGACAAAGGATCTCATCCTCGCCGAGCGCCCCGACGCCGTAGTGAGCCTCTTCGCCCTGACTTCACGGATCGCGGCCGATGCCCGTGCCGAGCTCGGGCTCGAGGGGGAGTTGCCGCTCATCGTCTTCGTGGTCGATCCGTTCACGATTCACCTGTCCTGGGTGGAACCGAGGACCGACCTGTATCTCGTGCCGAGCTTGGACGGCAGGAGATTTCTCGCATCACGCGGGGTGAAGCAGGAAACGATGAGAATCATCAGGTATCCGGTGAAAAGCGTGTTCGGGGAGAAATACGATAGGGTGGAATTGAGAAAGAAGCACGGTATCGACGCATCGGTGAGAACGGTTTTGATCATGGGCGGGGGTGACGGCGTATTACCGGCGGACGAGATATCGCGTGTGCTCCTCCGGGAGGACGGCGATGTGCAGGTGATCGCCGTCGCGGGAAGAAACAGGGTGCTCTTTCACGATCTCGAGGCTTCGGCGGCGAAGTGGAACGGCCGGATGAAGGTCTTCGGGTATACCGATATCGTTCACGAGTTGATGACGCTTGCCGACGTCGTCGTAACGAAGCCGGGACCTTCGACGATCATGGAAGCGATCGAATCCGAATTGCCGGTAGTTCTCACGGGATTCGTCCCCCGGCAGGAAGAGGGGAACATAGACTATGTCGTCTCGCACGAGCTGGGGGTATACATACGCCTGAAGGAGATTTCGCGGGTGTGTGCGTATCTGCACGACGAAAACTGGATCGGCAGGGTGAGAAGAAACATGAATATCATGAAAAGATCGTTTCCCGATGCGACGGGCGTTGACGAGATACGGAGAATTGTCGGGCGGGCCGATGATCCCAGGGTTCACTAAATACGCAAGGACATTGTACTATGTCTCCCGGAATGTACTGCGGGGAAGCGGTATCTATCCATTCTACGCCTCGTTCAAGATCACATCGCGGTGCGGCTCGAGCTGCTCTCACTGCTACGTGCCGCGGGAGGAGCCGGTATCCGATCTGGACACGGAAGCGGCGAAAACCGTGATACGGAATCTCGCCTCTTCGAGCACCTTCGTGTTGACCCTCGAAGGGGGCGAGCCGTTCCTGCGGGATGATGTCGGGGAACTTCTCGCGTTCGCATACTCGTTCCCCGTCTTCGTGAGCGTTGTCACGTCGTATCCGGATATTTCGATGGAGCGGCACTTCCGTCTTTCGCGATATATCGATTTTCTGCAGATCAGCATCGACGAATATCACGGCAACATGCATCTGCTCGACCGGCTCGGCGGGATCGCCGGTGCGTGGCGGACGAGGGTATGCGTTCAAACCGTTGTTTCGGCAAAGACGGTGCACGCGATGGAGGCAAAAGCGCGCGCGGCATATACGCAGGGGTGCAAAATTCTCTTCATCCCCCTTTCACTCCTCTACCCCGACATGGCGGAGCTCCGGCCGGAGCGTGGAGCATTCGTTCAGGCGGTGCGGATGCTGAAGAAAAAATATCCGAAAACCGTCATGAGCTCTTCGCGCTTTCTCGATTCGTTCGATAAGCGCGGCGGCTGCTCGAGCTCGACCATTATTATCGATTCGGACGGCGGTCTCTTCTATCCGTGCCATATCCTAAAGACGAAGCCGTTCAGCCTCCTCGACGGACGGCTGCATGATTTTGTGCTGTCCGAGGAGGCGTTGAGACTGCGTGCGCGGATGCGCGGTTGCTCAAAGACGTGTGGCTGGTATCAATATTGTGCGGTATCGTTTGCATCCGCGAGGCATGTGCCGGGCGATATATGCTCGAGCCTGGAGAGGATCAGATGAACAGGGAAGCGGCAGGGAAGATCCGCGGATTTATCAAGGAGCGCAGCCGGTCGGTCCTCTTCGGCGGCTGCGCGCTCGAGATGTACCTCATCCTCGATTACGTGAGAAGCGGCGGGCGCGGGCGCCCCACGCGGAAGCCGAGGATGATCCAGATCGAGCCCACGAGAAAATGCAACCTGAGTTGTTCGATGTGCCTGAGAAGAACGGACGGATCGGATTCGAGCATGAGCTTTGAATTTTTCAGGGAGATCATCTCGCGGGATTTCGACTATCGCCACTTCCTGCTCCTGTACGGTCAGGGCGAGCCGTTTCTGGCCGGGGATCTATTCAAGATGATTCGATACGAGCGGTCGCGCGGCAATTTCGTCACCACCGTCACGAACGGAACGATCATGGATGATGATATCATCGGGGAGATCGTTCGGTCGGATCTCAACATGCTCAGGATATCGCTCGATGGGGCCGGTGAGCGGACGTATAACGCCGTGCGGAGGGACGCCGATTTCAACCGGGTGATGAGCAACATCGAGCGGCTCGCCGGTTCCATGAATGAGCATCGCGCTCGCCCGGCGCTTGCCCTCACCTTCATGGCGATGAAAGAGAATTACCGGGATATGCCGGCAATGGTTCGTATCGCATCGCGGCTGGGAATCGATTACCTAGAGATCAAGGATCTCCCGCCGTATGCCGACAGTCCCGTCAAGCCGCTTTCGGTGGAAATGACGGAGGATGCGGATATACGGGATGATATCGAGGGAACGGTACGAGCAATGAAGGAGGAAGCGAAAAAGAGCGGCGTGCACCTGATCATGACAAAATTCCATTGCCTTGCCGGCACGGGCGACTGCATGAATCCGTGGTTCAAGACATTTGTAACCTGGGACGGAAAGGTCAAGGTATGCAGCAAACTCTTTGCCGCATCCGTGCCGGCCATGGGGGATCTCGGAGAGATGACGTTCGATGAGATATGGACCGGCCCGCGATACGAAGCGGTGAGAGCCAAGACCAAGCGCGGTATCGTGCCGTTTGAAGAGTGCAGGATCGTGTGAGAGAGGGGCGGAAATGATTGATACGAAGTCGAAGCGCATACTGGTAACGGGCGGAGCCGGGTTCCTCGGCTCGCATATCTGCGAGCGTCTCATTTCGGGGGGACACGAGGTAATCTGCCTCGACGATCTGTCCAGCGGATTGAAAGATAACATTTCGCGTCTGCTCGATGATCCGAAATTCGAGTTCATCGAACAGGATGTGACGCAGCCGCTGTCCCTGCAGGTCGACGAGATATACAACCTTGCCTGCCCGGCCTCTCCCGCCTTCTACATGCGTGACCCGGTTCATACAATAAAGACGTGTGTCAACGGAGCGATAAACATGCTCGAACTGGCGCGCGAGCTGGATGCCGCGATTCTGCAGGCGTCGACGAGCGAGGTATACGGCGATCCCGAGCTGCACCCCCAAGCGGAGTCATACCGGGGCCGGGTCAATCCGATAGGAGTGCGCGGTTGTTATGCCGAGGGAAAGAGATGCGCCGAGTCCCTGTTTTTCGATTACCGCAGGCGATATGGGACGAGGATCAAGATCGCGCGCATATTCAATACCTACGGACCCCGCATGCGTCCGGACGACGGACGTGTGATCTCGAATTTTATTGTCCAGACCCACGCGGAAAAACCACTCACGGTGTACGGCGACGGGAGGCAGACACGGGCGTTCTGTTATGTCGACGACATGGTGGACGGCCTGATCGGGCTCATGGAAACGGATGACCGGACGACGGGGCCGATCAATCTCGGATGCCCCGATGAGATCAGCATCCTTGACCTGGCCCGGCTCATTGCCCGTGAAAGTGCGGCGGAGCCCCTCGTGATCCATCTGCCGCAGCCGGGGGATGATCCGAGATGCAGGAAGCCGGACATAACGGAGGCGAAGGCGCTTTTACAGTGGGAGCCCACCGTGCCGTTGCGGGAAGGGATACGGCGCGTCATCGATCACTGCCGGTGTAATGCATGGGCACCCCCGGGAGGCGCCGGTGCGTGAAGTATCGCCCTCCATTCATCGGTTCCGTTTGACTATTCCGAGGATTTGCTGTTAATCTCGTCGACAGGGAAGGTTCCCGTACGGTGGGTTTTTCACCCCGCATATCAATGAACCTGGCGGGAGCGGGTCGACACGAGTCGTTCCACGCACCATCGAGAAATGTGCAAGAGAAAGGGTGGGTCATGAAAAAAGCGTTTTTCATCGCGCTGCTCTTGTTTCCCATGATTTTTGCGTGCTGTAGCACCGTTCCGATCACCGGCCGCAGGCAGCTCGACTTCATACCTGATAACGAGATGATGGCGATGAGCTATCAGCAGTACGGCGAGTTTCTCAAGGCCAACGCGGTGAGCGCCGACAAGGAAAAGACCGCTACGGTCAAGAAGGTGGGTGTTCGAATTCAAGGGGCGGTCGAGCGGTATTTCAAGAATCAGGGGATGAGCAGTCAACTGAGTGACTACCAGTGGGAGTTCAACCTCATAGAGAGCGAAGAGGTGAACGCCTGGGCAATGCCCGGCGGCAAGGTCGTGGTCTACACGGGGCTTTTGCCCGTCGCCAAAACGGAGGCGGGGCTCGCCGTCGTGATGGGGCACGAGATCGCCCACGCGGTCGCCAAGCACGGCGACGAACGAATGAGCCAGGCGCTATTGACGCAGATGGGTGGAGTCGCGCTGTCCGAAGCCTTGAAGAACAAGCCTGAAAAGACGCAGACACTGTGGTTGTCGATATACGGTGCCGGAGCGCAGCTTGGCGTCCTGTTGCCGTACAGCAGGACACAGGAAAGCGAAGCGGATCACCTCGGGCTGATCTTCATGGCAATGGCCGGATACGATCCGAACGAGGCCGTCGTGTTCTGGGAACGCATGTCGGCACAGAAGAGCGGTGCGGCGCCCCCCGAGTTCTTGAGCACGCACCCGTCCGACAGTACCCGCATCAGCGACATGAGAAAACTGATCTCCGAGGCGATGAAATATTATACCCCGCAGTAACCGCCCGCGGCCGGCGAACTCCGCTCGCGGACGGATGCGCCCGCGCCATCGTCTCCCCCCGGTGTCCATGAGAGGGTGGATATGCAATCATTGAAGGCATTCGTCGTGCGCCGGCCCGTATTCGCGGGCGTGCTCCTATGGCTCTTCTCTGTGGTCCTCACGCTCGGTTGTCTCACGTACCAGGATGTCACCGGCCCCACCTACCCCCTCGAGGGCGACTTCCGGACCATCGCGGGGACGGTGAAATTCAAGTTCCTGCGCAGCGAGACGATCGGCAGGGGCCTGAGGATCATGCTTCTCGATCCGGTCCCCGGGGGCGTCACCGGCCATGTCGAGTACCGGCGCTACAAGTCGGATGATGACTGGATCGTCGCTCCGATGAAGAGGGGGACGTTCGCATTCGAGCGGCGTGGGCGAACCGAATCGATTGATGGCGTGGGGGTGGAGCTGCCGGGCCTCGAGGAGCGGGCGGGCAAATACGAGTATTTCGTATATATCGAGGCTGGCGGTGGTGAGCCGATATCGGTGACGGGCGACAGTCCCGTCCTCGCCCGGTACAAAGCCGTGGTGCCCCCCTGGGCGCTCGTTTTACATATCGCCGTCATCTTCGCCTCGATGGCGGTAGCCATACGCACGATGCTCGAGGCGCTCCTCGACGGAACATATAAATGGATGCTCTGGGCTACGATCGTCTCGCTGTTGCTGGGCGCATTCGTGCTGGGCCCGCTCGTCCAGCGGTATGCCTTCGGTGTGTGGTGGTCGGGTGTGCCGTATGGGTATGACTGGACCGATAACAAGGTGCTGGTGGAGCTCGCCTTCTGGCTGCTGGCGGCGTTTCTGAACCGGGGTGGACGGCGCAGCCGCTGGTCCGTTTACCTGGCCGGCGCGGTGACGCTTATCGTGTACTTCATCCCCCACAGTCTCTTCGGTTCCGAGTTCGATTATCGGACCGGTACGGGCCACGGGACGGCGGGATAGCGGACGACCATGAAGGAATCCGCCAAGATCAAAAGCGGTCCATGCATGCTAATTGTTTGACGGCAGCTCCAGCCCGTACTTCTGCCGCCGGTCGGCCCGCTTGAGCTGCATGGCGAGGAATATCGAGATCACCCCCAGTCCCACGAGCATGAGGATCGGTATCGTGTAGTTGTAGTTCGGGATCTCACCGGTCAGACGCATCCGATCGATCTTCTCCGAGACCTCCGCAATGCTGTTCCCACCGGCCAGCAGCCGTTCACGTGTGCTCTGTAATTGCGCGACCACCGCCGGATTGACCATATCGAGCACCTTGCCGATGCCCCAGTAGAAGGCCGACAGTCCGTAGTTCTGGATGGTGAACATCGTGGCGTATGCGGTTCCCAGCCTGTTCTCGGCGACGATCTTGGCGACCGACGGCCACATCGCCGCGGGCACGAGCGAGAAGGCGATGCCGAGTGCGAAGAGGCCGGTGTAGCCGAGAATAACGCTGTTCAGAACGGACAGTGTCAGATGCGCGTAGATCAGGAGGACGGAGCCCAGTATCATGATCGAGGCGGCCCTGCCCTTCTTGTCCACGAGCCGGCCGAAGATCGGCGTGAAGACCATCGTGCCGAGCGGGATCAGGCCGCTGACCTTGGGGCCGTTATGGAAGAAGGCCGATATCTTCTGCCAGAACGACATGCCGTCCAGGTTCGGCATGGCGAAGGTGAAACCGAATTTGTTCACCAGCAGATCCGGCGCGTACTGGAGGAACGGGAAGACGGCCGAGTAGAACGCCACGCAGAGCAGGGAGATATAGATGAATGAATGATCGGTGAGCAGTTTGACGAAATCGCTGAATTTGAACTTATCCTCCTCGTGGCTCTCCACGCCGGCGGCCATCTGCCGGTCGAGCCTGACGTCGAAGATCATGTAGGCGAGGAACAGTATCGTTCCGAACAGGATGATCGACGCGGCGGTGACAATCGCAACATCGATGTTCCCGCCGGCGATATCGAGACCGAACGAGATGGCGCAGAAGCTGCCGAGCCGGCCGACAAGGAGGTTGAGCCCCATGGCGAAGGCCAGCTCCTGCCCCTTGAACCACTTGACGATGGTGCGGCTGATCAGCACACAGGTCGTTTCCAGCCCTATGCCGAAGAGTATTCGGCCGATCATCATCGAGATCAGCATGGCCTTCTTGGAGGTGCCGAACGTGCCCTTGCTCCCGAAGGCGACGACGAACGCGCCGATGGTGGCGATCACGCAGAGGATCATCCCCACCTTGCGGATGCCCCACCGGTCCAGGGCCATGCCGCCCAGGATGATCATCAGGGCCAGGTTCGCCCAGGTCGTCGAACTGATCAGAAGGCCGAACTGCGAGCTGGTGAATCCCAGCTGGCTCTCGAACAGACCCTTCAGCGGCCCGAGGCCGTCCTGGAACCAGTAGGTGCCGAACATCAGGATACTGATCATGAACAGAACGGTGAATCGAATGGCTGCCGAGTCCCTCAATAGCTTCTTTGCCTGCTCCATCTGTATGTACCTCCAGAACCTGTGGGCAGTGGCGCCGTCCGCGGTACGGCCAGCGGATGGATAACAGTAATATATTCTGGAATTAGCCAGCAACAATAATTTTCGATTGATGTCCCGGCGGCGCCTCGCCCGGCCCCCCGGAGGGGCATTCAAAGAAATGCATGCCGCGGCCGGACGGCTCTTGAATAAATTCGACGGATGGTATGTAATGGGTATGTACCGGGTTGCCGAATAATCGAACAGGAGGATCAGTGTGATGCAAACGCGCACGATAAAGCCGAGTGCGAGCTACGCGAGCAAGTTGAGGGTCATATTCACGATCGTCGCGTTCCTCGTGGCCGTCGTCGGATATCTGTTCGGCCTGCTCGTCGGTATCGACGAGGGGCCGCATGTCGCGTGGGTCATTTTCTTCAGCTTCCTGATCGTCGATCTGGTATGGTGGCTCCCCGCGATGATTCTGGCCGGGCTGTACTACCGGAGCCTGAGCTACGAAATTCAGGACGACGAGGTGATCGTTCGAGTGGGGATCATCACCAAATCGGTGAAACACGTGCCGTACCGGACGGTGACGAACGTTACGATCAACAGGGGGATCCTGGACAGGTCCCTGTTCAATATGGGGACACTGAATATTCAAACGGCCGGGATGAGCGGTTCGACGGGGGCCGAGGAGAGCCTCGTCGGGCTCACGAACGTGGGGGAGGTGTACGACCTCGTTGTCAAGAAGCTCAGATTATTCCGGGGCCCGATGGCGCCCACCGCCGCCGAGACCGCCGCGGAAACCGTTGCGGTCCCGGGCGATATTTTTCATGAGATGCTGCATGAACTGCAAGCGATCCGCCGGAACACGGAACGACAATAGAGTTTGTCATCCCAATCGGTCTACAGTACACTCGATCCGGGCTGGTGAATGGTAAA
>DATKWS010000215.1:0-5104 GCA_035529435.1 Patescibacteria group bacterium
AAAGTGCCCTGTCCCTAGCAATGGTTGGTCGCGTTCTCCTGAAACACTGCAGAAGCTGATCGAGAAAAACGAGATCATCTTCGGAGAAGACGAGACAGTACAGCCCAGAAGAAAAGTTTATTTAAAAGCTGATTCTGGACGCCAATTATCTTCTGTGATCAGCGACTCTGGAAGAGGAAAAAACGATGTAGCAAAGCTGGGACTTGAATTCCCATACTGCCATCCTGTATCGCTCTATGTGGAACTGTTGGGAGCGGCTATAGCCGAAAGCGGCGATGTTGTTCTCGATCATTTCGCCGGTTCTGGCACCACTGGTCACGCCGTCATTAACCTCAACCGCGAAGAAGGGGGCATCCGCAAATTCATCTTGGCTGAAGAGGACAAGTGCTTTGAGACGATCCTTCTGCCCCGCATCAAGAAAGTAACGTTCTCGCCCGAGTGGAAGGACGGCAAGCCCAAGCGTATGGCCACACCTGAAGAGGCCGAGCGTAGTCCGCGCATCGTGAAGTACATCCGCCTCGAGTCCTACGAAGACGCTCTAAACAACATCGAGTTCGACGACGCGTCCGGGCAGCAGGCCATGAAGTTCGACGACTACCTGCTCAAGTACATGCTCAAGTGGGAGACGCGGGCGAGCGAGACGCTGCTGAACGTGGAGAAGCTGGCCCGGCCGTTCAGCTACAAGCTGCACATCCACGCGGACGGACAAACCCGTGAGAAGATTGCCGACATACCCGAGACGTTCAACTACCTGCTGGGATTGCACGTCGCGACACGGCGGGTCTATGACGATGACGGGCGGCGGTACCTTGTCTATCGCGGCCGGATCGATCACCGCAAGATCGTGGTCATCTGGCGCGAGACGGAGGGCTGGGAACAGAAGGATCTGGAGCGGGACAAGAAGTTCGTTGCCGAGCAGAAACTGACCGAGGGTGCGGATGAAGTATTCGTCAACGGCGATTCGTTCATTCCGGGAGCCAGGGCGTTGGAGCCGCTGTTCAAGGCCAGGATGTTCGCGGAGGTGCCGGTATGAGCGCGAAGATAGCGATTCCCAAGAAGATGATCGCGGAGTTCTGCCGCCGCAACCGGATTCGGCGGCTGGCGTTGTTCGGATCGGTGCTGCGAGACGATTTCGGCCCCGACAGCGACGTGGACGTGCTGGTTGAGTTCGAGCCTGATGCGCGGGTGGGATTGATCACGCTGGCGGGCATGGAAATCGAGTTGACCCGTCTGCTGTGTCGCAAGGCGG
Organism: Patescibacteria group bacterium; assembly: GCA_035529435.1. GTDB lineage: Bacteria > Krumholzibacteriota > Krumholzibacteriia > Krumholzibacteriales > Krumholzibacteriaceae > DATKWS01. The sequence goes on from DATKWS010000215.1 coordinate 1,250, forward strand.
ATATGCATACCGCTAAGGGCCCTAGTCCGTATTTCCGGGACGAGCTGCTGGATACGGCGGAGGTGCAGTATGAGCAAGCGTGACGATCAAATGACGGTGAATGACATGCTCGGTCACGCCCGCGAAGCGGTCGAGCTGCTCGGCGATGCGAGCCGTGAAAATTTGAAAAACAATCGAGTGATGCAGTGGGATACCGTGACATCGGACCTGCCCCCATTGGTCGAAGCTCTTGAAACAATAGTCAAAGAGAGAACATAGATGATGCCCCGAGCGCGCAGCGGCACGGTGGAGTACATCAAGCTCGAGCAGCGGTTGGTCCTGCTCGCCTGGATGAACGGGCATCTCGGGTACGAGAGCAACCGTGCTCTACTGAAGGACATGAAGGAGGCACGGGAAGGGTTCGATTCCTCGGGCCGCAGCGATATCTTTCTTCGCCTCGAAGAACGCGGAGACAATATAAAAATCCCGCTGAACGATCTCGCCCGTTACGACGATCATATCCGTGAGCATCTGCGCGCCATGAACGCCAGGAGACCCGAGCCGATCAGGCTGCGTTACTTCCAGTACCTCGCCGTTCTCTACACCGAAATCTTCCTGGACTGGTATTTCAATCGCCGGGGAGAGATGCTCCACTCTTTGAACTGCTTCGTCGAGGAACGCAACGCCGCGAAGTCACCCAACGAGGCGAAGGACGCAACATTCTCAGAGTCCGATCTCAAGAAGCTCGCCTTCTGGATGGCGACCGGCAGCGGTAAAACGCTCATCATGCACATCAACTACCGGCAATTTCTGCACTACAACGACCAGCCGCTGGATAATATCCTGCTGATAACACCGAACGAGGGGTTGAGCGACCAGCACATGGAGGAAATGGGAGCCTCGGACATTCGATGCCGAAGGTTCGACCTGAATGAGAGCAGCTTGATGACATCGGGGAAGGACACGGTCCTGGTCATCGAGATCACCAAACTGGTTCAGGAAAAGCGCGGCGGCGGCGTGAGCGTGCCCGTGGAGGCGTTCGAGGGGAACAACCTGATCTTCGTGGACGAGGGCCACAAGGGCTCCGGCGGCGAAGCGTGGCGGAGCTTCCGAGAAGCGCTGGGTGATACAGGCTTCACGTTCGAATACAGTGCGACGTTCGGACAGGCCCTGACGGCCGCGAGGAACGACCGTCTTACGGAGGAGTACGGCAAGGCCATCATTTTCGATTATTCGTACCGCTACTTCCACGGCGACGGGTACGGCAAGGATTTCCGCATCCTCAACCTCAAGGAGGAGACGACTGAGGATAAGACGGAGACTCTCCTTCTCGGCAACCTGCTGTCATTTTACGAGCAGCAGCGGGTGTTCAAGGGGCAGGCGGAGGCCCTCCGGCCGTACAATCTCGAGAAGCCGCTCTGGGTATTCGTCGGCAGCACCGTTAACGCCGTCTATACCGAGAACAAGCGGAAGCGAAGCGACATATTGACCGTGGCCCGGTTCCTGCACCACCTCCTGGAGAACCGGCAGGGCCGGATGATCGAGACGATCAAAAAGCTCATCCAGGGCGATTCCGGATTGGTTACGCCTGACGGACTGGATGTCTTCGAGGGCAAGTTCGAGTACCTCCAGGAAAGCAGTACGTCTTCCGAAGATGTATACAGGGGCATCCTCGCCGATGTGCTCCACGCTCCGGCGGGCGGCGGCCTGCACCTCTGCGACATACGGGGAAGCGCCGGGGAGCTCGGCCTGAAGGCCGGCGGCGCCGATGAATATTTCGGTCTCATCTACATCGGCGATACCGGTACGTTCAAGAAGCTCGTCGAAGAGGACGAATCGGGGATAACGATCGAAGAGGACGCCGTCACCGGTTCCCTGTTCGAGGGCATCAACGATCTCGATACGAGCATCGACATTCTCATCGGCGCGAAGAAGTTCATGGAGGGCTGGAATTCATGGCGGGTCTCGAACATGGGACTGCTCAACATCGGCCGCAGGGAAGGATCCGAGATCATCCAGCTCTTCGGGCGCGGTGTGCGCCTCCGGGGCAGGGATTTCACACTCAAGAGGAGCTCGGCGCTGTCCGGCACACACCCCGACCGCCTGAGACTGCTCGAGACACTGAGTATCTTCGCGGTGCGCGCGAACTACATGTCCCAGTTCCGCGAGTACCTGGAGAAGGAGGGAGTAGAAACCGAGGGCGATGTCGAGCTGCCCCTGGCGATCAGGCCAAATGAAGAGTTCCTGGGTAGAGGGTTGATGGTGCCGCGCGTGCTCGAGGACCGCAGCTTCGCCGACGAGGCGGACATCATCCTCATCCCCGATGAATCGGCACATGTGCGTGTGGACATGTCGCTCAAGGTCCAGGCCCTGGAAAGCGGCGCCGACGGCATAACGGCAGTCGATGCTCATGCCGGCCGGGATGTGAACATCCCCGCTGCGAGCCTCGACCTGGTGGACTGGGAGAGGGTGTACCTCGAGCTGCTCGAGTACAAGGAGCATAAGGGGCTCGCCAACCTCGCCATTCACCCGGAGGCACCGAGGAAAATTCTGGCGACGACCGAGTCCACCAAGCTGTACACCCTTGTCGCCGACAAGTCGGTGGTGGAACCGGAATCGTTCGCCGGCACGGCCCTGCTCCATGAGGCTGTACTCACCATCCTCCGTAAGTACGTGGATGGTTTCTACCGGGCGCGAAGGGAACGGTGGGACTCGAAGCACATGGTGTACAAGACACTCGATGAGAATGACCCCAACCTGAGCTTCAACCGCGGGATCGTCAGGGAGCGAGAGTTCAGCAGGTATGTCGTCAAAGTGGCACGCTCCGAGAGCGAACTGGTCGACGCCGTCCGGAAGCTGATCGATGATGTCGACCGTTTGTACGAGGAAGAGGCGGGGAAGCTGCCTCGTATCCATTTCGACCGGCACCTCTACCAGCCGCTTCTCATCGAGCACGGAGACAAGGTTCGGATGATTCCCCCCGGCCTGAACGAAGGCGAGGCGCGGTTCGTGAGCGGCCTGAAGGAATACTGGGCGGAGGAGAAAGACGGGGCGCTGGCGGGGACCGAGGTGTTTCTCCTGCGGAACCTGAGCCGCGGCGCGGGGATCGGTTTCTTCGAGGAGCGGGGGTTCTACCCGGATTTCATTCTGTGGATATTGGAAGCCGGGAAACAACACATCATATTTGTTGATCCGCACGGCATGCTTCACGCCGGAGCCTACTCGCACGATGAGAAAGCGCGCCTGCATGAATCGCTCCCTGCCCTCGCCGGTGAAATCGCCGCGAGGAGCGTTCATAAGAACATCCGTTTGGATTCGTACATCGTCTCGACGACACCTTACCCGGAACTGCGCACGAAGTACGATGACGGATCGTGGAGTAAGGAACGATTCGCCGACGCGCATATCCTCTTTTTTGAATCCGACGACGGGTACAATTATATGAGAATGCTATTTTCGGAGCAGCTCTCCCGGTGGAGTATATGAGAGTTATTAATGGATCAAACTTCAACGCCATCAATTCTCGCATAGGACCGGAAATTAATCGCCGCCGATTCAAGAGGGTTAATGATTTTGGGCGATAAAACATTCAATATATTGAAATAAAACAGTGTTGACAGAATTTATTAATATTAATAACCTCTCTTCTGGGATTTGCTCATATAGCGCACTAAACCGAATTTATATTTTCCGTCTCTGGGAGGGGTTTTCTTATGGAGTTCCGCGAGAAAAGAGAATTCGCCAGAAACAAAACCGATCGAATACCCGCAACGCTTATATCCGATAAGAACGAAACGAGTTGTGGGTATCTGCAAGACATCAGCCAATCCGGCGCTTTCATTAAAGACTGCTTTCTCGATCAAGACGTTGCAACAA
>DATKWS010000216.1:0-4452 GCA_035529435.1 Patescibacteria group bacterium
CATCGGCCCGCAAGCTGGCTGTTTCCCCCCAGCTCATAGAAATCGATGAATTCGGTATCGACCGAGCCGTCCGCCGATACCGTCACGATGCGCCGGAACGTATCATTCCCGTCGAAGGTGATATAGATCGTTCCCGTCGAATCGATGCACATCCCACGGGGCTGCGCCGTCCCCGCCGTGATATCGGCGAGGAGAATGATTTCCGCCTCATCCCCGCGTCCGTCCCAGGGAACCTGCCATACCTTGTAGGTGGGGGGACCCAATCCGGTGATGAAGAAGAGGTCGCGGGTTACGGGGTGCGCGGCCAGGCACTCGTTCCGCGCGTTCTGGAGCGTTCCGGGCAGATCGAGATAGAAGACGCCGTCAGGCGGGCATGCAACGGCGAACGGTCCGGCCATCGAGACGCCCGCGAGGATCCCACCGCTGTTCGGTTTCAGCTCGGCCTCGAGCTGAATGGCATACGATGCGAAATCGTTCAGCTTGTAGATGACGGGATCCACCTTCATGATCTTCTGCACGGATGTCACGAAGAGCTCCCCGCGCGATGAAAATGATATATCGATCAGGGCATCCCCCGTTTCGACCAGCTCGACGGCTTCTCCCGATGCGGGATCGTACTCGATCAGAACCGAGCCGGTGCCGTCGATCAGGGTCGAGCTCGTCGTCGTGATGTAGACGCGGTCGGCGGCCCAGTGGCATACCCGCGCGGGCAGTTCCTCGTCGCATTCGACCGGTGCGGCAGTTGCGTTGAGCATCGTGCTGTCCTCACCCGTCACGACCACCTTGACGTGCTGTTGACCGGCATTGGGGCCGAGCGTGAAGATGCATGAGGCGAGCCCGTCCCCGTTGGTCGTCGCACTCGCGGGCAGGACCCTCCCGCCGGGATCGACCGCGTAGAACAGCACCTCGATCCCCGGCTGCGGCGTTTCGATGATATTGCGGACCTGCACGACGAGGGGCTCGGGCAGCGTCGCCCCCACACGATCCGTCTGGCCGTTCCCCGAGTATATTCTCAGGCGGAGCCTCATTTCATCGTTCTCATTTCCCGCGGGATTATCGTCGCATGCGAGCGCCGCGAGCAGGAGCACAAGCGGCAGGACGATCAGGCGTCGACCAGCTCGATTGCGGTGTTTCCTCATACTCGTCTCCTCCGTTATTTCAAAAAGCGAGATACACGGTCATGCGGTTGTCGATACGGCTACTCTAGGTGAAACGCGTTCATCCGTCAACGTGTTAAAGCGAGAAATGGGGCGCGCCCGGACGGGGCGTTTCCCCCCGGCGCATAGCGTGTGCGTGTGCGGCTTTCAGAAAACGGCTTTCCCGGTGGAAATATTTACACACTTCTGGTACTGTTCCTGGAGCGGGCCGCCCGGCCGGCCGTGCCGGGTGCTACCGGCGAGCGGGCGGTACGGAGCCCGGGGGTGGTTTGCATTATCCATCAGGGAGGGTATCTCGGAGCGCTGTTGCGGATTGCCGGAGAGGAGGACGCACGGTGAAAGAGAGCTTCTCGTATCCCTGGATCGTCAAACGCGACATCGACGGATTCTTCGGCCTCGCCATCGATAATCTCATTCAATTCCTGCTCATAGCGACCCTGTGCCCCTTCATCGCGGGCATTCCCGCAGGATTTGTCTTCTCGCGGATACTCCCCGGTGCGGCGCTCTCCGTGATATTCGGCAACCTCTTTTACTCGTGGCAGGCGCGAAAGCTCGCCATGCGGGAGCAGCGGCGCGATGTGACGGCGCTCCCCTACGGGATCAACACGGTGAGCCTCTTCGCCTATCTCATTTTCATCATGGGACCAGTCTACCGGGAGACGGGGAGTTATGAGATGGCCTGGAAGGTGGGGCTCCTCGCCTGCTTCATGAGCGGTGTGATCGAGTTCGGCGGCGCGTTCGTGGTCGACATCCTGCGCCGCATCACGCCGCGGGCGGCGCTCTTGGCGACGCTGGCCGGCATCGCCATCACCTTCATCTCGATGGATTTCGCCTTCCGGACCTTCGAGAAACCGCTCATCGCGATGCTCCCGCTCGCCATCATCCTGATCCAGTACTTCTCCAAGATCAGGTTCCCCCTCGGCATTCCGGGCGGAATGATGGCGGTCGTGGCGGGGACGATTCTCGCGTGGGCGTTCGGTATCATGGATGTGGGCGCCGTGAGGGACGCCGTCTCGCAGGTGGGCTTCCATCCGCCGCGATTCTCGGGCGGCGACCTCTTCTCCGTCATGAAGGGCGAGCACCTCGTCCGGTACTTCTCGATCATCGTCCCGATGGCGCTCTTCAACGTGCTTGGCTCGCTGCAAAACCTCGAGAGCGCCGAGGCGGCGGGCGATCGGTACGAGACGATGCCGTCCCTCGCCGTGGACGGCCTGGGGACGCTCGTCGCATCGTTCTTCGGATCGTGCTTTCCCACGACGATGTACATCGGGCATCCGGGGTGGAAGGGTCTCGGAGCGCGGACCGGCTACTCGATTCTCAACGGCATCTTCTTCGTCGTCGTGACACTCTTCGGCCTGGTCAGGTTCATCAACACGATCGTACCGATGGAGGCGGGAGTCGCGATCGTCCTCTGGATCGGGATCGTCATCGCGGCGCAGGCCTACCAGGCGACTCCGCGCGCGCACGCACCCGCCGTCGTGGTCGGTCTCTTCCCCGCATTCGCCGCGTGGGGTCTCAATATTCTCAAGCAGGGATTCATGGGAGCCGGCACGACACTGGCCGAGCAGGCGGTGGCTGGCGTGCGGATCAACGGCTTTCTCGGGCTCTGCGCGCTCGACCAGGGATTCATCTTCTCGTCGATGATACTGGCGGCGATCAGCGTCTTCCTGATCGACCGGCAATTTCTCAAGGCGTCCCTCTGGTCGGCGGCGGCGGCCGTACTCGCCTTCTTCGGCGTGATCCACGCCTTCGCATTCAAGGGGAACGAGACAATCGCCGTGCTCGGCTGGAACGCGGGGGGGGAGTTCGCATTCGGATACCTCTGCTTCACCGTGATCTTCGTCGTTTTCCACCTCTGGCAGCGGTGGCGGCGGAATCGCGGCCTTCCGGAGGAAATCCTCGAGTAGCAGAGGCAGCGATGCGTTGATTCGTCTCGGTGCCGCGGGAAACAGCTCATATTTCCAATGAAAATGTCATGCATGGAGAGGAATCGGGCCGACTCCCCTCGGACGGCCCCGCTCGGACGGCCCCCCTCGGACGGCCCCGCTCGGGGCGGAGCCGTTTCGGAAAAATGATCCCTCCCGGAGAGTGTGCGTCTTCGCGGGACGGCCGGGCCGCCGCGCGGCGGCCTGTGCGCCATCCCCGCACGCCTCCGGGAGGGATCGGTGATCTATCCGCAGTTACCTGGTAACGGCATCCGCCGGTCTTACCGGTACATCGTCTTTATCTCGCCCCAGCTCGCATCGTCCGTGCCGATCCAGTTGGCGCAGCTGTGGAGATAATGGGTGGTGAAGATCCCGTAATCCACCGCATCGACGATGCCGTCGCAGTTGAGATCGGCGCATACATCGGTCGTTCCCATCCTGCCCGTGATGTACGTGTCATCCACAAGGTTCACGACGCCGTTGCAGTCGAAATCCGGTGTCTTGATCGTCACCCATTGCTGATAGAACGGGTTCGGATCGTTCTTCATGTGAAGCGTTATGAGTGCTTCCGTGCAGCAGCCACCGATGCGGAAGAACCAGCAGTACTCGTCGCCGCAGCCGGGTACGGAATAGCAGCCACCGCTCTTGAGGTACGAGCACTTGTCCAGGCATTCGGCGGGACAGAGGTACAGGCAGCCGTAACTGCACTCGATCGTCATGAACACATTACTCGGTGCCGCCATGAGAGGCGCACCATCGTAGCTGATGCAGAAGCAGAACGAGACGTCGCCCGACGGGCAGGCCAGGTAGCAGGTCTGCTCCTGGCAGACGGAGAAGAGCGCCGGGTCGTACTGGGCGCTCGCGGAGCCCGCGGCACAAAGTAACAGCACCGCGAATCCGACAACAATAGCATTTTTCATCGTTTTCCTCCTTGCCGGTAGAATGGTCGACAGGAATACCCTACGGGAAGACTGTGATCCCATGCATGCAGATCGCCACCTCCTTCTTTTGGATGTTATTTTTCCCTCAAACGAGAAGTCGTATCAAGCCGCTGCTGCCGGGCGAATCATCCTCCGGGATGCCCGCCCACTCACATCAAATTCGGAATCATTTTACAATGGAAAGAGTTGCAATGTCAATCAAATTCTTGGCCACATTCTCGGCCACATCTGTGGCCCTCTCTGCGAGAGATATAATGAGTGCAGCGCCGAGCACGGTACGAGCACGGTACGATTTCTTGACTTCCCGCCGCATCTCGTTTATAATGGTCGATATACCTGAATCGCGATGCTGGGGGCACCGTCGTTCACCGAGGAGTGAGCCGGTTTGGATGGGGCTCCGCCAGAACTGGAAGAACGGTATCGCCGATT
>DATKWS010000217.1:0-3863 GCA_035529435.1 Patescibacteria group bacterium
GGTGGTGTAACGGTGATCTCGGGCGGATTCGCCGAGGTGGGAAATCATGAGCTCCAGGACCGCATCATGGCCATGGCTCGCGAAGCGGACATCCCGCTCATCGGTCCGAACTGTCTCGGTATCTACTCCCCGGGATTCGTCGATACCTTCTTTCTCCCCAGTGAACGGATGGTCCGCCCCGAGCAGGGGAACGTCGCCATCGTCAGCCAGAGCGGCGGCATCCTCGTCGATCAGATGGTGAAATTCACGGGTCAGGGGATCGGGCTCTCGCGCGCGGTGAGCATCGGGAACAAGGCCGTTGTCCGCGAACTCGACCTGCTCGACTACTTCGTGCATGATGAGAGAACCGCTGTCATCGCTTTCTACGTCGAAGGATTCGATCGGGGCGAGGGGCGCGAGTTCGTGCAGGCGGCGAGCGCCTGCTCCAAGCCGGTTGTCGTGATGAAGGCGGGCAAGACGCCGGGCGGCGGCCGTGCGGTATCCAGCCACACCGCCTCGATTGCCGGCGACTACGCCGTTTTCTCGTCCGTCCTCGCCCAGTTCGGGATCGCCGAGGCGCGTGACGAGTTCGAGATGGTCTCGTTCTGCGAGTCGCTGAGCTGTTATCCGCAGGCGGTGGGGGGGAACGTCGGGATCGTTACGGGGAGCGGTGGCCACGGTGCCGTGGCGATCGATACCTGTCTCGGCGCCGGGCTCGCGGTCCCCAAGATCCCCGCCGGCACGCAGGACGGGATCAGGGAAAAGCTTTCCGACAGCATCAGGCAGATCGCCTCCCTCGACAACCCGATCGATCTGACCGGCAGCGCGCGCGACGACGATTTCGTCGTCGTCGCGGGCGAGCTCGCAAAGATGCAGGAGATCGATTCGATCATCGTGCTGCTCCTGCCCTACCTGCCCGAGGTGACCTCGGATGTCGGTGCGCGGCTCAGCGAGGTCTCCCGTCAGGGGAAGAAACCGCTCGTCGCCTACGTGCCGCATGTCGAGAAGTACATGATGATCATCGAGGGCTTCCAGCTCAACAATATCCCCGTTTCCTCATCGATAGAGGGGGCGGTGCTGATGGTCGAAGCGATGCGGAGGTGCAGACCGTGCTGATCGTGGAAGTCCGGCCGGCGTGTGTTTTACGGATGAACGCGGCGAATGAATGCGGAACGGGGTTCGAGGCATGGTAACGCCTGAGATGGAGAGGATACTCGCGGCGTGGGAAGAAACCGGCTGGGTACCCGAACCGGACGCCAAGCGGCTGTTCGCCCTCGCCGGATTCGACGTTCCCCGGTTCACATGGGCGAAGACACCCGGCGAGGCGTGCCGTTTCGCCGCGGAAACCGGGTACCCCGTCGTCGCGAAGGTCGTCTCCCCGCGGATCATGCACAAATCCGACGTCGGGGGCGTCGAGGTCGGCATCGCGAACGACGAACAGCTTCGGGCGGCATTCGACCGGTTCAGCGCGCTGGACGGCTTCGAGGGGATGGTTGTCGATGAGACGATTTCGGGTGCCGAGCTCATCGTCGGAGCCACGGTAGACGCGCAGTTCGGTCCCGTTGTGCTCCTCGGCGCCGGCGGCATCGGTGTCGAGCTGTACCGGGATACGGCGATCAGGATGGCGCCCATCGAGCAGAAGGATGTACTCTCCATGATGAACAGCCTTACGGCGCACCGGCTCTTCGAGGGATTCCGGGGATCGGAGCCGGTGGACATCGGCATCCTCTCGAGCCTCGTCGTCAATTTTTCCCATCTCGCCATGGCGCTCGAATCGCGCATCGAATCGATCGACCTCAATCCGGTCATGTGCACATCGAAACGATGCGTCATCGCCGATGCGCGAATTATTCTTACTTGATTACCCCCGTGGCCCGTCCCCGTAAACGGTAAAGCCATGTAACTCTTTGAGAAACAAGGTCCTTGACAATAATCGAGAAATAGGTTACAATAACGGTACTTGTTGCTCCAATCTCTCTTCGTTTGGAATGGCTGAAATGGATCAATTACGAGGAGCTACCACATATCAGGCAAACCGCTACCGCCGATTTATTAAGGCAATCGTAAAGTATTAGAGAACCTTCGGTGACCTGTAAGGAGGAAGAAAGAATGGGCCGTTTTCTATCCGCCGTAGTAGCGTTTACGGTGATGTGCGTTCCGGTGTTCGGTGCCGTTTGGGGTGCATCACTTACGTGGGATTTGAAAATCAACCCGGGGGAGGTGCAATTTCTCGAAGACGAACAGGGAGCGTTGTCCGTGATCGTCGGAGGGTACCAAACGACGAACTACCTCGGTTACCCGGCCCTTCCCTTCAAAGTGATCGCCGTCATGCTCCCGCAGGGGGAAGAGGTCGCGGATTACCGGGTGGAGGTGCGCGAGCATATCGAGCTCGATCCTTCCGTTCCACTGGCCCCGTTCGCGGGTGAATACCGCGACGACGGAATCCGCTTGGGGGTGAACGTCAAACAGGCGGAGGAAATAATCAAGGATTCCATCTTCCCACGCTGGCGGGTCCGCCACCTCGGTACGAATTTCTACCGGGGGTACCTCATAGCATCCTTCGCGGTCTACCCGTTCAATTACAACATATCGACCGGCAGCCTGGGGCTCGACTCCGACATCAGGCTCGTCGTCGAGACCGAACCCTCCGCGCCCGTCATGGACAGAATCGAACGGATGCGTCACGTCGAAGGCTTCAGGGACCGGGCGCGCGAGGCGGCCGAATCGATAGTCGTAAATCCCGGCATGTCGTCGAGCTACACGTTCGACGAGATTGAGGTCGATACCGGCGATCGTGGATTCGTACCGAGTTACCTTCCCAGCATGGAGGGGAGCGAGGTGGCCTACCTCATCGTGACAAACGAGGAGATGGCCCCCGCATACGAGGTGCTGGCCGACTGGAAGACCCGCGAGGGCATTCCCACCGTCGTCAGAACGGTGGAGTGGATACAGCAAAATTACTGGAGCGGCGCCGATCGCGCCGAATCGATCAGGCATTTCATCCAGGAAGCGTACGCCAAATGGGGTGTGGAGTGGGTGCTCCTCGGCGGTGACACCGACGTCATCCCCGCGCGCTATGGACTCGTGATGTTCTACGAACCCACGTTCATTCCCACCGACATGTACTTCTCCTGCCTCGACGGGACGTGGAACGCCGACGGCGATTCGCTGTGGGGGGAGGCGTACCATGACGCAATGAATCCGGGGGACGAAACGGACCTGTACGCCGAGGTTTACCTCGGCAGGATGCCCTCCTCGACCTTCGCTGAGGCGGATGTACTGGTCGGCAAGGTGCTCTCCTACTCCACGCCGCTCGATACGCTCTCGAAACGCAAATTCTGCATACTCGCCGAGGTGATCTTCCCGGACGACTACCAGCCGGGCGATGACATCATACTCGACGGGGCCGAGATCACTGAGAATGTGTACGAGAACTACCTCGATGGCAATCCCGACGTTACGACCGCCCGGTTGTACCAGACGTGCGCCTTGTATCCCGGCTCGATCTGCATATCAATAGCCACGTCGCTCGATTCCCTCGGAACGGGTCAGAACCACGTATTACATACGGGGCACGGTTTCAAGTACAACATGTCGGTCGGGGACGGCAGCATCCTGAATTACGATGCGTCGATCCTCACCAACGGCGACGCACTTTTCTCGATGTACCTTATGAACTGCACCAACGCGGCGTTCGACGTCGACTGCCTGGCCGAGGCCTTTCTCCTGAATCCGAACGGCGGCGCGGTCGCCGTCACGGGATCGAGCCGGTCGGCATTTCCCAGCTCGTCGAGGCCGTACCTCGACTATTACTACTACCTGCTCTACGCGAAGGACGTGGTGCATCTCGCTGAGGTGCATACCAGATCGCGCGTACCCTATAC
>DATKWS010000218.1:0-6311 GCA_035529435.1 Patescibacteria group bacterium
GACAACAATTATAGACACCGGCATCAATGCCAAAAATGCGTAAAATACCAGTTACGCCCGCTCGAGAATGATTTTGAAATATGAAGGCGACCCGCGAAATACTTGTAATTATTTACGTAATAGGCAATTACACCTATACAACCCACATATGCACTCCTGCGGATCGTCAACGCCTATTGACCCAAATGTAAAATATAATTAACATTTATTCTATTGTTATAGAATAGGTTATAGCTTATTGGCAGAAATAGTAAATAATATTTTACATTATTTGATTCCGGCACTCCCTCCGGGCCTCCCCATTCCAAAAGATACAGAATTTTAATTCATTATGAAATAATAACTTACAAATAAAAAGGAACGATCGGGAACGATTCTCCACTTTGGCACACCACTTGCCATTTGCAGTAAGTGAACGCAGTCAACGGAAACAATGAGGAACGAAAAGGAGGATCGAGATGTTACACTTCACGAACATAGCACTGGTGATCGCACTGCTGCTGGCTTACGGCAAGAGCGTGTGGGGCAAAAGCGTCTGGTAGTAATTGGTAACGGTAACAAAAAGAAGGGGGTTAGAAATGCTGCACTTCACGAACATCGCACTGGTAATAGCCCTGATCATGACCTTCGGCAAGAGCGTGTGGGGCAAGAGCGTTTGGTAGAGTACTGAAATATCAATCGCAGAGAAAACGGGACCATTCGGGCCCGTTTTTTTTGGCCCACCCACCCCGGCGACCATTGCCCTTTTTTCCTCCACCGGGCGGCCATTACCCCTTTACGCTCGGCATTGTGTGACCGTATAGTTATGCGTCGCCGGCACTGACGGACGGCGAAGGAGAGCGGTTCCATGGCTTCGATCACCATATGGCTGGGAGAGCTCCGCCTCGCGTTCCTCACGGCGAGCGTGATGCCGGTTCTTCTCGGCACCGCCATCGCACGGCACGAGGCGGGGAGCATCGACTGGCTCCTCTTCGCCCTGACCCTCGCCGGGGCGGTTCTGCTGCACATCGGCACCAATGTGGCGAACGATTACTTCGATCACCGCTCCGGAACCGATCCGGCCAACACGCGGTTCGTACGGCCGTTCACCGGGGGGAGCCGACTCATACAGGAGGGGCTCATCTCGCCGGGCGCCGTCCTTGCCACATCAATCTGCTTCTTCGCGGCCGGCCTGGGGATCGGAATCGTCCTCGCCGTTCTCCGCGGTCCCCTCGTGCTCCTCTTCGGTGTCGTTGGGCTCGTCTCGGGCTATTTCTACACGGCGCCGCCCCTGCGGCTCGCGCACCGGGGGCTCGGGGAGCTGACCGTCGGCGCCAATTTCGGGCTCCTCATCGTGATGGGGACCTATTACGTGCAGATGGGGCGCATCTCGGCGGAATCGATCGTCGCTTCGCTGCCCCTCGCCTGCCTGATCGCGGCCGTTATTATCATAAATGAATTCCAGGACTCCGCCGCCGACGGTGCCGCGGGAAAACGCACCCTCGTGGTGCGGCTCGGAACGCAGCGCGCCGTCGTCCTCTTCGGCGCCGTGTCGCTCCTCGCCTACGTTCCGATCATAGCCGGCGCCGCCACGCGGCTCCTCCCCCCGCCGACCCTCATCGGCCTCGCGACGATCCCGCTCGTCGTCCGCGCGATACGCACGGCGGGCAGGCACCACGACGCCTCGCGCGAGCTGGCGCCCGCCAACGCGTCGACGATACTGAGCCACCTCTGCACGGGGATCCTCTTGACCGTGGGATACCTGCTCGCCTGACACCCGCCCCGCCCGTGACCGGCGGGTATGGATCATTTCAGCTCGAGCTCGTCGCGCAGCTTCAGAATCCGCTGCACGATCTCATCCTGCGAATCGCACACGTGGAGGATGTCGAGATCCCCGGGGGATATCTTGCCGGTGCCGAGCATCTTCTTCTTGACCCAGTCGATGAGGCCCGCCCAGTACTCCGTGCCGATCATGAAAACGGGGAATGGCGCGATCTTTCGTGTCTGGATCAAGGTGAGCGCCTCGAACAGCTCGTCCATCGTCCCGAAACCACCCGGCAGGATGATGAAGGCCATCGCGTATTTCACGAAGATCACCTTGCGGACGAAGAAGTACCGGAACGTGATCAGCTTGTCGATATACTTGTTGGGCCGCTGCTCGAACGGAATCTCGATATTCAGGCCGATGGAGAGCCCCTTCGCCTCGCGTGCCCCCCTGTTCGCCGCCTCCATGACCCCCGGCCCGCCGCCCGTCACGATCGTGCACCCCTCAGCGGCCAGCTTCCGCGCAAGCTCCCTGGCCGCGTCGTAGGCAAAATCCCCCTCCACCGCCCGGGACGAGCCGAAGAACGTCACGGCGGGGGGAACATTCGTCATGTTATCGAATCCCTCGACGAATTCGGCGAGTATCCGAAAGAGACGCCATGAATCCTGGAGGTTGAACTCGTCGATCAGATATTTCTTATTTTTCTGCATTTGTTCCTCCGTCTCATTTTCCCTTCACCCGTCGGTTTCGCTTAACATCATCTGAAGGGTACGCTAGAATCGACTCGGCGATCAATGGAGAAAACGGCCCGGGACAAACAGGCGGCGGAGGGTACGGCGATGCACGCCATCTATTTCAACGGGGAAAAGCTGCTGAAGAAAACGATGCCGAAGCCGCGCCGCGGCAGGCTCGAGGCCCTCGTCCGCGTGCACCTGGCCGGCATATGCGCGACCGATCTCGAGATCCTCGAGGGGTACATGGGCCTCCGGGGTGTGCCGGGGCACGAGTTCGTCGGCACGGTCGAATCCGCCCCGCGCCGTGAGCTGATCGGAAAGCGCGTCGTCGGCGAGATCAACATCCCGTGCGGCAAGTGCTCGATATGCAGGCGGGGACTGGGCAAGCACTGTCCCACTCGGAGCGTCCTCGGCATCCAGGGAAAGAACGGGGCATTCGCCGAGTACCTCACCCTCCCCGTGAAAAATCTGCACACCGTCCCGGCCGGCATTCCCGACGAGGCGGCCGTCTTCACCGAGCTTCTCGCGGCGGCCTGCGAGGTGCCGGCGAGGGTCACGATCCACCGGGGACAGAAGGTCGCCGTGCTCGGCGACGGGCGGCTC
The DNA here is from genome assembly GCA_035529435.1 of Patescibacteria group bacterium. Taxonomy (GTDB): domain Bacteria; phylum Krumholzibacteriota; class Krumholzibacteriia; order Krumholzibacteriales; family Krumholzibacteriaceae; genus DATKWS01. The sequence goes on from DATKWS010000218.1 coordinate 3,082, forward strand.
GCCGCCATGGTGGCCCAGGTGCTGGCCCTGAGGACCGACCACGTCAACGTATTCGGCACGGACAAGCAGAAACTCGCCCTGATAGGAAAGACCGGCGTATCGACGCACGGCGCCGGGCAGCTGCATGCGTACCGGCGCTCGTTCGACACCGTGGTCGAATGCACCGGCTCACCGGAGGGACTCCCCGCGGCCGCCGATCTCGTACGCCCGCAGGGAACGATCGTTCTGAAGTCGACCTACCACGGGGCCCTCCAGTGGAATCCCTCCCCCCTCGTCGTCGACGAGATCACGATCGTCGGTTCCCGCTGCGGGCCGTTCGACACGGCACTGCGGCTGCTCGCGCTGGAGGAGATCGTGACGCGGCCGTTTCTCACCGCCGTTTACCCCTTCGTGGAGTGGCGGCGGGCGTTCGAGCACGCGCGCGAGCCGGGGAGCTTCAAGATCGCCGTACGCCTGGATTGAGCCGGTGCTCGGCGGAAAAAACTCTTTCATGCAAACCCGCAAGCGTATATATAGTAAGTATGTTCCTGCCGCTCAAAGACATCAACCCGACCACCCGCAGGCCCGTCGTCACGATCTCGCTGATCGCCATCAACATACTCGTGTATCTGTACCAGATGGCACAGGGGCAGGCGGGATTTCACGCCATCACCGCCTCGCTCGGCGCGACGCCGTTCGAGATCACGCACATGACCGATCTCGTAGGGCGCATGGGATACCACATCGTCCACTACCCCGGGCCGAAACCGATAGTCCTGACACTCTTCACCTCGATGTTCCTGCACGGCAGCATCCTCCACCTCGGCGGCAACATGCTCTACCTCTGGATCTTCGGTAACAACATCGAGGATATACTCGGCCCGGTGAAGTTCATAGTGTTCTACTTAATCTGCGGGATGGCGGCGCACGCGCTCCATATCGCATCCGATCCCTCGTCGATCATCCCCACCGTCGGTGCGAGCGGCGCCATCGCAGGGGTGCTCGGCGCCTACCTCATCGCGTACCCGCACGCACGGATCCTGACGCTGATGTTCCTCTTTATCTTTATACGGCTCGCCGTCGTACCGGCATTCGTCATTATCATATTCTGGTTCTTCATTCAACTGGTCAGCGGCCTCACCTCGCTGGGTGGAATGGCCACCGGCGGTGTCGCGTGGTTCGCGCACATCGGCGGATTCCTCGCCGGTATCGCGCTGATCTATGCAATGGCCGGAAAGACGATCCACTGGCTGCGGCACGGCGGCGGATACTACGACGAAATTTGATACGCATACCCCGGGACGGGTGGAGCGCAGGCGGCGAGGTACGGCTCATCCCATGTGGCGACACCGGATAAAGAGAGTCATCATCGACCGCGGGGCCGAGCGCGATCCCCTCACCGCGCGGATACGGGAACGGCTCTCCCCGGTGCCGGCGACCGTCGTGCCGGACGCCCGGGAACTGATCGCCGCGGAGCCCGATGACCGGACATCATTGATCCTGATGCGCCACCGGGGTGCATTCGTCAAGGAGTTCACCATCCCGCCCTCCGCGCCGCCGTGCGGGGAGCGGTACCTCGTCACGATGTTGAACTGCCCCTTCTCCTGCTCGTACTGCTACCTCCGCTCGTACCTCGATCACCGGCGGCTCGTCGTGTTCACCAATACGGACGACCTCGCCGGCGAGATACGGCGCCTCGCCGCCGCCGCGCCCGCCGCGCGCCTCACGACCGGCGAGCTGGGCGACAGCCTCGCCCTGGACGAGGTGACCGGGACGACCGGTGAGATCCTCGCGCTCCTCCATGGCAGCGGCATGACGCTGGATGTCCGTACGAAATCGGACCGCGTACATCACCTGCTCGAAGGTGACGCCGCCGGCCGGAACCTCGTGATCACCTGGACGCTGGGACCCGAATCGCAGATCGCCCGCGAGGAACGCGGCACGGCCTCCCTCGCGGACCGCTGCGCTGCGATGCGGCGGGCGGCGGATGCCGGGATACGCGTCGGAGTACGATTCGACCCGATCATTCCCTTCTACGCCGATATCGCCGCGTACCGGCGTATCGTCGAGACGATCGCCGCATCGATCGATCCCACGTTCATCTCGCGGTTCGAGCTCGGCATCGTGCGCTTTCCGCCGGGGCTGTGGCGGCGCATCAGGTCCAACGAGCCGGGCAGCCCGCTGCTGCGGGGGGAGTACTTCCGGGATCGCGAGGGAAAGATCCGCCTGTACCGGCCGGCGCGGATCGCATTGTACCGTGAAGTCGCGCGTGCTGTCAGATCACGCTTTCCGGATACACCGGTAGAGCTGAGCATGGAGGATCGCACCGTGTGGGAGGATGCGGGGTTCACGCCTCCCGGCGGGTCTATATCGTGTTGAATGGAGCCTCGTCACAGCGGGGGATGCCCCCGTCGAGGTGCGCGGTATCGCCGAATGAGCGGAGCCGGGGCCTGAAATCGAGCACGACGGCGGTGAGCGACGCGTTCGGCAGGGAAAAACCCCAGAGGTCGCCGAGACTCATCTTCAGTATGCCGGTCAGGTAGGAACAGATAACGCCGCCGTGGGTCACCACCACGATGTTGCCGTCGCCCGCGGCCCCGGCGATCTCCCCCATCACCGAGAGGACCCGCGCGCGAAATTGCGTCATCTCCTCCATCCCGTCGATGCGGACGGTGGTCGGATCCCGGTACCAGCGATCGATCGCCCCGGGATGCTCCTCGTTGATCTCACTGATGAGACGCCCCTCCCACACGCCGAGGCCGAGCTCGCGGAGATAGTCGAAAACGGTGATCGGATGATCGATTCCCAGCGCCATGCGGGCCGTCTCGAGCGCGCGTACGGCGGGACTGCAGTAGACGTGTGTAAACGAAAGCGATTGTAGCCGTTTGCCCAGAAGGCCCGCCTGCCGCCTGCCCACCGGGCTGAGGGGCACATCGAGGCACCTGCCCTGTACGCGCCGTTCACTGTTCCAGACGGATTCGGCGTGGCGGACGAGATAGAGTGTTTTCAGCGAGCTCTTCATCGGTTCCTCCCGTGCAAAGCATAAATGTAACAAAACTTGGAAAATTTCTCAAGATGCCGTACTATCGTGGGAACATTTATCCGCGCAATGCTTATAGTATTGTAAGAGGCGCCGGTTTTTTGTATCTCTCAGAATGGGCGGTACGATCGGCCGCCTGACGCTGTTCCGGAGGATGGCACGATGTTGAAACGCAGCCTACCGATTCTTCTCGCATTCGCTCTCCTCGCCG
>DATKWS010000219.1:0-27220 GCA_035529435.1 Patescibacteria group bacterium
GAGTCGCTGATCTCCCGTTCACCGCTCCGGGTCTCGTTGAAGTCGACGATATCGATCACGCCGCTCAGATCCTTGCGCTTGTCCCCCGCGTTGGACTTGACGATGGTTCGCATGGTGGTAGTGAGCCGCTCGCCGAGTGACCTCGGCTTCCGGTCCTCGGGCCAGTCGAACTGCTCGCGGCCGCTGACAACGGGCCAACGCGCTTCGGGGGGAATGTAGAAACGTACGAGGCTCGGGTCCTTCTCGATGATCGAGAGAGCTGTCCCGCGGTCGCCATAGGTCTCCGACAGACGCTCGACTTCATCCTCGAACACATCCGACAGCCGCTTGATGAAGACTATCGGCAGGATGTAATCCTTGAACTTTGGCGCATCCTTTTCGCCCCTGATCGAGCAGGCGGAGCTCCAGAGCATCTGCTCCATCGACTTCGTCGTGAGGAGGTCCTCCTTCGATGCGCGGCGGCGCTTGCGGCCGTTCCGAGCAGTCTCCTCCGCTTGAAATCCAACCTCGGCCATCAGCTCGGCTATAGCCTGCTTGGCCTTCCCGCGCGGCTCGCTCCGCCCGTTCTCCCAACGATTGAGGGTCGAAAAGGCCACGCCGAGCTTGGCGGCAAGCTCTTCTTGGCTTAGATTGAGCCTGTCTCTCAGCTGCTTCAAGATGTCCGGTATTTCCCTATTGTCCATGCCAATCGCCTCCCATCTATGAGCATATAATGCTATAGCAATATAGCGGATGTCAAGAGATATTTAATCGCTCCCTCTTTAATTTTCGTGGCAGAGGAATGGCTCGAAAAATGCTGAATCGACTCATGGGTATTTTTCTATCTTACAGTACTATTATTTACATCTGCAATTGTTGAAAGGAGAGAGAATTATGCACTTTTCAAAAGGCAAAGCGTTAACTCTCATCGTGGCGGTAGTCTGCGTGAGCTTCTTTATTAACTATGCTTCAATGGAGAAAAGACAATCGAAAGCAACTAATGAAAGGCAATACCTTCAAAGTCAACGGATAAATGTGCAGGAAGAGCAGCTTGCCAAACAGAAGCCAGCAAGGCCAGACAAGTCTTCCTACGAAGAAGCTCTGATAAGAGCAATATCTTCTGCACCGTTGCTTGTGGCCGTCGTTGAAGGCCGGGACTACAGCAACATCGCTTCAGCCCTGCATGCAGAGTACGACGTCACTGTGGTACCGCGCGTTGGTGGCGGAGAAGTCCTTCTTTGGTCTTACAAGAATGCCCCAGAAAAAACATGGATACAAGTTGAGCACATAGGCGACAATATATTCCAGGTCGGCATGCAAATAGGTCTGAAAACACAGCGAACCATGTTCCTAGTAGACCTGAATAATGGAGCTGTCGAGAAGAAACTCGATACTTTCAGCGCTCAAATGGGATACTAAGAGCATTTGCTCAATGTCTCCAAAGTGCAGACCATAGAAGCACCGGTTGCGCATACATGAGAAGTTGTTTGTGAAATCAAGCAGTAAAATCACAGGGGTCTTCTGTGGCGTTGGAAAAAACCTTAAAGGTACTTGAAGCGGTCGCGGTAAAAGCTGTGATCGATGCAGTGCAGCAGGAAGCTGCTCGTAAAGCCGATGAAAAGCGAATCTATGGGAGCATTGAAAAACATGCACTTTATAACGCCGGAGAGCAAGCAGTCGATAAATTAACCGCGCTCGTGAACAAATTCCAATCCCTGCATAAAACCTGCGGTACTCAATGGGATTGGTTCGAAGTCCAATCGCGAAAAACGCCTCTTGAACCCGAGAACAATCATTCTCACGAGCGAGAGGCAGAGACCAATAGAAGGCAATACAAACCAAGTTTCAAAGACAAATTGTTTCTTCGCATCCAGTCCAAACGCAAAATCCTGGATGAACTTGTCGAAAACTCAAAACGGAAAGATCAAACAGAATATGATAACGCTATGACTAGATACAAGGAAGAAAACGAACAATGGTCAAAGCTCAATACTCTATCGAAAAGAGTGCTAGCCGCTGAGGGGCAAGCATATATGGATGCTGTTCGCGAGTTGAACATAATGCATAACCTTGAAGGCGTATGTAAATCTTGCGAGGTAAGACTTTACAAGAACAATGCAATTGAGGTGATATTTGAAGCCTTCGGACTAGAGATTGTGCCCAAAGAAAAAATGAAACTACTGAGAAGCGGAAAAATCTCCTTCAGAGATATGCCGAAGGGTGAATACTATGAAATGTATCGAGATTACGTCTGTAGTGTTACCTTGCGGATCGCAAGAGAATTCCTTGCCGTGCTCCCAATAGACATTATCATCGTTACTGCTATGGCGGAGCTCTTAAATACGAGCACAGGACAAATTCAGCAGGAACCCATCTTGTCAGCAGCCATCGCGCGAGACACCCTTAAGAAAATCAACTTTGAATTAGTTCGTCCATCAGATTGCTTTTCCAACTTTGTCCATAATATGAACTTCAAGAGATTATCCGGTTTCGCGGGTACGACCAGACTGGAGTTCGGCAGATTCGCAAACTGTCCCAAGTAGGTTTCCACGCCCCTCGCCCCACCCAATCATCTATTTAAGCAGAGTGAATCGATGGAACACTTCCGTGTCGGCTCGCTGGAAGAACTGACCGGTCAGCAGTACAAGCGATCTCACTAACTCCCCCCCGCCTTCGATGGGCTACATAGACATGAGGAGCCAGCAAATATTTTTAACGCTGTTTTAAAATTCTTAACGGTTTCCATAGTGTATCGAGATCATTCTGAGAACATAAAAAGATTATAGAAGGGCAATTCATTTTTCTACATGTGATTATTTAAGTGTCTGGGAAGCACTAATGTTTTCTTTTCTGGAATGTAATATGCCCATGAGAATCAGTAGGGAATCCATTACTTCAAGAAGTGTGGCTTAGTGCCAACCTCGATTGGGTGATGTTATCTTAATCAGATTGAGACGAGATGTAGCATAAATTCGCGGCTTTTCTTTTCACAACTGTAAGGGAGAACGGAATGTCCGGAAAGTTTGTCATTGTCTGTCTTGTCATTTGTTCCGTGGCGTCTATGAACGCATCATGCAGCAGGGAAGATTTGATCGGTCCAGATGGAAGCGCCGTTAACAACAGAGGTAATGACATTGCTTCGTCGGGCTATCGCATTATTGCCGATGCGGACATTAATGCTCGAGAAATCACTGTCGTTTTGTATGATGAATATGACAAAATGTGTTTCGTGGGGCGCGCGGCGGTGGATTTCGAATTACAAAAGTGTCTTTCTTCCACCCAGATACGAAACCTGAACAAGAATCATTATGTGAGGATCACAGATGCAGGCACATGTATCGATATAGCTCTGAAGACCGGCATTGATTTAAAACCCGAGCTATTCGCGCGTGCCACTGTTCTCGAATTATTGGAAGGTTCATGGAGTTGCATAAAAGGTTGCTACACGATTGAGGACCCGATTCGTAAGGCTCAATGCTGGAAGAATTGCGAAGAAAAGGATCCATATCAGCAATAATGAGATGCACTTTTTGTGAGCAGACACGCAAACGCAAATGAGATGATTGAAGGAGGCATGTTATACATATACGATGGATCATGATTTGCGTCATGTTTCCGATCATCATCTCCTCTGCTGCTTGCAATGCCGAAGCAACGATAGATGTCGACGATGTCCTCGAGGATCTGCTGTATGAGGATCTCGTCGTCGAGGGGGAGGTATGCGGTATATCGGAGATTACCGTTCCGTCCCGAGATTTTTTCGTGGACTTACCGCATGGGCCGGACGAGATTTTTGCCGTGTTTGATTTCAAGGTCAAAAATGTGCTTATCGGTGATTGGGATGAGGAATTCGTTCCTATTGTGGGATTTACAGGATCTGGGTGCGAGTACCACTTTGATTTAGAAGAGAACGACACATACATCCTTGCGCTCAGGCGGCATCACGGAGGTAAAGGTGCATTCGAATCTATTCGATATATCCTAAGACGCGACGCGGGCAGGTTTCTCGTGAGGGACGGGAATTTTATCAGAGGTTGGAAAAAGTTTCCGATGCAGCACGGCGAATTGGCCGATTTATACGACGCAATTCGTAAAGTGCGTGAGCGGCGCAGCATTAAAACCATATCCCGGGAAGCGGAGATAATTGCGCGCGGCACCGTCATAGAAGTACGGGAGACGGACGAAATGACGGCCGAGGGCTATGATATGCGCTTATGTAATGTGAAATTGAATATTGCGTCAAAGATAAAAGGTAATATCGAAGGAGATACTCTAACAATCGGTATGATTCAAAAAGGACTGTACTGGCCGAATTGGAGAGTTAAAGTACCCGATATGAATAAGGGCGAGGAATGGTATGTTTTTCTCAAGTGGAACGATGAAATCGGATACTACCCTTTTGCCGGCGTGAACGGTCTTTTCAGGGTCGAAGGGGACAGGCTCATACGGGATAACCATAACATGATCTATTTAAAATATGATCCTGCAAGCTTCGAGAATGAAATCTTTAAAAGTATTCAGGAGTAAAGGAGGCGCGTGATGAATATACGACTTATGTTAGTTTGCGTCATGGTTCTTAATATCATCTCTTCTGCTGCTTGCAATGGCCAAGCCACGATAGATGTCGGCGATGTCCTCGAGGATCTACTATATGCGGATCTCGTCGTCGAGGGGGAAGTGTGTGGTATTTCGAAGATTATTGTGCCGCATGGGGATTTTCTTCCGAGCGCTCCCCATGGGCCAGATCTGCCGTTCGCGGAAATATGTTTCAAGGTCAAAAGCGTACTCGTTGGTGATTGGCAAGAGGAGTTTGTTCCTCTTATCGGTTTGATTTCCTACACGGAAGGGTATCATTTCGATTTAGAAGAGGGGAGAAGATATATATTGGCATTGAGGCTTCATCACGGCGGAGGTGGCATATTTGCTACCACGAGATATATATTGAAACAGGATTCAGCCAGATTTCTTCTGGAAAAAGACACGTTTACAAGAGGTTGTAAAAATCGGCCCATGCAGAAAGGCATGCTCGGCGATCTGTATGCGGCGATTCGAAAAATCAATGAACGTCGAAGTGTAGAGTATATGTCCAAGGAGGCGGAGGTTATCGTACGGGGTATCATCGAAGATGTCCGGGAATCATACGAAACGTCGTACAGCGGTGAGGAGTACCAACTCCAGAACGTTACACTTGCGGTAAAATCGGTATTGAAAGGGGATATAGATGAAGATGTTCTCGCGATCAAGATGATTCTAAAGGGACAATACAACCCGGTCTGGCGTACTAAGGTTCCCGAAATGAATCGGGGGGAGGAATGGTATGCATTCTTAAAATGTAACGATAACATCGGCTACTACCCGTTTGCAGGGGTGAACGGTCTATTCAGGGTCGAAGGTGCATCGCTGATTCGGGACAACAACAACACGGACCGATTGAAGATCGATCCGAAAAGTTTCGAGGAAAAGATTCTAAAAATAATAAGCGAGGGGAGGTGATGGAGATGAAAGGAACGGCAGGCATAATCTGCACTATGCTCCTTGTTTCGATATTCCTGTCATCAGCCGTTCGTGCCCAATGTTCTCATACAGAACTTCTCTCCGGTAATAAATGGCCGCTTGGCACCTCGATGGTTTTTACATATGACTCAGAAAACGAACCGATAAGCGGGTCGTTTTCGGTGAATGAAGCAGCGTGCATGTGGAACGCAATTGAAGGGACTTGTTATACATTCAACAATAAAGGTGATCTGGGATTCGTGCTCTGGATAGACTCACGGGACGTATGGGATGCCATACCGGCTAATGAAAATGCCATTGGCGCCTTGAAGTGCGATTTCTATAGCTATTTCATTGTATATTTGAATGTTGCATACTTCGCGGATTCTAAATGGGATGCGAGCTGCACGACTGGAAAATTTGATATACAGACCATTGTGGCACATGAATTCGGTCACGCACTTGGCTTGGGCGATGCTTCATCATGTGTAAATAGCATAATGTGGCCATCTATAGGAACAGGAAGTTATTGCAGACAAGATCTGTCGGCCGAGGACAAGCAGGCGATAAAGTCGATGTGCGACGATCCGGCTGGAAGTATCTGTTACTTCCTCCCGGTATACAAGGATGGCGTCGTCGAAATCACGTGGGAGATTGTGGATCACGAGGCGGATCATTACTATCTCGAACGCAGTAACGCCGCCGCGGAAAAATTCGAGAGGATTCCGGAGGCGGAGTTCGTTCCCGACAGGACGAGGAATCCCGGCACGTACGTCTACGTCGACGCCAAAGGAACCGCCGGCAGTATCTATCGCTTGATGGAGGAGGATATACACGGCAACACGTATGTTCATGATATCGAGCAGGCGATGATGCCGTTTGAATACATTCGGGACATTGAGCCCGATTTCAACCCGGACGAGCTCTACAAGGAACTGGAGCAATGGGCATCGATGAGCAAGGTAAACAGGGAAGTAGCTCTGCGCGCGCAGAGCGTCACAGAGGACTGGGTGGCGATCGGTCCGGTGGAATACATCGACTCTCCCGGCGTACTGGCTCTGGCATACTGGCATGAGCAGTACGGCTTGACGACCGGAATAACGATCTTGCAGCATATCGAGGATTACTGGGATGGCGATCTCAAGGCCTATCTGAATTACCTGCACGAGCATGGCACGAGATACGTCATGCTGGTAGGGGACGCGAACGATCACGAGCTCTGGGACGATCCGGCGGTCTGGTCGGTCAATGGATGGGGTGATTTCAAGCCCGACCTGATCAGCCAGCCCGCCTACGACATCATCCCGGCGGACTATTTCCTGGATCATGATCCCCGTGAAACGAACATGGCGTACTTTACTCCCTAATATGCGTCCGATATGCCGAAATCGGACGTGAACGGTGATGGGTATCCAGAACTGATCATCGGAAGGATTCCGGCGCACAGCGTCAACGACGTGCTGGCGTACGGTTCCAAAGCGGTGGAATATTTACAGAGCACCGGCGGGTCATGGACGGATGATATCAGCATACTGATAAACAAGTGGGACGTATGGGGAAATGACGGCTCTTTGGCAGAAACGTTCGGCCTGGACCTTCTCAATTATCTGCCGGAAAGCTACAGCAAGCATCTCCTGCGGAACGATTGTCCCGAATGCTGTGATTGCGGGAGTTACGCGGTCAGGGAGTCGAAGGCCTGTGGCGAGTTCAACCAGGGCAGGGCGCTCATCGCTTCCATCGGATCGGGGGCCCACTACTACGACATGAATTTCTGGTTCGAGGTGGCTTCCGGCTTCGATATAACCAAGTTAGATCCAAATCATATATATCCGTTTTTACTGGGGATAAGCTGCGATCTGGGGGCGTTCGAGAAAACGGAATCGCCGCAGTGGGGGCGCCCGATTTGTGAACGTCTCCTCTTTGACGACGACCGGGGGATAATCGGCATGTTTGCTCCCACGAGGGGAAGCTGGCAGACGGGCAATTACCTGATCGGCAAGCTTGTTCTCGAGAATCTGTACACGTATGGCGCGCCATCTCTCGGACATGCATGCACCCTGGCGCAGAGGGATCTGATCATCCAGCATCCTCGATACTCGGATCTGGCCGAGTCGTATGTGTTTCTCGGCGATCCGGCCTTGCAACTTTTCGGCAGTGTTATAACATCATCCACTCCTCCGCTATGTAACATCACGGTGGACTATGCCGAGAACGATTTTCTGTTCGCGTGCCCTGCCGGGGATGCGCAGGAACTTCAGGCTGATTTGGTATTCACGTACAACTTCGGAGATCCGCACGATATATCCAAGGAAGATATATCTCTTCGGTACTCACAAGATGAGGGTTCATTCGTCATATTCCAAAATGGAGAAATCAACGCACAGGAAGATGCCGGGGCGCCGGATTATACAACGACTTTGAAACACGCCTACTTCGGCGGTTGCGGATGCGATACGGTATCGATCGCCGTAGACGATCGGCCCGTCGGCTCCGCACTGGTAAAAATAAAGACCTGCGATCTCGATGGATCGGGGAAGGTCGAGCTTGGAGACCTCGCTGTATTTGGGGAGTCGTATAACAAGGCCGCCTCGGATTCCGGGTTCAATTATTGCTGTGATTTCAATGGAGACGATAGGTGCAATCTTTGCGATTTCAGCTTCGTCGGTGATCATTATAACGATGAGCACCCGTGGTATCAGCAGGGCTCGTTGGCCTCAGTCGTTGAAATATCAGATGTTACGGTGGCATTGAGGATAGAACAGATCGAGTTGCCGGGCGAAAAAAGGCGGCTTTATGTAACGATCGATCTTCTAAACGCGATGGGTGTATCTCGGGTATGTTTGGGATTGGAAAATAAGCAAGGGGACATCAGGTATACAGGATGGGAAAATGGTGTTGAATTCCAAAAGACCGTTCTCGTATCGCCGTTAGAAAGGCACGGAGGCGAAAATCTCTTTATCTATGCGTACGGCGGGCGAGAGATCGACAAGAATCGGATCACTATGGGAACTGTCGAGTATTGTGCGTCCGGGGCCCGTGAAAGGTCTCTGTCGGTTGAAGATTTTAAGCTCGTTATCGGCGATGTCATGGATGCAAAAGGAAATATAAAGACAATTCGAGATGTTGATCCTCGTTGTTTCGTCGGTGAAACTCCTACGTATGATAACCGCCTCTATGCAAACGTTCCCAATCCATTCAATCCTGTAACAAAGATCACGTTTTCGATAGAGGAAGATGCAAACGTGAACCTTTCGGTATATAATGTGGCGGGACAGTTGATACGGCGCCTCGTGAACGGATACAGGCTGAAGGGCTTGTACACCGAGATGTGGGACGGAAAAGACAACAACGGAAATCTTGTTGCAAGCGGAATATACTTCTACAGACTCAAAACGGATTCATTTTCTAGCTCCAAAAAGATAGTGCTGATAAGATAGGAGCGGCGCGGACAGGCGGCTCTCAGCGGGTTCGCAGAAGCGGCCGTACGCGGCGAATCCCGCGGCGAATTGGCGCTTGTATATCCCGCCGCCGGCCGTATTATATGCAGTGGAGCGGGAGGTGCGATGAGACAGAGAGAAAATCTTCGGTGCGGCTTCTTCGGGGCACCTTTCTTAATCGCCTGGTTGATTCTGCATTCCGGATGTGCGCCGTCGGGTGACGGTAAACGGGAAGGTGACGAGATGAAGATTGTGTTTCTTCACCACAGCACGGGGAAGGTGATCTGGGACGCCGGCGTAAAGCGGTGGTTCGAGGAGTACCGGCGGGAGACCGGACGCACGTACCGGATAGACGAGGCGGCGTTTCCGCGGCGGTCCCCGTACGGCTGGAGCAACGGTCCGTACGATTACTGGAACATCTGGGTCGGGAACGCGGGACCGAAAAAATACATGAAGGAACCGACGCTCGAGATACTGACGAAGAAGTACGGCGTCATCGTCTGGAAGCACTGCTTCCCCGTGAGCGACATAGCGCCCGATACGGGAGAGGCGGATATCGCATCGGAGGCGCGCCGAGTCGAGAACTACAAGCTCCAGTACATCGCGCTGAAGGAGAAGATGCGGGAATTCCCGGAAACCATGTTTCTCGTCTGGACCGGCGCGGCCCTCACGGCGGGGGCGACGGACGAGGATTCGGCGCGCCGCGCGCGCGCGTTCTTCGAATGGGTGCGCGGCGAGTGGGACGAGAAGGGGGACAATATATATCTCTGGGATTTCCGCGAGCTCGAAACGGAGGGAGGCCTGTATCTGAAGGACGGGTACGCCGCGGGGCCGTCCGATCCGCATCCCGGCGAGGCGTTCGCCCGCCGCGTCGCGCCGCTTCTCTGCCGCCGCATCGTCGACGTGATTGAAGGGCGTGGGGACGAATCGAGCCTGACGGGCGAATGAGCGGGCCCCGGCCGATCGCCGGCGCGTTCCGCCCGGTGCGGTGGGGCGGACCGCGGACCGCGGTCCGTGGACCGTGCCGTACGCTGCGGGAATTCTGTTGACGGCACGCATTATTAGGAATAATTTTTAATTATATTGATGAAAGGAGGGTTTTACGATGCCTCACTGTCATGAAATGAAAAAGGGACAGATCTACGGTTGCGAGGAGTGCGGGTTGAAGTTGCGGGTCATCGAGGAGTGCACCGAGTGCGTGACCGAAGAGGGAGAATGCAGGCACGAGACATGCGAGTTCACGTGCTGTGACGAACCGATGGCCCTGATGGAATAAAATACCGCCTCACCGGTATTTTTCTATGAGCGCGGTGAATTCCTTCTCGGAGAGGATCGTCACACCGAGCCTGGCTGCCTTGTCGGCCTTGGAGCCGGGGTCCGTTCCCGCCACCACGTAAGCGGTCTTTTTGCTGACGCTGGAGCCGGTACGTCCCCCGAGGGTCTCGACGAGATGCTGGGCCTCGGCGCGGGTGTAGGTGTCGAGGCCGCCGGTGAAGACGAATGTCTTCCCCGCGAGGGGACGGCCGCTGCTTCGCCGCTCCGGCGGTACGATCTCGACGCCGCGCACAAGGAGCGACGCGATCGTCTCGCGGTTATGCTTCTCCGAGAAGAACTGATGGACGCTGTGGGCAACCTCGGGCCCCACCTCGTGAATCTCCACGAGCTCCTCCTCCGAGGCATCCATCACGGCATCGAGCGATCCGTAGTGATCGGCCAGCACGCGCGCGATATGCTCGCCGACGTTCCGTACGCCGAGGGCGAAGAGGAACCGGCCCAGATCGACCCGCCTGGCCGCCCCGATCGCATCGATCAGGTTCCCGGCCGATTTCTCGGCGAATCCATCGAGCGGGAGGAGCGCCTCCTTCTCCAGCGAGAAGAGATCGGCGATGTTCGTTATGAGACCGCGGCCGACCATCGCCTCGACCGTCTTGTGGCCGAGCCCCTCGATATCGAACGCCCCCTTCGATGCGAAATGCGTGATGCCGCGCCGGAGCTGCGCCTGGCAGGAAATGCCCCCCGTGCAGAAGTGATACGCCCCCTCCTCGTCGATGCGCGATCCGCAGACGGGGCATTCGGCGGGCATCGCGAACGGGGCGCCGCGCCGTTTTCCGGGACGATCGATCCGTTCGACGACGGCGGGGATCACATCCCCCGCCCGTTCGATGCGCACCGTATCGCCGACGCGGATGTCCTTTTTCGCCACCTCCCCCGCGTTGTGGAGGGTGGCCCGGCTCACCGTGACCCCGCTCACGTCGACTGGCCGAAGGAGCGCCACCGGGGTGAGCTTTCCCGTGCGTCCGACCTGCACCACGATATTCTGGACCGTCGTCACCTCACGCCGCGGCTGGAACTTCAGCGCCAGGGCCCACCGGGGGGAGCGGGTGCGTGTACCGAGAATCCCGCGGTACGCCTTGTCGTCGACCTGTATCACGACGCCGTCGATTTCGAAGGGGAGCTCGTCGCGCCGCGCGGCGATGTCGCCGTGGAACGTGATCGCCTCCTCGATAGCGGCGCATCGTCTCCAGTGTGAGTCGACGAGGAACCCCCACCGGTCGAGGAGCCCGAGCTCCTCGGAGTGCGTTGCCGGCGGCTCCGCGCCCTCCAGCACCATGATCTCGTAGGCGAAGAAGGTGAGGGGGCGCTCCGCGGTGATATGCGAGTCGAGCTGGCGTATCGAGCCGGCGGCGGCGTTCCGGGGGTTGGCGAATGCGCTCTGGCCGCGCTCCGTCATCCAGCGGTTCAGCTCCTGAAAGCGCTCGAGCGGCATCAGGGCCTCCCCGCGAACGGCGAGACGCATGGGAGCGGCGCCGCCCCGGAGCCGCAGCGGCACCGCGCGGATCGTACGGACGTTGGGAGTCACATCCTCCCCCGTCGTGCCGTCACCCCGCGTCGCGCCGCGCGTGAGCACGCAGTCCTCGTAGACGAGCTCTATCGAGAGGCCGTCGAACTTCGGCTCGACCGTGTAGGCGACATCGTCGCGTTCCAGTGCGCGCCTGACCCGCCGGTCGAACTCGCGTGCCTCATCGGCGTCGCCGGTCGAATCGAGACTGAGCATCGAGTGCAGGTGGAGAACGTTCGGTAGCTCGTCGCGCGGCGGGGCGCCGACGCGCCGGGTTGGGGAGTCGGGGGTGACAAGGTCGGGGTACCGCGCTTCGAGCGCTTCGAGCTCGCGCCGCAGCTTATCGTAACCGGCGTCCGAGACCTTCGGCTCGTTCTTCACGTAGTAGAGGTAGTCGTGATGGAGAATCTCGTCGCGGAGTTTCCGTATGCGCTTTTTCGCCTCGACCTTCTTCATCGGGAGACACTCCTTTTCGCATCCATTATAGTACGGCGGGAGTGTTTCGGGGAAGCCGTTCCTCATAGGAATCGGTATTGAAGTTGAAGCGGCGGGCAAGGTTGAGAAAGGACTCCACCGCCCGGCGCGTCGCGGCGCCGTCCCCGGCGGATGGTTCGGGGTGTCCCGCCTCGCCGCCGGCGCCGCGCAGCGACTCGATCGCCGCGCCCACCGTCGTTTCCAGTATCCGGAAGATTTCGTTCTGTATGTCGTGCATCTCGATGGTGATGTCGAGGGCGTGGCTCAGTTCGACGAACTCGAACAGGGCATCGGCCGCATCGGCATCGAGGCGCTCCTCGAACCGTGATGACCGCTCCAGCACGACATCACGGAAGGCGCGCGAGGCCGATGTCGTATCGATCCGTATACCGTGCGCATCGGCATCGGTCACGATCTCCTTGATGCCGCCGAGCCCCCCCGGCTCGATGGTGGGCTGCCAGCGCTCCACCTCGTTCACGAGCCTGCGCGTGAGGACGGCCTGCACCGGCACGGACAGGCTCAAGGGGGGTGCGATCCCGGCGTCCCTCAGCAGGCGGAGGAGCGACCGGTTCTCGTCGAACAGTTTTTCGTAGCGCTCCAGCACCGATCCCATAGCACCGCGGCAGAGGTGCAGGAGGATGCGCTCGCGGTCCTCGATAAAGAGATCCTTCAGGTCGATATACCGGCCGCCGAACTCGTCGCGTGCCGTACGGGCGATATCGGCGGCGAACCGCTCCTCGGGCATACCGAGGAATCGATCGGCCGTCTCCCTGAAGGGGCCCCCTTCCGCGGCCGGCTTGACGTTGCAGGTGACGGCGGCCGCGTCCTCGACGGCGACGACGTACTGGAACTCGTGATGCTCGAGCGTGTAGGGGGAGACGATCTCGATGTGGCCGGACGACAGGCTGTTCCTGCCGCCGGTGCGCTCGATGCGGTCCATCGTCCGCACGGTGTATTTGAACACGCGTGATGCCTCCTCGACCCCGAAGAAATGCGCGAGGATCGCGTGCTGGCCCGCGATAAAGGATGCGTCGATCGCCGCGGTGGCCACGCCGCGTGCGTAGATATCCGCGCCGGTCCGGGCTTCCGGTACGTTGCTGAGCGCCTTCGCCAGCTCGCCGCGGAGCAGTGTCTCGAACCGCTCGCGCCGCTCCCCGTCCGCCAGCTCGATCGCGCGGGCGGCGTACCTGAGGAGCTGCACCGATTCGACACCGGAAATATCGTTGAAGAACCACCCGCACGAGGTGAACATGAGCTGCGCGAACCGCTGGCTCTCGAGGAGCGAGAGGGCGCGCGAGCGTTCCTCCGGAGCCAGCTCACGCGGTGCATGCTCGCCGACGAACCGTTCCGCCTTCTCGACGCTCCGCTCCAGGATCACCGCACTGTATTCGTCGCGGGCCTTCCACGGGTCGGCGAACAGGCCGGCTCCCGATTGCTCGAATGCCGCCGCCAGCTCGTCCCGCAGTGCGTCGAGGCCCGTTCTGAGCGGGGAGCGCCACTTCTGGTTCCATCCGGCCGGCGCGCCCACGTTGCATCCGCAGTCCTCCTTCCAGCGTCCCATGCCGTGCGCGCACGACCACGCCGTCCCCTCGCCGTTCCTGCCCGGCTTCAGATGGACCTCCCATTCGGGCCCGTGCGTGTCGAGGTAGGCGCCGAAATTCGTCATGGCGATGCCGCCGGCCGGTGCGGCGACATCGGTGAGATACGAAAGCGCCATATCGGCGAACGGTTCGTGGTGACCGTAGATCTCGCCGTCGGTGGCGATGACGGCGAGATTCGAATTGTCCCGCTCGTACGACGCGGAGATCGCGGCGGAGAGGGAGTCGCCGTTCCTGAGGAGGTGATTGAAGCTCACGTCGACCGAGAGGGATGCATCGTAGAAAAAGACATCGATGAATCGCCGCGTATCCCGCTTCCCCGAGGGGCCGTGTCCGAAGCAGCGGTACGGGACTCCCGTCGGTACCGATCCGTCCTGAACGTTCTTCCACCGCCCGCTGCTGCGGATCGTCCGTACACCGTCGGCCTGGTGCGGCGACAGGATGATGAAGCGGAATCCGAAATCGATCAGGATATCGAGCAACGCCTCGTTGATCGCCGTCTCGGGAAGCCAGATCCCCTCGGGCTCCCGTCCGAAGCACCGTTCGAAATCACGGACGCCCCACCTGATCTGCGTTTCCTGATCGCGCCGCGTGGCGAGGGGCATGATGATGTGGTTGTACGCCTGCGCGATGGCGTTGCCGTGGCCCAGCCGCCCGGCGCTCCGCCGGTCCGCGTCGAGGATCTTCCCGTACGTTCCGGGATGCTTCGCCTCGAGCCACGAGAGGAGCGTCGGGCCGAAGTTGAAGCTGATCCATTCGTAATTGTTCAGCAGTTTCGTGATGCGGCCGTACCCGTCGAGGCGCCGCGAGCAGGTGTTCGGCGTGTAGCACTCGGCCGCGATCTTCTCGTTCCAGTCGTGGTAGGGTGCGGCGCCGTCCTGCCGGTCGATCCGGTCTGTCCAGGGATTCTCACGGGGCGGCTGGTAGAAATGGCCGTGTATGACGAGATGCTTGTGATGTTCGTGTTCCGGCATCGGCCCTCTTCGAAATCGCGGCGGTCCGTCAATCCCCCTGCATCGGCCGGTACACCCGGTAATCGATGTCGGGGAAGATGTTGTCCCGGTTCTCGACCTCCTTGAGCCACTGCTCGTTGATCCGCTCCGCGAGGATGTCGTCGTAGAGCCGGTTGAACCGCGCGATATGATCCTTGGTTCGCTTGTGGGCGTATTCGACCATCGTGCCCGTCTTCATGATGAATGCCCAGTCGCTGCTCTGCGCGAGCAGCAGCTCGCGTGCCGCCTGGTTGAGGGCCCGCCGCAGGGCATCGTCGGCGTCGGGGAAACGGCCGGCCAGCTCCACCATGCGGTCGGCGATCATGTGGAGGTGGGGGTATATCCAATCGTTGCTTCCCTCGAGCCACACCTCGCTGTACCCCTTGTATCCCCACGACGACATCGACGGGGCGATGATCTGGAGCTTGGGGTGCAGTTCGAGGTACTCCGACGGCGTGATGGAGCGGATCGTTTCCTGGTCGAAGTGGAGTTTTCTCAGGAGGAACTCGATCCAATCGGGCCCCTCGTACCACCAGTGACCGAACAGCTCCGCGTCGTACGGGGAGACGATGATCGGCTTGATCCCGAGAAAATCGTTGAGGTACTCGAGCTGCTTTTCCCGGTTGAACATGAAGTTCCCCGCGTGCTCGGCGGCCTTCTCGCGCGCGATCGCCGGCCGGTACGGCTCCTTCCGGTCGGACAGCCCCGTGATCCTGTAATACTTGATCCCCAGGTTGATGCGGTTCCCGTCGGCATGCAGGTACGGGCGAATGTAGTCGTAGTCGAGATCGAATCCGACGTCACGGTAGAACTCCCGGTACGCGCAGTCCCCCGGGTATCCATCGCGCGCGCTCCAGACCTGCTTCGAGGATTCCATGTCCCGTCCGAACGCGGCCACCGCGGAGGGGCAGTAGACCGGGGCGAAAACCCCGTACCGGGGGCGCGGCGAGCCGAAGAGGATGCCGTGGGTGTCGGTGAAGAAGTACCGTATCCCCGCCTCCTTGATGAGCTCGTCAATGCCGGGAACGTACCCGCATTCGGGCAGCCAGATGCCGCGCGGGGCTCTTCCCAGGTGCTTCTCGTAATGGTCCGCGGCGATGCGGATCTGCGCGCGGGTCGCCGTTCTGTTCAGCATGAGGGGCAGGAATCCGTGCGTCGCGCCGCACGTGATGATCTCCAGCTTGCCGAGGTCCTGGTACTGCTTGAATGCCGGCACGAGGCGGCTGTTGTACCGCTCGAGGAATATATGCCGCGCGCGCGAAAGCTTCCAGTGGTACATCAGCGCCAGCTCGTGGAACTCGGGCATCCAGCGCGTCCGCTCGATCTCCCTGCCGGCGAGATCGATCAGCTTGTTGAGGTGCCGGAGGTACCGGTACTGGAGCAGCGGGTCAGACAGCATGGACAGCAACGTCGGGGTGAGCGACAGCGTGAGGCGGAAGTCGACCCCATCCTCGATCAGGCGGTCGAAGGCCTCGATGAGGGGGATATAGGTCTCGGTGAGGGCCTCGAAAAACCAGTCCTCCTCGAGGAACTCGTCGTATTCGGGGTGCCGCACGTAGGGCAGGTGCGCGTGGAGCACGAGAGAAAGATATCCCTTCTCCTTATCCATCATTGTTACACCGTTTCTTTGTAGGCCTGCCCTCTGCGGTCCATCGGGGCGCCAGGCCGGATGCCGGTGATCGGCCGGCGGCACGATCGCTCATCGCACCACCGGTTCTTTCTCCTCGGATTTCTTTCGAACTGCCGTCTCTATGGTTCGCTCCTCGACCTGGTCGGCCGAGACGGCCGTTACGGGAATATCGATCTTACCGTCGGGCAGGGCGAAGCGCAGCGAGAACGTGCCGTCGCCGCGGAGCGGTATCTCCTTGCCCTGGATCGTCAAGCGCGCGTCGGGCTCGGTGGCGCCGTAGAGGATCAGCTCCGTGGCGATCCACAGGCGGAACCCGCGCTCCCGCTCCTCCTCCCGCATCGCGCCGCTGCCGAAGCTCGATACGGCCCCGGAGGATATCTCCTCGAGGAGCCGTTTCTCGAGGAGGGCGCGGAGCTCCTCCGAGCTCGCCTGCACGTCGTACCCGCCGGAGGCGGCGAATATCTTCTCGAACACCTCGTCGGGAATCATCCACCGGTCGTCGACCACGTCGCTCATGCTCTTGCGGGGCGTCTTCACCACGTTCGAAACCGCCACCTGCACGAACGTCCCGTCGGGACCCAGCGCACCGATCGCGATCTGGTAGCTCCGATCGGGCTGCACGCTGATGTACCAGTTGCGCGCCTCGGTGGTGAGCGTAATATCGAAATGGCTCTGCGGATCTGAATCAACATCGATAACGCGGAGGATCATGCTGCAGCGCGGCCACGTATCGCCGAAATGCGACTCGAGCTCACGGTACCGGCCGGCGGTCACTTCCCAGTACGTGAAGACCCAGTGCGGATCGCGCACCATCGCAACGATCCGGTCAATGCCGTATCCACCGGGCACCTCCATCGATTCGACCGGGGGCATCGCGGCCTCCTCGGCGCCGAGGTAGTACTTGCTGGCAACGGCCTTCTGGCGGATCGTTGCACCGTTCAGCTTCTTTTCGCGGGAGGCCCGGGGCTCCGCGGGCGCTTTCCCGCGCGCGGCACGTCCGGCGGCCGCTTCCCCGTGGGGTTCACCCGCTGCACGTTTCGCGGGTCCGGCGGGCCGGGCGGCCCGTTTCGGGGCCGCGGGAGCGGCACCTTTCTTTTTCGCCGCCGCCGCTTCGGCCGCTTTTCTCTTCGGTGGAGCCTTCGCGCGGCTCGAACCGCCGCCCTTCGCGCCGGCCGTGCCTCCGGCCTTACGTGATGTCCCGGCCGGTCTCGCCTTCCCGCCGCCCTTCTGTAATCTCGTCTTTGCTTGTTCCAGCTGTACGAGCCGGTCGACGATCTCCGTCTTGAGCATGTCGACGGTGACCTTCAGCTTCTTGGACTTGGCCAGCTTCAGCAGCTCATCCTTCTTCATCCTGTTCAGTTCGGCCTTTTTCATGCCGTTTCACCTCTTTTCCCCGCAAACGGGGTATTTCGATTTCCTCTGGGATCTCTTGAGGATGCGGAGCAACACAATGCTGTCAGATCCGGTTCCCGGGATACGCGCAGAAAATAAGAGAATGGTAACTTCGCCGCATCACGTTCGCTCCCGTTTCATCAAAAATATCGCGTACCGCACTGTTGTCAAGACTAAAGAACGCAGCGTATCGGGGGACCCGGTCAAGCGCCGCACCTTCATGGTACACCATGGTACATCAATTCCTTTGAAAAAGATAACAATTTATGATACAATGACTTCATGGCTCAGCCGGTGGATGCGCTGGAGAGGCGTTACCGGGCATTCGGATTGCCGGAAGCATTTCTACAACACGAAAAACTCCCCCGTGCTTTTGGTGAAGAATGGAGTTGCCCCCGAGCTTGGCGAACGGCGATCCAGCGCGGACAGGAATAAGTGTACGCCCCGGGGCGGTTACGGGGGGATTCTTCATGCGACACGCACTCGCTCTCATTCTCGCATGTACCCTGCTCGGTGCGGTATTCGCCGATGCGCCGGCGCGTGAGGCGCGCCGTACCGACTACCGTATCCTGCGGAATTGGACGCACGACGAATTCGCGGCGGAGGATGTGGAGATACCCGAATACCTCGTGCCGCAGCTGTTCACGAGCAGCACGATCGACACCTACACCATCGTCTACTTCGATTTCGAGTTCAGGAACTGGCAGGGATGGACGTCTATCGATCAGACCGCCGTCCCCGACACCTTCTGGCACGTCGAGGATTACGCGGAGCCCGGGCTCGCCGGCCTGCCGGGCCCGGTGGAAGGAACGAAGTCCGCCTGGTGCGGTGCACCGCCGGGGCCGTTTGAATATATGTGTCTCTGGGTGGCCGCGCCGGGGTACGGAAACTCCTGGGACCAGCGTCTCGTCACCGATCCCGTCTACTTCAACGGTTTTCTGCGGCTCTCGTATCATGGACGTTTCGACTCGGAGCCGGGGTGTGACCGGACCACCGTGGAATACGATGTCGGCGGCGGCAACTGGGTGGAATTCGCTGAGTACGACGGGCTCCTGGACACGGTGGCCGTGCACGACCTGCACCTCTCGCAGTACGCGACGAAGTTGCGGTTCCATTTCACATCGGACGGCGCATGGAGTGACCAGGATGGGCTCTGGGCCGGCAATGGCGCCGCGCACATCGACAGCATCACGATCGAGGATGAGACGGGCGTCCTCGACTACGAGGATTTCGAATCCGCCGCGGATAATGCCTTTCGGAGCGGTACCTGGCATGCCGATGTGCAGGAAGGATTCGGTATCTATGCGAAGCTCCGCGGGGGACTCGAGGATGAGGATCCGTGCAATTTCAACTTCACCTCGCAGATCGTTTTTTACGACCAGGAGAACTGGGCGGGGCCGGAATTCGGGCAGCCCGTCACGCCGTTCTGCAAGGGGGCCGGCGGGATAGAGGCGCCCTGCCAGAACGAGGTGGTCCTCTCGCCGCCGATAGACATCAACCGGTACTCGACGAACCGTGACGAGTACCAGGATGCGGCAATACCGTCGGGGGCGTTGCCGGGGCTGGGAGGGATACTGCTCGGATTCACCCTCTACAGCGATCTGCCGTACGTGAACCTCGTCGGGTACAACTGGCGGGTCAGGACGATCAAAAACGGATGCCCCGGCTCATGGGGGGACCGGGGATACATCAATATGGGATCCACCCATGACTACCAGTTCGTGGCGAACCCGATCGGCGACCTGGTCAAGGGGGACACGATACAGGTGGGATTAATGGTCGTGGACATGTGTGATGTCTGGTATCAGGTCTATGGGAACTGCGCCGCGCATACCTCGGCGCCGTACTTCGATAATGTGTACGTCAAGCGCTACAGCCAGGTCGGACCTCAGTGGAGCTACCGCGACCTCGATCTCTTCCAGGATAACTTCCCCGAGCAGGAATTCTATCTGGAGAGCTGGGTTCGCGCCGATGCGGCCAACGATCTCCGGCCCAACGACGATCCGGTGATCGATCCGGGCGATTCGATCGTCGTCGACTGCGATTCGCCCCTCGGCGGCGGGATCGACACGACGGCGGCCGGCCGGCCGCAGGTCTTCCTGCATGCACGATGCCATTACATCGGCAACCCGCTGAATCCAAAGCCGGATCTCTTCGGAGCGAGCCTCGAGGGGACGTACGGCACGTACGACAGCGACGACGGGAGCGAGTGGACCGTTCTCCAGTGCGACCATGCCCGCACCGGTGCCGGGAACATCGCACCCGGCAGGTACATGGTCGATCTGAACGACTCCCTCTTCACCCGGGGGTACCGGATCGATTACTATTTTTCCGCGTACGATCATGCCGGCCACCGTTCGACGCTTCCGAGATACGCCGAGACCAAGGAGCTCTTTTTCGAATGGACCTGCCTCCCGACGCTGGCCTCCGACGTGCTCTACGTCGACGATTTCCACGGCCGGGGGACGATGGACGGGATTGCACAGCATTACTGGGAGTCGGCCTTCGGCCACTGCGTGCCCCCCGGCAACCGGCCGGACCGCTACGATGTCAACCAGCCCTCGTCCGGTGTCTCGAACGGCCCGGGAAGCCGCGCCAAAATTTATCAAATGACGCTCGCCTACAGGACCGTGATATGGGACTCGGGAAATCTCTCCGAATGCACGATATCGGAGGGAACGACATACAGCGACAAGAGTAACGATGCGGAGATGCTCATCTATTGGATGGAATGGGCCCCGCACAACTGTGGACTCTGGGTGTGCGGTGATGATGTCGCGACGGATCTCGCCGGCGCGACATCGCCGGGCGCCCTGGAATTGCTCTCGGTTTACTGCGGTGTCAGCCAGGTGCACGACAGCTATTTCGAAATGACCGGCGGGCTCTCGGGCGGCGGCGGGATCGTGAGCCCGCTCGTCAGGGCCTGCGGGCAACCGTACAATCCGCTGTGGCACGGCACGTGGGGCGATTCGTTGTATGCATTCGGCGGCTGTCCGGTCATCAACGACTTCGACGTGCTCGAAAAGACCGGTAACGGAGAGTACGCCCTGCGGTATCCCGATTACGGCGGGGAGCCGTACTACGCGGGGATTCTGGTCCCCGATCTGGTGAATGACGGCGGCTACAGCGTGCGCACGATGTGGTTCGGATTCAGCCTGATGTACCTCCGCGACGTGGAGCCGGGGAGCCCCATCATGCGCAGCCATGTGTTCAACGACGTCTTCCAGTGGTTCTGGAATGCTCTAAATGTCATCATCGGCGAAGAAGAAATCCCCGCCGCGAACAGCCTCGCGCAGAACTACCCCAACCCCTTCAACCCCGCGACGACGATCCACTTCGGCGTGCGGGAGAAGGGGCGGGTGACGCTGCGCGTGTACGACGTGGCAGGGCGGCTCGTGCGTACACTCGTCGACGAGGTGCGTGACGCCGGCGCATACCGCGAGGTGTGGGACGGCACCAACAACCGCGGCTCCGTGGTCGCGAGCGGCGTCTATTTCTACCGGATCAGCGCAAAGGAGTTCGAGCAGACGAGAAAGATGGTGCTCTTGAGATAAGATTGGCCTCATCCGTTACCGGGCACATCTGGAGGTGCGTCGTGGTGCGAACGGATCCCGCGCGACCCGTTGCCGCGGGGATGAACCATTCTCAAAAAGAGAGGTGCCGATGAGACGATGTGTGAAGGTGGTCCTTCTGTTCTGCCTGGTTCTCGCCCTCGCCCATAGTGCCGCCCCGAAGGAAACGCGACAATCACGGCCGATATTCGAGCGGTCCTGGTCGCCCGGGATGTTTGCTCAACAGGATGCCGGGATTCTCCCCCTCGCGGATGTGGACGGGAGGTTCACCGCCGCGCAGGTCGACACCTACGTGATCGTGCACTACGATTTCGAGCCGCGTAGCTGGCAGGGATGGACACGCGCCGACAATACCGCCGAGATCGATACATTCTGGCACGTCGAGGACTACGCGGAGCCCGGGCTCACCGGGCTGCCGGGGCCGCTCGAGGGTGCACAATCCGCCTGGTGCGGGGCGCCGCCGGGCGATGACGAATATATGTGCGCTTGGGGATCGGCACCGGGCTATGGGAACAACTGGGATCAGCGCCTCGTGAGTGAACCGATATGGTTCACGGGGCTCCTCACATTTTCATACCGGCTCTCCATCGACACGGAGCCCGGGTACGACCGGGTGTATGTCGAATACGACGGCGGTGGCGCGTGGAACGAGATCGCGCGGTACGAAGGCCTTCTCGATACACTCGCCACGCACGGGATATATGTGCCGAAGGCCGTCACCAAGCTGCGTTTCCGTTTCGTCTCCGACGTTGCATGGAGCGACGAGGACGGTCATTTCGACTCGGACGGCGCGGCGCACCTCGACAACGTCATGATCGGCGATGAAGGCGGCACGATCGATTACGAAGATTTCGAGTCGGCCGCGGACGGCGACCGCGCGGCGGGCATCTGGCGGGCCGGCGTGAAGGAGCCGTTCGGCCTCTATTCGGGGCTCGACATGGGATTTCTCGACAAGGATCCGTGCAACAAGAACATCCGCACGCAGGCCGCATTCTTCTACGGCTCAACATACCCGAGCGTGGACTACCCCGCGCTCTACGAGACGCCGCACTCCCGGACCGACGAATTCGGCCATCCGCTCAATCAGGACGAGATGATCGTCTCGCCGGCCGTCGACATGACGAAGTACTCGACCACCGGTGACCGGTACCAGGATTCCGATATACCGGCGGGAGTGCTGCCGCACCTCGGCGGCGCGAAGCTGAAGTTTACCGTCTACCGCGACATGCCGCTCAATCCCCTGAGCAGATTTCACAGCCGGTTCTACTTCTGGCGGGTCCGCAGCGTTGTGGCCGGTTGCCCCGGGGAGTGGCTCAACCGTTACATCCTCTACTACGGCGACGAGAAGGCGTACATAGTTACGGAGGAGGAGATCGGGGACCTCGTGGGGAGTGATCCGATACAGGTGGGCCTCGGCATCGTCGACCTCTGCGACCCGTGGTACGGGGGGTGTTCGTACAATCCGACCCCCTGGTTCGACAACGTCCGCGTCGAGCGGTATGTGACGACCGGCCCGCAGTGGACGTACCGCGACGTTGACCTATTCCAGGACAACTTTCCCGGTGTGGAGTTCGATCTCCAGAGCTACGTGCGCGCCGATGCGGCGATCGACCTCCGTCCCCTCGATGAACAGGAGATCGATCCGGGGGATTCCGTCGTCGTCGGATGCGCATCGAACCTCACCGGTGGAATTCGCGAGAATGTCAACGGCCCCGAGGTCTACATGCACGTGCGGTGCGGCTACATCGGTGTCGAAACGAAGCCGGATCTCTACGGTCCTGCACTCGAGGGCACGTACGGCACATACGTGGGGGACGATGGCGTGTGGACGGTCATACAGGGCGAGCCGGCGCGCACGCCGGAGGGGGATGCCGTGCCCGACCGGTACATGTTCGATCTCAACGATTCGCTCCTCACTCGGGGGTACCGGATCGATTACTACTTCAAGGCGTTCGATCTCGCCGACGAGGCATCGACACTGCCGACCCGCGCGGAGACCGAGGATATCTTTTTCGAGTTCACCTGCCTCCCGACACTGAACTCGGATATCCTCTACGTTGACGATTACCACGGGATCGGGTCGCCGGACGGGATTCCGCAGCAGTACTGGGAATCGGTCATGGGGCATTGCGTGCCGTCGGATACCCCGTTCGATCGCTACGACGTGAACGGTCCGTCTTCCTGCGTCTCGAACGGTCCGGGGAGCCGGGCGAAGAATTTCCAAATGACGACCGCGTACCTCACCGTGATCTGGGACTCGGGGGACCTCCGGCAATGCACGATTTCGGAGGGAACGACGTACAGCGACAAGAGCAATGACGCACAGCTTCTCGTCGACTGGATGGAGTTCTCGTATCACCGGGTGGGACTGTGGGTGTGTGGGGATGATGTGGCGGCCGATCTCGACGCGGCACCGGGCGTTGTAGCGCTCACCCTGCTTTCGACGTACTGTGGAGTTCGATTCGAAGGGGACAGCTACTACGACCTCGGCGGCATCGTCTCGCCGCTCGTCGAGGCCGACTCGAGCGCCGACAATCCACTCTGGCACACAACGCGGGGCGATTCGTTCTACGTCCACGGCGGCTGTCCCGTGTTCAACCGCTTCGACTACCTGGAGAAGGCGGGCCCTGATTATGGTTACTATGCGCTCCGGTATCCCGATGTGGGCGGGCAACCGTACTATGCCGGTATATATAACGAGGGCACCAACGACGGCGGCTACGACATTCGAACGATGTGGTTCGGCTTCAGCTTCATGTACCTGCGGGAGGCCACCCGCGAATTCCCACTCATGCGGGATATGGTGGCCCTGGATGTGCTCGAATGGATGAATCACGCTCTGGGCGATCCATTCGATGTGGGTGATATTCCCGCGGTGAACAGCCTCGCGCAGAATCACCCGAATCCCTTCAACCCGACGACGACGATTTCCTTCGGCCTGAGGGAGCGGGGGGCGGTGTCGCTGAAGATCTACGACGCCGCGGGTCGTCTCGTCCGCACACTCGTCGACGAGGTGCGCGAAGCCGGCACCTACCGTGAGACCTGGGACGGCAGGAACAACCGCGGCACGCGCGTCGCGAGCGGAATCTACTTCTACCGGATGAAGACCCCCGGATTTGTTTGGTCGCGGAAGATGGCGCTCTTGCGTTAAGTATCTTCTGAGAGTCGAGTAGTATCATCAACGGTACCGACGCCGCCCGTTCCCGGCGGGGCACTGCAAACAGGGCGACCCGGCGGCGAATCACGTCTCAGCAACCGGATTTCATCGCAGTATTGGAGCCATTTGATGAGATACGTCGATCGTAACCTGGTGATTGCGAGCCTCGCCGCGCTGGTCGTGAGGCTTATCTTCGCCTTCGCCGTGCATGCACCGACCGACACGGGTGAAATGGCGGCGTACAACGCTCTGGCCGTAAGCGGGGTTTTTCCCGCTTCCACGCCGCCGCTCTATCCGCTCTTTCTGCGCGCGATCTATCTGTTGTTCGGAAACCGCGAATTCACGGCAGTCTATGTGGTTCAGGGGTTCGTCAGCTGTCTCGGCGTCGTTGCGCTGTTCCACTGGGCGCTCCTGTTCTTCGACCGCTCCGTCGCAACCGTTGCGGCGGCCATCACCGCGGTGTATCCAAACTTCATGCTGTACAACGCGGCCGTGCTTCCCGAATCTTTCGGCGTTACACTGATCGCCTCGATCATGGCTGTGTCGTTGTCCCCGGGGCGGACCGGACTGAAATCGGGGATCAGTGCGGCTCTCACGGGATGCGGGCTGTTGATGAGCCCCGCGTACCTATTCTTCATCCCCGGCCTTATCGCGACTTCGCGGAGAAGGTGGATCTTCATCGCCGTTCTCGTTGTGACGCTGGCGCCGTGGATCATTCGAAATGCACTGGTTTATGACATCCTGGTACCGGTTTACGACCGGCACACGTACGGTATTAGTTTCGATGTATACGAGAGGGCTCGCGACGCGTGGGACATACTCGCCAGGTACTATTACAGCGCCTCGGTATTCCTGGGGAAGGGATGGCAAAGTTACACGATGGACGGCACCTTCAGTACGATTAGCAGGGCTTCCCACGTGAGAACGTTCTCATATGCCGTCCTTGCACTGCTTGGGATCGCCGGGGCGATCCGGTACCACCGGAGAGAGCACCGGAGCTTTCTCCTACCGTTTATAGGGTACGTAGCGCTGTTCAGCATTCTTGCACCGCTCGATGGCAGGCACCGAGCGGTGTTGGAGCCATTGCTGGTGCTCTATGCAGCCGTCCTTCTCGTGTACGAGTACCGGGCGATACGGGCTCGGTACGATCCGGTGCATACGGTAATCGAACGCCTTCGGGGTAGTTGGATACCGCTGGCCATCATATTCATTGTTGCACTGGCCATCCGCGTCTATTGTGCTTGTGCATGCGGCGTCGATCCCGATTTCAGCGACATGGCCGAATACAATGCGTTGGCGGTGCATGGAGGGTTCGATACATACCGGGTGCCACTCTATCCTCTGTTTCTAAGAGCCGTGTACTCGTTGTTCGGTGATTACAATTACACGGCGGTGTTTGTGATTCAGGGTATCATCGGTGCATTCACGTCGCTTCTGTTGTATGCCGTGGCGGCGGGCATGTGGAACCGGAGGGCGGGCCTGATCGCCGCCTTGATCTTCGCCGTGTATCCCCATTTCATACTGTACAATCTCACCACTCTCAGCGAAACGCTCGGCGTCTTCTGTGTCGCTGCGATCATGTTGGTAGCGTCGAAAGATATTCCAAACACCTGCAAGGCCGTGGCGCTGGCCGCCGTGACCGGTACGGGAGTACTGCTCAAACCAGCTTTGTTGTTCTTGGTGCCGGGGCTTTTCGCGACAGTTCGCCGTCGATGGTTGTTCGTGATCGTGCTTGCCGCCGTCATCTCACCGTGGACCGTTCGAAACGCAGTGATGTTTCGGCGCTTTGTTCCCGTCTCCGAAACGGGAGCGTTCAATTTTTACCTCAGCTACAATGAGAAAGCCGACGGCACCACCGGTAAGGCGCCCGACGTCCAGCGCCCCGTGCACGGACCCGGTGCAACCAGTCGGGAGTTGCCCCCCAGGCCCTCCGGGAGCCAGATGGAGTACCTGCAGCGGGCGCTACGATTCATCGCGTATAACAGGTTGAAAACCGCCCAGATAATCTACAACAAGGTTTCAGTGCTGTTCATGAGGGGATGGGAAAGCCATTTGATGGGGGGGTGGGAGATCGAGCGCGTACGGAACCTTTCGAATGTGATGGCGTATGCTTACGTGCCTCTCGCGTTTTTGGGATTTTTTGGTCTGGCACGATACTACCGGAGGGAGCACCGGCCCGTCGTTGCGCCGGTCGCGGGGTATGTCCTGCTCGTCATCCTCCTCTCGATATTCAAATTCAGATTCCGGCTGCTTATGGAACCGATGCTGGTCGTTTATGCCTCCGCGTTCCTTTCCAGCGTGTTGACCCTCTCATTTATTCCATCCGGTCCCCAACGTGCGAGGAATTCTTGCAGACCAAATGAAAGTTGGAGAGGATAATCCGAAACTCCTCGGTTTCCAAACGGAAAGAGGAAACGGGGAGAAACAGATAGGCCAGGCCTACGGAGCACCGCGCCAGCACTCGACCCTACCAGGAGCAATATTCTTTATTCAGTGCTTCCAAACGGTAAAGCCACACCGGCCATAAACGAGAGGGCGCTGTTCCGCACCGCCGCATCGCCCGCATCGTCGATCGTCATTATCCCCAGCGTGTACCGCAGGTCGAGCACAAGTTCGATCGAAGCTATGTCGAAGTTGACATTGAGGCCCAACACGAG